>CAISEY010000103.1 GCA_903884435.1 uncultured Hyphomicrobiales bacterium | reverse complement strand
TACAAGCGTGTCCAGGCTGATACCACTCTCGGCAACAAGGACGACCGCGTCGAACTCGCGAAGTCCAACATCCTCCTACTCGGCCCTACGGGCTCAGGCAAGACGCTGCTCGCCCAGACGCTGGCGCGCATTCTCGACGTGCCCTTCACCATGGCCGACGCCACGACCCTCACCGAGGCCGGCTATGTCGGCGAGGACGTGGAAAACATTATCCTGAAGCTGCTCCAGGCCTCCGACTACAACGTCGAGCGCGCCCAGCGCGGCATCGTCTACATCGACGAAATCGACAAGATCAGCCGCAAGTCGGACAATCCCTCGATCACCCGCGACGTCTCGGGCGAGGGCGTCCAGCAGGCCCTTCTGAAGATCATGGAAGGCACGGTCGCGAGCGTTCCCCCGCAGGGTGGCCGCAAGCATCCCCAGCAGGAGTTCCTGCAGGTCGACACGACCAACATCCTGTTCATTTGCGGCGGCGCCTTCTCGGGTCTCGAGAAAATCATCTCGGCCCGCGGCAAGGGCACGTCGATCGGCTTTCACGCGCGCGTTCAGGGCCCGGAAGAGCGGCGCACCGGCGAGGTGTTCCGCCAGGTCGAGCCGGAGGATCTGCTGAAGTTTGGCCTCATTCCGGAATTTGTCGGCCGTCTCCCGGTCATCGCCACCCTGGAAGACCTCGACGAGGACGCGCTGAAGAAGATTCTGACCGAGCCGAAGAACGCGCTCGTCAAGCAATATCAGCGCCTTTTCGAGATGGAGAACACCGAGCTCACCTTCCAGGACGAGGCGCTCAACGTCGTCGCCCGCAAGGCCATCGAGCGCAAGACCGGCGCGCGCGGCCTGCGCTCGATCATGGAGGGCATCCTGCTCGACACGATGTTCGATCTTCCCGGCCTCGAGGGCGTGGAGCAGGTCGTCATCGGCCCCGAGGTCATCGAGGGCAAGGCGCGTCCGCTCTACATCTATTCCGAGCGGACCGAGAAGGCTGGCGGCGCGAGCGCGTGATCGCCGCGGTTCTGTCGTCCCGCCCGTGTCTTCGTTCGGACGCGTTGCAATCTTGAAACCGGTCGGGCGCCGCGCCATGTAGGCGTTGTGCGGTTGGGCGGACCCGAATATCCCCGAGGGGAGAAGGGGCGAGCCTGTAACCGGTAGGCCGGAAGCGCTTTCGAGGCTTCACGGCAGGGTGCAGTCCACAGGCAAGGCATCGCATTCCCGGCGAATCGTGCTTTGTTGCGGTCGGCGCCTCGCGCTCGCGGGCGGCTCCAGGGAGCCCGCGACGCGTCAGGAGACAGGACAGACAAAATGAGCACCCAGAAGCGTACCCCCGCGAAGCCCGGCGCGATCGAGAACTATCCGGTTTTGCCGTTGCGCGACATCGTCGTGTTCCCGCACATGATCGTGCCCCTTTTCGTCGGCCGCGAAAAATCCATTCGCGCGCTGGAAGAGGTGATGAAGGCGGACAAGTTCATCCTTCTCGCGACCCAGCAAAACGCCGCCGACGACGATCCGGCGACGGACGCGATTTTCACCACCGGCACCGTCGCGACCGTGCTGCAATTGCTCAAGCTGCCCGATGGCACCGTCAAGGTGCTGGTCGAGGGCGCGGCCCGCGCCCGCGTGCGCAATTACATCCGCGCGGATGAATATTACGAGGCCTCCGCCGAGGTCATCGCCGACGACGCCGGCGAGAAGATCGAGGTCGAGGCGCTGGCGCGCTCCGTCGTCAGCGAATTCGAAGGCTACGTGAAGCTGAACAAGAAGGTCTCGCCCGAGGTTGTCGCCGCCGTCGGCCAGATCGAGGATTTCTCCAAGCTCGCCGACACCGTCGCCTCGCATCTCGCCGTGAAGATTGGCGACAAGCAGGCGATTCTCGAAATGCCCGCGGTCGCGAAGCGTCTCGAAAAGTGCCTGTCGTTGATGGAAAGCGAGGTCTCGGTCCTTCAGGTCGAGAAGCGCATCCGCACGCGCGTCAAGCGCCAGATGGAGAAGACCCAGCGCGAATATTATCTGAACGAGCAGATGAAGGCCATCCAGAAGGAGCTCGGCGACGGCGAGGACGG
>CAISEY010000102.1 GCA_903884435.1 uncultured Hyphomicrobiales bacterium | reverse complement strand
GGGAAGCGTCGAGGCCGCGAAATATTCCTGATAGCTGCGCGGCCGCCAGGCGAGAATGTCGTCGGCGAATTCGGGAATATCCGGCAATTGCTCGACGAGCATGACCAGTTCGTTGAAAATGTTGAGGTAGTCGTTGGCGAGGCCCGACGCCGGATTGACGAGGGCCCTCGCGCGCGCCTCGGTTTCCCCGAAGGGTTCGTCGGCGGGCTGTTCAACGAATTTCTTGGCGGTCTGGCTCATCACCGGGCCTTCACGGGGCTGAATTAGAAGACCTAGAATAAGCCGTGATTCATAAGGATTTCTTTCCAGAATTAGCTTGATGCTGATTTATCTTGGAAATATCGGATTTCGCGGGACGGGCGGCAATGTGTGGACGATTTGCGATTACGCTCCCTCCGGAGGCCGTCCGGGCGTTCTTTCGCTACGTCGAGCAGCCAAATTTCCCGCCGCGATATAATATCGCGCCGACGCAGCCCGTGCCCGTCGTTCGTCTCGAGAGGGAGCCCTCGGGCGGCGCGCAACGTCATTTCGTGCTGGTGCGCTGGGGATTCCTGCCGGGGTTCGTCCGGGATCCGAAGGATTTTCCGCTCGTGATCAACGCCCGCGCCGAAACGGTCGCGGAAAAGGCGAGTTTTCGCAACGCGTTGAAGCGCCGCCGCTGCATTTTCATCGCCGACGCCTTCTATGAATGGCGAAGGCCGCCGGGCGGCAAGCGCAAGGGCGGTCCGCCGGCGGAGCCCTTCCTGATCCGCCGGCGGGACGGCGCCCCCATGGCGCTCGCGGGCCTGTGGGAGACCTGGAGCGGACCCAACGGCGAGGAAGTCGACACAGGCTGCATCGTCACGACCGCGGCGAACGGCGCGATGGCCGCCATCCACGAGCGCATGCCGGTGATTCTGGAGCCCGCGGATTTCGACCGCTGGCTCGATTGCGACGCCGTTGACGCGCGGGAGGCCGGCGTTCTGATGCGTCCGGCGGAAGACGACGTGCTGGAATTCGTCCCGATCGGGACCGACGTGAACAGGGTCGCGAACGACAATCCGTCGATCCAGACGCCGCGCGGGCCCGTGGAGCGGCCGAAGCCGCGGCTCCGGGGGAAGGCCCGGGGCGATTTGTTTGGCTGACGCCCGCGGCGTCAGGTCTGGCCCGGCCTGAGCTGGTAAAAGACATGCGAACCGATCGTGTCGGTCTTCTTGAGAGCGCGGGCCCAGCGCGGCCGCACGTAGTTCGCGTGATAATGGGTCGAGGCGCCGACGTCCGAAATGTAGGTCTGGCCACGCAGCACCTCGCCGGCGATTCGCACCGCCGTCCGCCACGGCTCCGGCTCGCTGATTCGCAGGGCCTTGCCTTCGCAAGCGAAGGAGAACTGGCAGGCCATGCGCCGGTTCCGGTTCTGGTAGACGACGCCGCAGACGCTTTGAGGATAAAGACCGCTTCGCACCCGGTTCAGCACCACCTGCGCGACGGCGGCCTGGCCTTCCTCGGGTTCGCTGCGCGCCTCGAAATAAATGGCTTCGGCCAGACAGCGCTCCTCGCTGCCGGCGCGATCCTGATCGATCAGCGAGGCGTAGTCGGGCCGATCCGGTCCGCGGGCGACGCGCGTTGAGTTCGGCGTCTTGCCGTTCGCGGCGCCCGGATCGGGCCCGGCGGGAATTTCGACGATCTCGACGGGCGTGCGGTCGAGCGGAGCTGGCGTGGTCGAGCCGAGCGCGACCGCGCGCGGAACCGCCGGGGTGGAGCCATCGTGCCTCGACGCCAGCGCGGGAGCCGAAAAGACAAGGGTTGGCGCCGCGCCGGGCTGGGCGGGCGAATTGGCGCCTTGCGCCGGAGCCGTGGCGCCGGAAGAAAATTCTCCCGGCGTGAAATCTTCGGACGTGGAGGAGCCGGGCGCGGTCGCCGGCGACGCCGGCGAGGCGAAGCCCGAAAACGCCAGATATTCGGTCGAACCGAACAGGAGATCGTCGAGCCGGGACGCCGCGAGCGATCCGCGCCGGCGCAGTTTCGCGTCGAAGGTCGGGCGAAGGCCGATGGCCGGATCGCCCCTGCGGGTGCGGTCGGGCGCGGGGAAGGCGGCGACGTGGCGCTTGAGATCGCGGCGGGGTTCGATTTCGTCGGGTTGGGCCAGCAATTCGTCGGGATCGCCGGTTCTGAGGGCGGCGAGGCGGACGCCTGGCGCGCGCGGCAGGCGAGGCCTGTCGGATTCTCCCGGCGTCGGGGTCATGAGATCGGCGGGCGCAAGGACGCGCCGGGCCGAGAGCAGCGCCATGGAGGCGCCGATGGAATTGTCCTGACCGGCGACCGCGGTGAAGGAGACCAGGAGCCCGAACCCCCAGCACCACGGCGCCATGACGCGAAACGCCCAACCGACAATTGACCGACTCATACGCAACCCGCGCAACGTTGATGGCCGACGCCGGGGCGTCAGGCCAATTCGACCAATCGCCGGACGGGCGTGAACGGAAGTCACGCGCGAGCCGGGCGAACCACTCGCCTTCGTTTATCTCCCGTTATGCTTGAGGAGCGGTTACCGGCGTCCCGCGGGGCGCCGTGCCAGAATGAAGCAGGGCCCGCGCGAGGCGCGGGCCCGATGGCGTTCAATCGAGTCGCGCGCCCGCGTTCACGCCGTGCTGGCGGCCTTTTTCCCGAGCGCCGCCTGCGCCGCCGCGAGCCGGGCGATGGGAACGCGGAACGGCGAGCAGGAGACGTAGTCGAGGCCGATCCTTTCGCAGAAGGCGATGCTGGCGGGATCGCCGCCGTGCTCGCCGCAAATGCCGAGCTTCATGCCCGGGCGCGTCGCCCTGCCGCGTTCGGCGGCGATCTTCACGAGTTCGCCGACGCCTTCCTGATCGAGCGTCACGAAGGGGTCGGCGGCGAGAATCCCCTTCTGCGTGTAGGGGCCGAGGAAGGACGCCGCGTCGTCGCGCGAAATGCCGAGCGTCGTCTGCGTGAGATCGTTGGTGCCGAAGGAGAAGAATTCCGCCGTTTCCGCGATCTCGCCCGCGCGCAACGCCGCGCGCGGCAATTCGATCATCGTGCCGATCTGGTAGGGCACGACGATTCCCGTCTCCTTCGCGACGGCTTCGGCCATGGCGACGATGCGCGCCCTGGTCATGTCGAGCTCCGGCTTCGTCATCACCAGCGGCACCATGATTTCGGCGGTGACGGGCTTGCCCGTGTGCTTGCCCGCCTCGACGGCTCCCTCGAAGATGGCGCGCGCCTGCATTTCCGCGACTTCCGGATAGGCGATGGCGATGCGCACGCCGCGGAAACCCAGCATCGGGTTGAACTCGTGCAGTTCGGCGGCGCGGCGCGCGAGCTTGTCCGGGGCGACCCCCATCGCGGCGGCGACCTCGGCGATTTCCGCCTCGGTCTGCGGCAGGAATTCATGCAAGGGCGGATCGAGCAGGCGGATCGTCACGGGCAAGCCGTGCATGATCTCGAAGAGTTCCGCGAAATCCTCGCGCTGCATCGGCAGCAGCTTCGCGAGCGCGGCGCGGCGGCCCTTCTCGTCGTCGGCGAGAATCATCTCGCGCACGGCGACGATGCGGTCGCCCTCGAAGAACATGTGTTCCGTGCGGCACAGGCCGATGCCTTCGGCGCCAAAACCGCGGGCGACGCGCGCGTCGGCGGGCGTTTCCGCGTTGGCGCGCACCTTCATGCGGCGCACCGCGTCGGCCCAGACCATCAGCGTGGCGAAATCGCCGGAGAGTTCCGGCTGCTGCATCGGCACGGCGCCCTCGAGCACCTGGCCGGTCGAACCGTCGATGGTGATGATGGCGCCCTTCTTCAGCGTGCGCCCGGCGGAGGTCATGGTCTGCGCGGCGTAGTCGACGCGAATCGAGCCAGCGCCGGAGACGCAGGGCTTGCCCATGCCGCGCGCGACCACCGCCGCGTGCGAGGTCATGCCGCCGCGCGTCGTCAGAATGCCCTCGGCGGCGTGCATCCCGTGAATGTCCTCCGGGCTCGTCTCGACGCGCACGAGGATGACCTTGCGTCCGGCGTTCTTGAGTTGCTCGGCCTCGTCCGAATTGAAGACGATTTCGCCGCTGGCGGCGCCGGGCGAGGCCGGCAATCCCGTCGCGACGATCTTGCGCTCGGCCTTCGGATCGATGGTCGGATGCAGAAGCTGGTCGAGGGAGGCCGGATCGACGCGGGTGATCGCCTCCTCGCGGGTGATGAGCCCTTCGCTGGCCATGTCCACGGCGATCTTCAGCGAGGCCTTCGCGGTGCGCTTGCCGCCGCGCGTCTGCAACATGAAGAGCTTGCCGCGCTCGACGGTGAACTCCATGTCCTGCATGTCGCGGTAGTGCTTCTCCAGCAATTGCGTCACGCGGACGAATTCGTGGAAGACGTCCGGCATCACCGTCTCCATCGACGGCTTGTCGGAATGGGCGGCGACGCGCGCCTTCTCGGTGATGTTCTGCGGCGTGCGGATGCCCGCCACCACGTCCTCGCCCTGTGCGTTGACCAGGTACTCGCCATAAATTTTGTTCTCTCCGGTTCCGGGATTGCGTGTAAAACCAACACCCGTGGCAGAATCGTTGCC
>CAISEY010000101.1 GCA_903884435.1 uncultured Hyphomicrobiales bacterium | reverse complement strand
TGTTGTGGGTCCGCATTCTCCACACGATCGCGGGCTCCAGATTATTCATGAAGGCCGGGCAATTTCACGATCCTGACCTGGTAAGAAGCGTCACTGCCCAGTTTGCTTCTTTGGGAATTTCGACCGAACGACTTACTTTCGAAAGACAGACCGACCGGAGTGATTACCTCGAAGCCTACAACAAGGTCGATATCGCCCTTGATCCCTTTCCCTATCCAGGTGGCACAACGAGCGTCGAGGGCCTCTGGATGGGGGTGCCCGTAATCGCCAAAAAAGGCGATCGTTTCATCGGGCATAATGGGGAGACCATCGCCCATAACTGCGGCCAATCGAGTTGGATCGCCACGGACGAGACGGATTATCTAAATAAGGCCGTTTTCTATTCATCCGACCTTTCATCGCTTGCGCTCCTCAGGGCCGGATTGCGGGACCAACTTCTAGATTCGCCGTTATGCAATTCCGCAAGATTCGCAAGACATTTCGAAAACGCCATGAATGAGATATGGTCTGATTTTGTTAGGCGCAGGTGATCGCGACACCCATTACGCTCAAGCCGAATGCAAGAGCGCGCAAAACATCGGGCCGGATATCTTGAGGAACAGCGCGCACCATCCTTGCGTCATAGTTGGAGCTGCACAACCGGGCAGGAAGAACAGATGGCGCCTTATGATCGAAGGAACCTTCCTCGCGCCCCCCGGAATACAACCTCCGATTGGCTCCTTGTATTGTGCTCAATCAACCAACAGGATCTGGCGCATGTTGCGCTTCCCTTTTGCTGTTTAATACAGACAATCGCGCTGTTGATTGGTCTCGCACCAACCTTTTCCACCAAATCAGCCTGAATTTTCCTGCATATACGTCTGTGTCCAACAGCTTTTCCGCCAACAGCCACTCCCCGCAGCTTTGTTGCTGTTTGACAGTATGCGGGCTTTGGGCGGGTAGAGCAAGAGTAGCATAGGGCTTGAGTATGCTACTTTGGGGGTTGGGGGATTTTGCTAAAACGTTGATTTTATTGGATTAACTGGTGCTGCGAGAGAGGATTGAACTCTCGACCTCTCCATTACCAATGGAGTGCTCTACCACTGAGCTACCGCAGCCTTCGTCCGGCGAGTCGCGACCCCGTCCGGCGAGCGGGCGGCTTGTGCCACAGGGGGAACCGGGTGGCAAGCGCCTGGCGCGTCTTGAAATGCAGGGCCGCTTTCCCCTAGATGCGGGCGATGACGACCGACGCGCCCAAACCCGCTCCGCCAGCCGACCATGGCAAGGCCATCGCGAAAGCGCGGGCGGCGGAGCGCGTCGCCGCGGCGCTGCGCGAGAACCTCAAGCGGCGCAAGGCGGCGACGCGGGCGCGGGCCGGCGCCGCCCCGGACGACGAGCCCGACGGGGAGCCGGACCCGACCGCGTGACCGGCCCGCGCGCCGCCCTTGTTTCGCCGGCCCGGCGCGGCCTATAGCAAGACTTTCCGCGGTGATTCCCGGCGGGGCGCGGGATCCGCCATCCAGTGTTCGGGCGAGCGCCCGGCAGCGAGGACCCATGGATCGAATTCGCATCGTCGGCGGCGCCGCCCTGAATGGCTCCATTCCGATTTCCGGCGCCAAGAACGCGGCCCTGCCGCTGATGATCGCCTCGCTGCTGTCCGACGAGCCGCTGACGCTGGAGAACGTGCCGCGCCTCGCGGACATTTCCTCGCTGCTGCGCATCCTCCAGAACCATGGCGTCGACTACAAGATCGACGGCAAGAAACCCGGCGACGCTCAAACCGCCGGCCGCACGCTTCACCTGCACGCGCGCGACATCGTCGACACCACGGCCCCCTACGAACTCGTCTCGAAGATGCGCGCGAGTTTCTGGGTCGTCGCGCCGCTGCTGGCGCGCATGGGCGAGGCCAAGGTCTCCCTGCCCGGCGGCTGCGCCATCGGCACGCGGCCCGTCGATCTGCTGCTGATGGCGCTCGAGAGCCTTGGCGCCAGCATCGACATCGAGGCGGGCTATGTCATCGCGAAGGCGCCGAAGGGCCTGCGCGGCGCGGAGATCGACTTCCCCAAGGTGACCGTCGGCGGCACCCACGTCACGCTGATGGCGGCGGCGCTGGCGCGTGGACACACCGTCATCCACAACGCGGCGCGCGAACCCGAGATCGTCGATCTCGCGGATTGCCTCGTGAAGATGGGCGCGAAAATCCGCGGCGCGGGCGCCTCCACCATCGAGATCGAGGGCGTGCCGCGGCTCGGCGGCGCGCGCCACGCCGTGTTGCCCGACCGCATCGAGGCGGGCACCTACGCCATGGCCGTGGCGATGACCGGCGGCGACGTGCTGCTCGAGGGCGCCCGGCCCGAATTGCTGCAATCGGCGCTCGACGCGCTGACCGCGAGCGGCGCGGAGATTACCTCCACCAACGAGGGGATTCGCGTGCGCCGCAACGGCGCTGGGATCAGCCCCGTCGATGTCTCGACGGCGCCCTTCCCGGGCTTTCCCACGGATTTGCAGGCGCAGTTCATGGCGCTGATGACGCGGGCGAAGGGCGTCTCGCGCATCACCGAGACGATTTTCGAAAACCGTTTCATGCACGTCCAGGAGCTGGCCCGCTTCGGCGCGAAAATCCGCCTCGACGGCGACGCGGCCATCGTCACAGGCGTCGAAACGCTGAAGGGCGCGCCGGTGATGGCGACCGACCTGCGCGCGTCGGTGTCGCTCGTCATCGCGGCGCTCGCCGCCGAAGGCGAGACGATCGTCCACAGAGTCTATCATCTCGACCGCGGCTTTGAACATCTCGAGCAGAAGCTGGTGGCCTGCGGAGCGCGAGTGGAGCGGCTGGCGGGCCAAGGCTGACGCGAGGCCCGAACGCCCGCCTCAGTGCGCCGAGCCGAGGTAGGCGGCGCGCACGGCGGGGTCGTCGCGCAGCTTCGCGGACGGTCCCGAAGCGCTGATCGCGCCATTTTCCATCACGTAGCCGAAGTCCGCCACTTCCAGCGCGGCGGCGGCGAATTGCTCGACGAGCAACATTGTCGTCCGCCGCTCCTTGAGCCGCGCGATGGTGGAGAACACTTCCTCGACGAGTTTCGGCGCGAGGCCCATGGAGGGTTCGTCGAGCAGCAGAACGTCCGGGTTCAGCATGAGCGCGCGCGCCATGGCGAGCATTTGCTGCTCGCCGCCCGAGAGCGTGCCGGCGAGTTGCTCGCGCCGCTCCTTGAGGCGGGGAAACAGATCGAACATCCTGTCGAGATCCGCCGCCGTGTCGCCCCTGGGGCGCGACCCCGTCAACCGCGGAAAGGCGCCGAGCAGCAGATTGTCCGTGACCGATTGCGTCGGGAAGACGCGGCGGCCCTCGGGCGAATGGGCGAGTCCGCGACGGGTGATCTGGTGGGAGGGCAGGCCCGCGATGTCGCCGCCGCCGAGCCGGATGGTTCCCGAGACGGGCTGGATCATGCCGGAAATGGCGCGCAGAGTCGTCGTCTTGCCGGCGCCGTTGGAGCCGATCAGCGTGACGAGCCGGCCCCGGGGCACCTCGATGCTGACGCCGCGGAGCACCTGGACCTTGCCATAGCCCGCGACGAGATTTTCAACGATCAGCATGGCGCGCTCCTCAGGCGGCGGTGGCGGAAGCGCCGCCGAGATAGGCTTCGATCACCCTGGGATTGGCCTGAACCTCCGCTGGCTTTCCCTCGGCGATCTTCTGGCCGAAATCCAGCACCGTGACGGTGTCGCTGACGGACATGACGACGTCCATGTGATGTTCGATGAGGATGATGGTGACGCCCTCGTCGCGAATCTTGCGGATGATGCTCACGAGTTCGCGGATGTCCGGCGCCGTGAGGCCGGCGGCGGGTTCGTCGAGCAGCAACAGTTTCGGATCGAGCGCCAGCGCGCGGCCGATCTCGAGCAGGCGCTGCTTGCCATAGGGCAGGTTGCGCGCCTCCTCGTTGGCGAGCTTGTCGAGGCCCACGAAGGCCAGAATGCTCGCCGCGCGTTGTCGCGCCTCCTCCTCCTGCGCTTTGGCGCCAGCCAGTCCCAGCGCGATGGAGAAGATGTTCGATGTGTAGGTGTGGTGCAGGCCCACCAGCACGTTCTCGATCAGCGTGAGTTCGCCGAACAATTGCACGTTCTGGAACGTGCGCGCCACGCCGCGCGCGGCGATCTCGGGTGATTTAAGCCCTTGCAGGGAAACATCATCGAGCCCCACCGAACCCGATGTCGGCACATAGATGCCGGTAAGCACGTTCATCATTGTGGACTTGCCCGAGCCGTTCGGGCCGATCAAACCATGAATGGAGCCGCGCTTGACGGAAAGGCTCACCTGATCGAGCGCGCGCAGGCCGCCGAACTGCATGATGACATTATCGACATTCAGCAGCGGTTTATCATTCGCGCCGATAACCGAGGCACGCGTCATCGCGTCCGTCCCGTCGCCCCGGGCGTCGATGATAGCGTGCGTGCGCACCCAGTCCGGCTTGAACGCGCCAACCAATTGCTTGAGAAATCCGACAATGCCGTCGGGCAGATAATACACAACGAAGAGGATCATCACACCGAAGATGGCGAGCTTGAAGTCGGTGATCTTCTGCAGGAACAGCGAGAAAATATAGAAACATAGACACAGCGCCACGGGGATGGCGATGCGCAAACGCTGCTCCGGATTCTTCACCATCGAATATCCACCGGCCAGCACCGCGACGACAGCGATGATCAACGCGACACGGCGGAAGAGTTCTATGTCCGACAGAAGGTTGGGCAGATACACAACAATCGCGGCGCCAAGAATCGGCCCGAGACGCGATTTTCGCCCGCCCATGGTGACAGCCAGCAGGAACAGGATCGACAGATCGAAGGTGAAATTGTTCGGCGCGATATATTGCTCCGAATAGGCGAACAGCACGCCCGCAAGGCCAGCGAAAGCTGCGCTTGTGACGAAAGCGATGACCTTGTGCTTGTAGACGCTGACGCCCATGCAGTCCGACGCAATCGGACTGTCGCGCAAGGCTTCAAACGCGCGTCCAAGGCGCGAGGCCAGAATGCGGTTGACGATGATGATCGCCAGCCCAAGGAAGAACACCGCGACATAAAAATACTGAATTTCGCGCACGCGCTTGATCGACATGTCAAACAGCGGAATTTTCTCGCCAAGATCGCGCCAGTCAAACAGCACCGGAGTTGTGAGCGTGATGCCAAGCGGCCCATGCGTCAGGTCGAGATGATTGAGCCACGGGCCGAGATCGGTCATCTCGTTGATAAGGATTTGCACGATCGTGCCGAAGGCGAGCGTCACCAT
>CAISEY010000100.1 GCA_903884435.1 uncultured Hyphomicrobiales bacterium | reverse complement strand
GCCGTGAACGTGTGGCCGCGGCCCTACCAACAGCCGCATCCGCCGGTCTGGGTCACGGGCTCGAGCGACGTGGAATCCGTCCGGCGGGCGGCGTCGAAGGGCTTCGTCTTCGCGACCTTCCTGCAACCCTACGACACGGTGACGAAACTGTTTTCCGCCTATCGCGCCAGTTACCGCGACAATGGCCAGCCCGGCGGCGGCGGCCTCGCCTTCATGCCGCTGGTCTACACGGCGGACAACGAGGAGGAGGCGCGCAAGGGCGCCGAGGAACTGACCTGGTATCTCAAGGCCAAGGTCGAGCCGCAGTTCCGCAATCCGCCAGGCTACGTGCCGGTCGCGGCGAATGTCGCGGCGATGAAGTCGCTCGCCGACCCGCGCTCGCGCACCGCCGACCTGATGCGCGGCGTGCCGCTGGAAGTGCAGCGCGAACAGGGCGTCGTCATGTACGGCACGCCGGACCAGGTCGCGGCCCAGGTCAAGCGCATGTACAATCTCGTCGGCGGGTTCGACCACTTGCTGATGATGCAGCAGGCCGGCTTCCTCGATCACAAACGCACCGTGCAAAGCATGACGCTGTTCGCGAAAGAGGTCTATCCGCAGATTCGCGACCTGCCGGGAACGCAGGCGACGATCGCGGCCGCGGCGGAATAGGCTTCAGGCGCCGGGCGCCACCAGCCGCAGGAAGCCGACGAGATCGTCGGTGACGAAATCGACGTGCGCGGGAGCCTCGCGCACGATCTCCCAGGGTTCCCGGTGGTCCGTCTGGCCGATCCGCGGCACGACGAGCGTCGTGCGCATGCCGCGCGCCCGCGGAACGAGAAGATTGTGCGCGATGTCCTCGAACATCACGGCGCGCGAGGGCTCGACGTCGTGCTTGTCGAAGAAGCGCTGGTAGGTTTCCGCCGCCGGCTTCGGCATGAGGTCGGCGGCGACGATGTCGAACACGTCCTCGAACATGTCGCGAATGCCGAGCTTTTCCGCCGTGCGCAGCGCGTGTTCGCGCGAGCCGTTGGTGAGAATGAGACGGCGGCCGGGAAGCGCGGCGATGGCTTTCGCCAGCGATTCGTTTGGCGCGAGGCCGGACCTGTCGATGTCGTGGACGAAGGCGAGAAACTCCTCCGCGCTCACGTCGTGTTCGAGCATCAGTCCGCGCAGCGTCGTTCCATATTTTTGATAATAGAACTTTTGCAGGGCGCGCGACGACATGCCGTCGAGCCCGAACAGTTCCGCGAGAAACAGCGTGATGCGCGCGTCGATCCTGGGCCAGAGATCGCTGTCGCTCGGATAGAGCGTGTTGTCGAGATCGAAGACCCAGACGTCCACGCCCGTGAAGCGGGCGCGGATTTCCTCCCCGAGACCTGGAGCCGCGGGAAGGGAATTCACGGGTGGCCAGACGAGCGCCATGCGTCCTTCAGGAGTTCGCCGCCGGAGGGCGCGCGAGCGCGCTCACCGGGTGATGAGCGTTCCCGCGCCGCCGTCGGTGAGCAATTCCACCAGCACCGCGTGCGGCTGTTGCCCGTCGAGAATGACGACGCCCTCGACGCCCTGCTCGATGGCGTAGATGCAGGTTTCAACCTTCGGAATCATGCCGCCGGTGATGGTGCCGTCGGCGATCAGCGCGCGGATTTGCCCGACGCTGAGTTCCTTGATGAGCTGTTTGTTCTTGTCGAGCACGCCGGGCACGTCGGTCAGGAACAGCAGTCGCTTGGCCTTCAGCGCGCCGGCGATGGCGCCGGCGAACGTGTCGGCGTTGACGTTGTAGGTCTCGCCGTCCGCGCCCTGGCACACAGGAGCCAGCACGGGAATCAGTTCCCGGCCCAGCACCTGGCCCAGCACGGTCGTGTCCACCTTCGAGGGCTCGCCGACGAAGCCGAGATCAACGCCGATCTCGGTGTTCGAGGCCGGGTCCATGACGCGCGTGACCTTGGTCGCGACGACCATGTTGCCGTCCTTGCCGCACAGGCCGATGGCGCGCCCGCCCTCGTTGTTGATGAAGCCGACGATTTGCTTGTTGATGGAGCCGGCCAGCACCATCTCGACGATCTCGACGGTGGCCTTGTCGGTGACGCGCAGGCCCGAGGCGAACTCGGACTGGATGCCGAGCTTCTTCAGCATGGCGCCAATCTGGGGGCCGCCGCCGTGGACGACGACGGGATTGACGCCCGATTGTTCCAGCAAGACCATGTCGCGCGCGAAACTCTTCGCCACGCTCTCGTCGCCCATAGCGTGGCCGCCGTATTTCACCACGATGATGGCTTCGTCATAGCGCAGCATGTGCGGCAGCGCCTGCATGAGGATTTCGGCCTGATGCTGGGGGCTGGCTTTGGGAGAATCGGTCATGGCGGGTCCGGCGCGGGAGATCGCGGCGTTCTAGCGGGTCGCGGCGACAAGCTCAATGCGCGGGGCGCGGCGGTTCAGTTCCCCCGCTCCGCCAGCAGCCGCACGATGGCGGCGCGCAACTCCGGTATCCCCTCCCCCGTCTCCGCCGAGGTGAAGATCACCTCGGGAAAGGCCGCCGGGCTGCGGGCGAGGCTCGCGAGCGTCGCGGCCACGCGCTGGTCCTGATCCGCCTTTTTCACGGCGTCGCGCTTCGTCAGGATCACCTGGTAGGACACGGCGGCGCGATCGAACTGTTTCATCGTCTCGAGATCGACGTCCTTCAGTCCGTGGCGGCCATCGACGAGCAGAAACACGCGCAGAAGCGTCGCCCGCCCGCGCAGATAGGCGTGGGCGAGCTCCGTCCATTCGCCGACCTTCTTGCGGCCGACCGCCGCGTAGCCATAGCCGGGCATGTCGACGAGGCGCAGCCGGTCTTCTCCCAGCACGAAGAAATTGAGTTGCTGGGTGCGGCCCGGCGTCTGCGACGTGCGCGCCAGGGTCTTGCGCCCGGTGAGCGCGTTGACGAGCGAGGACTTGCCGACGTTGGAGCGCCCGGCGAAGGCGATCTCCGGCGGGCCCATGGGCGGCAGGCCGTCGATTTTCGCGGCGGCCCAGATGAAATCGCACGGCCCCGCGAAGAGCTTGCGCCCTTCCTCGACGAAGTCGCGCGGCGCGGCCGGATCGTTCATCGTCCGGCCCTCCCGCCGGTCACGCCGGCGCCTTTTTGAAAAGCTTGCGGAGATTGTCCCACAATTCGATCTTCACGCCGGCCTTCTTCATGATGAGGCCCTGCTGCGTCACCGAAAGCGTGTTGTTCCAGGTCCAGTAAATCACGAGGCCAGCCGGGAAAGCGCCCAGCATGAAGGTGAAAATAATGGGCATGTAGGAGAACATCTGCTTCTGCACGGGATCGGCGGGCTCGGGATTCATCTTCATCTGGATGAACATCGAGACGCCCATGATCACCGGCCAGATTCCGAGATGCAGGAACTGTCCGATCACCGGCAATTGCGTGGGATCGAAGGGAATCAGCCCGAAGAGCGTGAAGATGTTCGTCGGATCCGGGGTTGAAAGATCCCTGATCCAGCCAAAGAACGGCGCCTGACGCATTTCTATGGTGATGAAAATCACCTTGTAGAGCGCGAAGAACACCGGGATTTGCAGCATGATCGGCAGGCAGCCGGCGACGGGATTGACGCCCTCGCGCTTGTAGAGCTCCATGAACTCCTGCTGCTGCTTCGCCTTGTCGTCGGCGTAGCGAACCTTGATCGCCTCCATTTGCGGCTGCACCGCCTTCATCTTCGCCATCGACATGTAGCTGCGATTGGCGAGCGGGAAGAACAGGGCCTTGACCAGAACCGTGACGACGAGGATGGCGACGCCGAAGTTGCCGACGAATTTGTAAATCCAGTCGATCAGCCAGAACAGCGGCTTGGTGATGAAGTAGAACCAGCCCCAGTCGATCATCAGGTCGAAGTTCTTGATGCCGAGCGAGGCCTGATAGTCGTCGATGGTCTTTGTTTCCTTGGCGCCGGCGAAAATCCGCGCGGTCGCGTCGGCGGAAGCGCCGGGCGCGACGGTCACCGCGTCGCCCAGCACGTCGCTCTGGTAGGTCTTGACCGGCCCGCCGGTGGAGGAGAACCTGCCCTTGAAGTTCCGCGCCTGATCGGGAATGACCGCGGTCGCCCAGTATTTGTCGGTGATGCCGAGCCAGCCGCCGGTTCCCTCGTAAAGCCGGGTCGCCTTCGTCTCCTTCTCGATGGAGTCGTAGGTGTATTCCTGAACGCGGGAATCGCCGACCACGCCAACGAACCCCTCGTGCAGCACCGCGTAACCCGCGAGAGCCGGCTTGCCGCGCCGCGCGACGAGCGCGTAGGGGAAGAGATCGACCGGAGCGGCTCCGGTGTTCTGGACGCTGTCCTTCACGGAAAACATGTAGCGGTCGTCGACCGAAATCACCCGGCGAAACACGAGGCCCGCGCCATTGTCGAAGGTCAGCGTCAACGGCTTCTCCGCCGTGAGCGTGTTCGAATCCGCCGTCCAGAGGGTGTCGGCCTTCGGCGTGGCGACTCCCGAGCCCGGAGCGCCGACGAAACCGGTGTCGGCGTAATATTGATGCGGCGATCCGGCCGGGGACATCAGCACGATGTTCGCGCTGCCGGGATCGACGGTTTCCCGATAGGCTTTCAGCGAAACGTCGTCGATCCGCCCGCCCTTCAGCGCGATGCTGCCCTTGAGGCCGGGCGCGTCGATGGCGACGCGCGGGCTCGCGGCGAGCGCGGCCTCGCGGGTCATCTCGACCTCCGGCGCCGCGGCGGGCGCGACTCCCGGCGCCGGGGCGGGCGTCGCCGCGCCGGGCGTCGCGGTCCCGGACGCGGGGGCGACCGGCGCTTGCTGGTTCTGCACCTGGGCGGTCGTCTCCCGGGCCCGCTCCAGTTTCGGGGCCGCGTAGAAATACTGCCAAAGCACGATCACCAGCAGGGACAGGCCCATCGCCAGGAAGAGGTTTTTCTGGTCTTCACGCATGTGCGGAAAATGCCTGCTCTGGAGGTTCCGGCCGCGTCGCCGCCGCCGTCAGTTTGCGCGGGAGCCGCGCGGCGGGCGCGGCGAATGAATTTTCTGGAACGCGGCGGCGAGTCCCGCGCCAAGCGCGGCGAAATTCGCCGAAAGAAGTTCGCGCCGCGCCACGATAACGTAGTCATGCGACGGATCGGTCGCGGCTCCGGCGCCGGTTCGCAGCGCTTCGCGGAGGCGGCGGCGAATCCGGTTCCGCACCACGGAATTTCCGGTCTTCTTCGTGACTGTCAGCCCGATCCGGGCGACGTCCGGCGCGGCGACGGAGCGCTTCGCCGATTGCAACGTAAAACCACCAGCGTGGAACCGCCGGCCCTTGCTCGCGGCGACGAAGTCAGCGCGCTTCTTGAGCCGCGAGGGAACGATGGCGGGCTTTTGTCCCGTCTGGTCCCGAGCGGTCATCGGGCCGCTCCTCGCGCTGGAGAAATGGCCTGTTCAGGCCGAAAGGCGCTTGCGGCCACGCGCGCGGCGAGCCGCGATAACCTTGCGACCGCCAACGGTGGCCATGCGCGCACGGAAACCATGGCGACGCTTGCGCACGATCTTGCTGGGTTGAAAGGTCCGCTTCACGGGTCGCTCCGGTCGTTTCGGGACGCGCGGACGCTTGCGAGAAGCCCGACGGCGGTCCAGTTGTTCAATAGGGTTTGCCGGCCTGACGCGCCACGCCGTCCGCCCGCGCGTCCAGAAACGCGCGAACATCCGACGCCGGCACGGGCCGAATTCGTGCGGCCTTATAGGGGAGCCCCGGGGCGCAAGTCAACGGCAAGTCGGCGGGCGGCGGCGGAATGTTCACGCGCCGCTCGCGCCGAGTTCATATACGGCGGGGCTGTTTATCTCGCGGCGCCGCGCTATGGTCTCCCGATGCCGAGCTCGCCCACCGCCAGGAACACGGACCCCGCGACGCCCGCCCGGCGATCGCCCTTCCTGCGATTCGCGCCGCTCGCCGCGATTATTCTGGCCACCGGCGCGCTCCTCGCCAGCGGCGCGCACCGGCGGCTGACCTTCGAAAACCTGCTGTCGAGCCGCGACGCGCTCCAGGGGTTCGTCGAGGCGCACCGTTTCGCGGCCATGGCGCTCTACGCGGGCGTTTACACCGGCTCGGTGGCGGTCTCCCTGCCCGGCGCGCTGCTGCTGACGATCGCCGGCGGCTTTTTGTTCGGCGGCCTCGCCGGCGGAGCGATCACCACGTTCGCCGCGACCGCTGGCGCGACGCTGATTTTTCTGGCGGCGCGATCGAGCCTCGGCGAACTCATGCGCGAACGGGCCGGGCCTTCGCTGGCGCGTTTCCGCGAGGGCTTCGAGCGCGACGCGGTCTCCTATCTGCTGTTTCTCCGGCTCGTTCCGGTGTTTCCGTTCTGGCTCGTCAACCTCGCGCCGGCGCTGCTCGACGTGCCCCCGTGGACGTTCGTCTGGACCACCTTCGTCGGAATCATGCCCGGCACCCTCGCCTATTCCTTCGCCGGCGCCGGCCTCGATTCCGTCGTCGCGGCGCAAAAGGAGGCTTACGCGGCCTGCCTCGCCAGCGGGGCCGCGGAGTGCAAGGCGCATGTCTATCCCGGACAGCTCGTGACGCGCGAACTCATCATCGCCTTCGCCGCGCTCGGGCTCGTCGCCCTCGTTCCCGTGGCCCTGCGGCGCTGGCGCCGGCCAGCCAAAACGGCGGAATGAGCATGGCGGAAATCCTGCGGCCAGATCTCTGCGTGATCGGCGCCGGCTCCGGCGGGCTCTCCGTCGCCGCAGCGGCCGCGATGATGGGCGCGCCCGTCGTGCTCGTGGAGAAGGGCGACATGGGCGGCGACTGCCTCAACAGCGGCTGCGTGCCCTCGAAGGCGCTGATCGCCGCCGGCCACGCGGCCCACGTCATGCGAAGCGCCTCGCCCTTCGGTCCGCGCTCCGTCGAGCCGGAGATCGATTTCACGCGCGTCCACGCGCATGTCCGCGGCGTGATCGGGGCGATCGCGCCCAACGACTCACAAGCGCGGTTCGAGGCGCTCGGCGCGCGCGTGATCCGCGCCGCCGGACGTTTTGTTTCGAAGACCGCGCTCGAGGCCGGCCCCTTCGAGATCAGGGCCCGGCGGTTCGTCATCGCGACCGGCTCGTCCCCGGCGATCCCGCCAATTCCCGGCCTCGAACACGTGCGTCCGCTCACCAATGAAAGCATCTTCGACCTGACCGCCTTGCCGGACAAGCTGCTGATCGTCGGCGGCGGCCCGATCGGCGTGGAGCTGGCGCAAGCGTTCCGGCGGCTCGGCGGAGCCGTGACGATCCTCGAGGCGGCGAGCGTTCTGGCGCGCGAGGATCCGGAACTTTCGAGCGTCGTCATCCGCCGCCTGCGCGAGGAAGGAGTCGAGTTGCGCGAGGGCGTCTCCATCGCGCGCGTCGAGCCGCGCGGGACGGGCGTGCGCGTCGTGCTCTCCGGCCCCGATGGCGGAGAGGCCATCGACGGGTCGCATCTCATGCTCGCGGCGGGACGGCGGCCCAACGTCGAGAACATGGGGCTCGACGCCGCGGGGATCGCCTACGGCCGCGAGGGGGTCGCGGTGTCCGCGAGCCTGCGCACCAGCAACCGGCGCGTTTACGCCATCGGCGACGTCGCGGGCGGCGCGCAATTCACCCACGCCGCGAATTACCACGCGGGTCTCGTGCTGCGCGCGACGCTGTTTCGCCTGCGCGTGAAGATGGAGCCGCGGCTGATTCCGCGCGTGACCTATACCGACCCGGAAATCGCCGCCGCGGGACTGACCGAGGCCGAAGCGCGGAAGGCGCGCGGCGACATCCGCGTGTATCGCTGGCCCTTCAGCGAGAACGACCGCGCGCAAGCCGAGCGCGCGACGGAGGGCCACGTGAAGGTCATCGCCTCGAAACGCGGCGAGATTCTTGGCGCGGGCATCGTCGGGCCGCGCGCCGGCGAACTCATCGCGTTCTGGCAGCTCGCGATTTCGAAGAACATGAAACTGGGAGACATCGCGAGCGTCGTGTTGCCATACCTCACGCTGTCCGAGGCGTCCAAACGCGCGGCGACCTCGGCTTTCGCCGCGAGTCTGCGCAACCCGTGGCTCGGCCGCGCGTTGCGCTTTCTGCGCCGTTTCGGATAAGGCCCGGATGCTGGAAAAAGCTCGCGCGAACTCCGGAGACGGCCAGCCGGCGGACGCCCCGTCGGCGAACGCGAGGCCCGTCGGATTTGGCCTCGCCAGCCGTCTGCTCGCGCTCGTGATCTGTTTCGTGATGCTGACGGAAATCGCGATTTACGTGCCGTCCATCGCCAATTTCCGCAACAACTGGCTGCGCGACAGGTTGAGCGCCGCCTACACGGCGGCGATGGTCTTCGAGGCGGCGCCCGCCGACATGGTGCCCGAGGAACTCGCCGCCTCGATTCTCGCGAGCGTCGGCGCGAAAACCATCGTGCTCAAGACGAAGGACACGCGCCGCCTGCTCGCGGCGAACGACATGCCGCCACAGATCGACGACCGGTTCGACCTGCGCGACCCCGGTCCGTGGGAGTCGATAATCGCCGCCTTCCGGACCCTCGCCGCGCCGGCGGGCCGCATTCTCAACGTGACGAGCGCCGCGCCGATGGGCGCGGAATACATCGAAATCACCATCGACGAGACGCCCCTGCGCGCCGCGATGTTCGGCTATTCCGTCAACATCCTGCTGTTGTCGCTTTTCATTTCGGCGATTGTCGCGAGCCTCGCCGTTCTCGCAATCAACCTGATGGTGCTGCGCCCGGTGCGGCGGCTGACCTCGAGCATCCTGCAATTCGGAGCCGACCCCGAAAACGCCGCGCGCATCATCGAGCCCTCCGGGCGCACCCACGAAATCGGCGTCGCCGAGGACGCCCTCGCCGTCATGCAACGCACGCTCGTCGAGGAACTGAACCAGAAGAAGAGGCTCGCCGCTCTCGGCCTCGCGGTGGCGAAAATCAATCACGATCTTCGCAACATGCTGGCGTCGGCGCAGCTCATGTCAGACCGCCTGTCGGAACTGTCCGATCCGCTGGGACGGCGGCTCGCGCCAAAACTCGTGGCGACGCTCGACCGCGCCATCGCCTTTTGCCAGTCGACGCTGGTTTATGGCCGCGCCGTCGAACGGCCGCCGAAATTCGCGAGGGTCGCGCTCAGGCCGCTCGTCGCGGACGCGATCGAGACCGTCTGCCCTCCCGGGATCGGGCGCGTCGACATCATCAACGATACGCCGGTCGATTTCGAGGTGCGCGCGGATTCCGAGCAGGTGTTCCGGGTGCTGCTCAATCTGTGCCGCAACGCGGTCGACGCGCTGGAAAACGCGGGGCCCGAGCCGGGGCGCGCGCCAATGGTGCGCGTGCGGGCGCGCGCCGGAAATGGCCAGGCCGTGATCGAGGTGGCCGACAACGGGCCCGGCGTGCCGGCGCAGGCGCGGGCGCGGCTCTTCGCCGCCTTCCAGAGTTCCGGACGTCCCGGCGGCACGGGGCTCGGCCTGTCGATCGCGGCGGATCTGGCGCGGGCCCAGGGCGGCGAACTGACGCTCGTCGAAGAGCCCGCCGATTCGCTGGGCGGCGCGACTTTCCGCCTGGTCCTGCCCCTGCCGCGCGGGCGCAAGCGGGGAAACGGCGGCCCCGGAGCGACGAAAACCCCGCCATGATGGGGGCTTTCACGCGCCGGAAAACAGGTCGCGAAAGCCGGTTGCAAAGCCCGGGGCAACCCGCTAAACGATGCCCACGCCGGCCAACGCCGGCTCCGTCGCGGCGCCACTTGAATGGCGAAAAGCGACTGGCGCGCGCCCGTAGCTCAGCTGGATAGAGCACCAGACTACGAATCTGGGGGTCAGGAGTTCGAATCTCTTCGGGCGCGCCATTTAACTCATTGAATACATTGGTTGTTTGGTTTCGCGATTCGCTCGCCGTTGGCTGCCCGTCGTTTCTGGGTAGCACCGGGGTAGCACGCGGCAAAGATTCGCAACTCATCGGCTAGAGCGGAATCCGATCT
>CAISEY010000099.1 GCA_903884435.1 uncultured Hyphomicrobiales bacterium | reverse complement strand
TGCGCTTGCCAAACCGCGCTCGCCCCGACTGCGCAACCCCGACCAGCTACGTCGGGGCGAGCGCTGCCGCCCTTCTTCGACCGCTCAGAGGGGTCCCGATTGGACGCCGATACGGGGTCCCGATTGTGCGCTGTTTGACAAGCAGGCGCGGAGAGGCGACGGCGACCACCTCGTCGGGCCTGAGCAGGTGCAGGACGGCGCCCGGCCAGACCGGTTCGCCGAAGTGAAACGCGGCGTCGAGATCGCTTCCGTCGAAATCGAAAGCGCCGGGCAGGCGTGTGTTGAAATGCACGGTGATCCGGGGGTTGGCCGCGAGAAAGGTCGAGATTCTCGGAATCAGCCAGCGCGCTCCGAACGTCGGCAGAACGGCGAGGCGCAGCAATCCGCCGCCCTCCTGAAAGGCGCTGGTCTCGTTGGCGGCGGAGCGCAATCGCCGGATCACGTCGCGGGTGCGCTCCGCGAAGAATTCGCCCGCCGGCGTGAGCGCCACGCGCTGGCGCACGCGTTCGAACAATTGCAATCCGAGCGACGCCTCGAGCTGCGCGATCTGGCGGCTGACGGCGCTCTGGCTGAGGGACAGTTCCGCCGCCGCGCCGGCGAAGCTTCGCAGTCTCGCCGCCGCCTCGAACGCGACGATGCCGCGCAGCGATGGCAGCGACCGCCCGCGGAAACCCGAGTGTTGCGTTTTTTGCATCAACTTCATGAGAAAAATTCGTTAGGCGCCCCGCTTCGAGGGCAACTATAGTCAAGAACAACGAGGACAGTCGAGCCACGCGCGACGAAGCGCGCCCGAACCGTCGGCATATCGGGGGACTTCGCCGCGCTCTCGCGACCGTGGCGAGACATATCATGACATTTACGCACGATGAATCCCGGCGGCCCGATGTCCGCGGAACAGAGGGAAACACAACATGACGGGCGAAGAGAGCTATCCGGTCGCGATCGTCGGCGGCGGTCCGGTCGGCCTCACCCTCGCCCTGTTTCTCGACGGCTTCGGCGTGAAGTCGATTGTCTTCAACAGCGACGCCGGAACACGGCTCTATCCCAAGGGCAGCACCGAAAACGCCCGGACCATGGAGCACTTTCGCAGACTCGGAATTTCCGCCGCCGTCCGCGAGCTTGGCCTGCCCCCGGACCATCCGACGGATGTCGCGTATTTCACGCGCCTGAACGGCCCCGAACTCGCGCGCCTTCGCATGCCGTCGGAAGCCCGGATCGCGGCGAGGAGGCTCGCCTCTCCGTTCGACGACCAGCAGCCGGAACCAATATTTCGCGCGAACCAGATGTACATCGACCGCGCGCTGCTCGATCACGCGCGCACGCGGCGCAACATCACGCTCGCGTTCGGAACGTCCGTCACGGAACTGACGCAGACAGAAGATCATGTCGTTCTGCGAACCGACGGCGCCGGGGACGGGCGCCCCCGAACCGTCCGCGCCTCCTTCGCCGTTGGCTGCGACGGGGCGCATGGCGTCGTTCGCCGGAGCCTCGGCATCGCCTATGGCGGCCACGAGGATCTCCGTCAGGCGTTTCACGGCGGGCGAATGATCTCGACCCATATTCGTTCCGCCGCGCTCTTCGACGAAATCCTCTCGAAGCGCCTCGCCTGGCAATACTGGACGCTCAACCCGAAGGTTCGCTCGGTCATCCTGTCCGTGAATGGAAAGGACGAGTTCGCCCTGTTCAGCCGTCCTCGCGACGACGAACCGCTCCCCGACGCCGACGCCGTGCGGGCCATCGTCCGCAAATCCGCGGGCGTCGACATTCCCGTGGACGTGATCGCCCAGAGTCCATGGAATTCCGGCGTCGCTCGGGTCGCCGAACGATTTTCCGAGGGCCGGATTTTCATCGCCGGCGACGCCGCGCATCTGTTCACGCCAACCGGAGGGTTCGGCATGAACACGGGCGTCGACGACGCCGCGAATCTCGCGTGGAAACTGGCGGGGCTGGTCCAGGGATGGGGCGGGCCGGGTCTCTCCGCTTCCTACGAGGCCGAGCGCAAGCCGATCGCGGATCGCAACACGACCGCGGCGCGGGAACTCGCGAGGCGCATCGGAGGGCTCGCGATTCCCGAGGAGATCGAGGACGCGACGACCGGCGGCGAGGCGGCGAGAAAGAGCCTCGGCGCCTTTCTGGCCGCCAATGGCGCGCAATTCGCTTCCGAGGGCGTGCAACTTGGCGCGCGTTACGACGGTTCCAGGCTCGTCGTGTCCGACGCGCCGCCGCCGCCGGATCGCCTCGAGGAATATGTCCCCACGAGCATCCCCGGCGGACGCGCGCCTCACCTCTGGCTGTCGTCGGGACGCGGCTTTGGCGACTCCCTCTTCGACCGGATGGGGTTTGGATTCGCGCTGCTGCAGCGCGGAGACGACGCGGGAGAGGGCGCGCGCCTGGTCGCGAACCTGGCGTCGCGCCGCGTTCCGATCAAGCTCCTGCGCGTGCCGGAAGCGGCGAGCCACCTTTACGAAAGGCGCTATACCTTGCTTCGCCCGGACCAGCATGTCGCGTGGCGCACAGACGCGCCGGGAGACGACGCGATCGGGATCGCGTCAAGGGCGTGCGGCTGGTAGCCGTCGAACCAGGAGAAAGGACGCTTCATGGCCTATGTGACATCGCCCCCGCCGGACCGGCAAACGCGCAAGCCGAAGGCGCGGCTGGCTCCCGGCGCCTGCGACACTCATTTCCATCTCTTTGGCCCGCAGAAGCGGTTCCCGCTCGATCCGGGTCGCCGGCTCGAGGTCGAGGATTGCACGCTCGACGATCTCATCGCCATGCACGACACGCTCGGCGTCCAGCGCGGCCTCATCGTGCAATCCTTCCAGCATGGATTCGCCTACGAATACATGCTGCACGCGCTGCTGCGGGAACCCGGCCGCTTTCGGGGCTGCATCATTCCGGCTCCCGACATCACCGACAAGGAGCTTGAAATTCTCTCGAAAGCCGGCGTCGTCGCGGTTCGCTTCGGCTTCAAGGCCTCGCCGAACATCGACGCGCGCATGCGCGCGCGTTGCCGGGAGTTCGGCATACAGCCGCATTATCTCGTGCACGGCGAGAAGGAAATCGACGCCTGGAAGCGCGAGATTTTCGCGACGGAAGGCCGCTTCGTGATCGAGCACATGGGTTATCCCCACGTCGAAAACGGGCTCGCCGATCCCTGCTATCGCTTCCTGCTCGAATGTCTCGAGACGGGACGATGCTGGGTCAAGCTGTCGCCGCGTTGCACCGCTCAAAAAACCATCCCGTTCTCCGACGTCCTGCCCTTCGTCCACGATCTCGTGCGTCGCGCGCCAACGCGGCTGATGTGGGGCTCCGACTGGCCGCATCCCAATTATTTCGATCCCATGCCGAACGACGCGGACCTGCTCGACCTCATGCTCGAATGGGCGCCGGACGAAAAGGTTCGCGACGCCATCATGACCCACAATCCGGCCGAATTGCTCGGCTTTCCGCCGGCCTCCGGCCCGGCCTGAGCGAGGACACAAAATGCCCGTCGTAAAAGTCTCGGACCTCGCCTTCATCAGACTGCGGGCGCCGGACCTCGGTCTCGCGGAAAAGTTCGGGCTCGATTTCGGCATGACGACCGTCGAGCGGACGCCCACCGCGCTCTACATGCGGGGCACGGACCCCGACCCGTTCATTCACGTCACGCACCTCGGCGAACCGAAGCTTCTCTCCTCCGCGTGGGACGTCGACAGCGTCGATGATCTGAAGCGCCTCGCGAAAACGGAAGGCGCCTCGGGCATCGAGACGATCGACGAGCCGGGCGGCGGCAAGCGGGTGCGCCTCGTCGATCCGCTTGGCTACGAAGTCGAATTCGTGTGCGAGCGCGCGAAGTCGGCGCCGCTTCCCGTCACGCCCGTCGACCTGAATCTCGGCTGGGACGGGCTTCGCAGGACGAGCATCCAGAGATTTCCCAAGCGTCCCTCGCAAGTGAAGCGGATCGCGCATTTCGTCCTGACGACGCCCGACGTGAAGAAAGTGCTGTACTGGTATCGCGAGCACCTCGGTTTCGTGCGCTCGGAAGACATCTACCAGGGAGAACCCGACAACATCATCGGTTCCTTCAACCGGACGGATCGCGGCGAGGAGTACGTCGATCATCACGTCTTCTTCTGCCGGTACGGGCCCGCGAGCGGCCTCAACCACGTTTCGTTCGAGGTGCAGGACATCGACGACCTCATGCTCGGGCACGATCATCTGCGCGCCGGCGACTATCGCCACATGTGGGGCGTCGGCCGTCATTTTCTCGGGTCGCAGATCTTCGACTACTGGTGCGATCCCTGGGGACGCGTGCACGAGCACTGGACGGACAGCGACCGGCTCAACGTCCACGGCGGCGAGGGCCTCCTGTCCAGGGAGCAGGCTTACAAATCGCAGTGGGGGCCCCTCGCGCCGAAGGAATTCCACGCGTGGGCGACCCCGTGACGCCGGACGCGTCCACGAGCCGGCTCGCCGCGGGCGCCATGGGCCTCGACACGTCCCGCGCGCGAGCCTTCGCGCTGGCGGCCTGGGGCGACATCTATCCCGGCTACCAGAGCTCCGTCATTTTGCTGAGCGAAAAGCTCATCGCACAGCGGCGGGACGCGGCCGTGCGCTTCATGAAGGCGATCATGCGGGCGTCCCGCGACTACGTCGCGGCTCTCGAAAATGCCGCCTTTCGACAGGATGAGCGGGCCGCGCGGATCGTCGGGCCGCGCAGCGCCGAGACCGGGCTGACCGAGGCGGCGATCCGCCCTCGCCCATCAACATCCAAACGCCGCTGAACACCGATGGATTGCGCAAGGACCTGGAATTCATGAAATCGCAGGGCAACGTCGTCGATCCCGCCATGACCGAGGAGCGGCTCGTGGATTTGTCGATCTACGAGGCGGCCCTGAAGGCGCTGCCGCGACAGTCCCGCGCGCCGGATTGACCCGGCGTTGATTTGTCAATCAAGATCGACGCAAGGATCGGAACCGGCGATCTCGCGGGTCGCGAAGCAACCGCGGGATCGAATTTGAAACGAGAAAAGGTGCTCCCATGACGGAATCCACGATCGTCCAGCGCATTCGCGCGTTAAAGGCGGAGGCGGAGGCGGAGCCCCCGTTCGACATCACCAAGATCGGCCACGTGGTCCTGAATTGCAGCGACCTCGAACGCTCTGTGCGTTTCTATACGCGCGTCCTCGGATTCCGGATCTCGGACGTCTACGACGAATCGATGGCGCCGGGCGGGATGTGTTTCCTGCGTTTCAACGCCGACCATCACGGCGTCGCGCTTGTCGGCGCCCTGCCCGAGGACGGCGGAAACATCGACCTGCACCACATGGCGTTCGCGGTCTCGACGCTGGACGAGGTTTTCAGGGCGCGCGAGCACCTCGAAAGCCGCGGCGTGCCGCTCAAGTTCCACGGTCGCCGGCGGGCCGGCGTGCAGATCGCGGTCGAATTTCCGGACCCGGACGGACACATGCTGGAAATCTACTGGGGGCTGGACCAGGTCGGCAGCGATGGAATCACGCGACCGCCAGCGGAATGGAAGGGCGCGAAGTCGCTCGAGGAGGCGATCGCCAATCCCGTCCGGGGGCAAAAGCCCGTCGTGCGCGACGAGCGCCTCGTCCGGAAATCCTGAAACGGAGAACGGCCATGACGAGCCATGCCGGCGAAAAATGGTATCGAACGGAAACGGCGTTGGGCGCGCGTCATTGCGTCGGCAGGGGCGACGAACTCATCGTCGTCGACGGATCGCCATTCGGCGCGTGGAAGCCAACGGGAGAGCGCCTGGCGTTGTCGTCCGCGCGGCTGTTGCCGCCGGTGATTCCGCCGACGTTTTACGCGATCGGCTCCAACTATCGCCAGCACATCGAAAAAATGGCGGCGACCGCGGGACGGGCGCCCGTCTATTATGAACGGCCGCGCGTCGGCTACCGGGCCAACAACGCGCTCGTCGGCGACGGAGACGCCATCGTCAAGCCGGCGGACGCCGGAGAAGAGTTTCAATACGAGGCCGAACTCGTCGCCGTCGTCGGCGAGACGCTTCGCAACGTCACGCCCGCCCGCGCGCGGGACGCGATTTTCGGCTGGACGATCGGCAACGACGTCTCGGAGCGGCACTGGCAGAAAATCGACCAGACGAACATCCGCGCCAAGAATTGCGACACTTTCAAACCGATGGGCCCCTGTATCGCGCGGCTCGCGGATTTGTCGGGAATGCGAACGAAAGTCACGATGAACGGCGTTTTGCTGCATGACTTCGACACGCTGGACATGCTTTTCGACGCGGGCGAGGTGATTTCCGAAATCTCCCGTTACAACACCCTTTCGCCGGGCGACGTCGTCTGGCTCGGGACCGACGACAAGCCACGCAACATGAAGCCCGGGGACAGGCTCGAAATCGAGATCACCGGAATTGGCGTCTTGCGCAACCACGTCGTCGCGGCCTCCGCGTGAAGAACGTGGCGCGCCGGTGGGGAGAGACAACATGAATGGACTTTTGTTCCGGAGCCTGACCGCGTTCGCCGCGGGCGCGACGGTCCTCGCGGGCGCTCCCGCGCGGGCGCAACCGGCCTATCCCTCCCAGCGCGTCTCGATGCTGATCGGCTTCGCTGCCGGAGGGTTCGCGGACACGGTCGCGCGCGTCGTCGGCTCGCGCCTGGGCGAGCGCCTCGGTCAATCCTTCGTCGCGCAGAACCTCGAAGGCGGCGCCAGCATCCGCGCGACGCGACAGATGACGACAGCGGCGCCGGACGGTTACACGATCCTCGTCACGACGACCTCCATCGCCATCAACGAGAGCCTCGTTCCCGCCCGCGGCTACAACGTGAACGCGCTGGAAGCCGTGGCGATTCCGGTTTCCGCGCCGGAATCATTTTCCGCCAACGCGACCTCGCCGATCAAGTCGATCGCCGATCTCCTCGCGAAAGCGAAGTCCGGCAAGGTCTATCTCGGCACGCCGGGCATCGGCAGCGGATCGCACATCGCGGCGGAATATTTCTTCAAGTTTTTCGCGAAAACCGAGGTGAACCACATCCCGTTCGGCGGCGGCAATCCCGCCAAGCTGGCGTTGCTCGCGAACGACGTCGACGTCCTCGCGAGCACCGCGACCAGCGGCACGCTGCGCAGCATCGCCAGCGGCGAAACCACGGGTCTCGCCATCGCCGCGAAGGCGCGCTCCGGCGTCATTCCGAACGTTCCGACATTCACGGAACTCGGCTACGAAGGTTTTGAAGCGGCCTCCTGGGCGGGGTTTTTCGTGCCCGCGGGAACGCCGCCGGGCGTGATCGAGAGGCTCAACAGGGAAATCAACGCCATCCTCGGCGAGGACGCGATACGCAAACAGATCGACGCGCTGGGCCTCGACATCGTCGTTCGCGACCCCGCCGCGACGAATGGCTATTTCAGATCGGAAATCGACAACTGGTCGCGCATGGTGAAGACCGTGGGCGTCACGCAATGAAGGACGAAGGATGACATCCGCGGCAGAGACGGAAATTCACGAAACCGACGTCCTCGTCATCGGCGGCGGCTTCGCGGGGACATGGGCGGCGTTGCGCGCGTCCGACCTGGGCGCCAGGGTCATTCTGGTCGACAAGGCCTACGTGAGCCGCAGCGGCGCGTCGACGCTGTCGGGCGGCATCACGACCTGCCCCCTCGACAGCGACGACATCGACGTCTGGGCCGAAGAGTTCATCACGCGCGGCGGCTACATGTGCGACCAGCGCTGGACTTACCAGTTGCTCGAGGGACAGCGCGAAAGGATCAGGGACTATGAACGCTGGGGCGTGCCGATCTCGCGCGACGCGAGCGGCGCCATCCGGCGGTTCGCGAGCCGCGGCATGATCAACGTCCGGGGGATGCAGTACGAGCCCAAGGCCGCGATGCGGGAGATGCGCAGGCAGATCGCGGACCGGGGCGTGGACATCATCGACCGCGTCTGCGTCACCGAGTTGATCACGTCCGATGGATGCTGGCCCACGAAGGGCCGCGTCGCCGGCGCCGTCGGCTTTCACGTCACCTCGGGCGCCTTCGTCGTGCTCCGCGCGAAGCGCACCATCGTCGCGACGGGAATGATCGCGATGAAAGGCACGCATCGCGTCGACAACGACACCGGCGACGGCGTCGCGATGGCCTTCCGCGCCGGCGCGCGGCTCGTGGACATGGAATTCACCTTCGGCGGCACGTTCAACGTGCTGATGAAACGCTATGATTTTCCAAGTTACAACGTCGCGATCGCCCACGGGGCGCGCCTGATCAACGCCCGCGGCGAACGCTTCATGGAGAAGTATGATCCGGTTCGCCTCGAGCGCAGCGAACTGTCGCATGTCGTCGCGGCCTTCGCGAAACAGGTCATCGACGGCAAGGGGCCGGTTTACGTCGATCTCCGGCACGTGGACGACACCTACTGGGACGACATCGCCAGATTGCATCGTGGCGGATCCATTCTCCTGTCGGAGCATGTCCCGGATCCACGCGTTCATCCGCTGCCGATCGAACCGACCTGGGGCATGTGGGCCAGCGGCCGGAGCGGGCTGCAGATCGACCTTCAGGCGAGAACGAACATCCCCGGTCTGCTGGCCGCGGGATCGGCCGCGAAAAACGACGCGACGGGCACGCACGCCAGCGCGGGGTCTCCGACCGCTTTCTGCAAGGTGTCCGGCTGGCACGCCGGAGATTGCGCGGCGCGCGAAAGTCGCGAAGACCAGTTGCCGACGATCCCCGCCGGCGTCCTCGAGGCGCTCAGGGACGCGGCCATGGCGCCGCTCGGGCGTCCGGAACAGGACAAGCGCGCCGACGACCTGCATGACGACCTCGCCCGCCTGGAAGCCAGCGTCGTCGACGGAATGGTGCTTGGCGGAGAGCGCCTGTCCGCCATGCTCGCGGTCACGCGGGAGGTCGCGCGATGGACGCAAACCATCGGAGCGACCGACCTTCACGATCTCGTCAAGCTGCACGAAGCGCGCAACGTCTCGGAATGCGCGGGAGCGGTCTACCGCTCGGCGCTCGATCGCACGGAGAGCCGGGAACAATTTTTCCGGGAGGATTATCCCTACACCGATCCCTCCTGGTTCTGCTGGCACGGCATCACGCGGCGGGACGATGGCTTCGAGTTTGAACGGATCGATTTTCCGACCGACGGAAACCGCTTCACGCCGAAGAACACCGCGTCCGGACTGGGCGCGATCGGAGCCATCATTCGCGGCGAAACTTCGCAAACGGAGCACGCATGAACGACGACCCCGCCAGCAAGATCAGCATTGACGCCGCGACCTGCACCGGTTGCGGCCTGTGCGTCCTCGCCTGCCCCGTCGACGTGATCCGGCTCGACGCCTCGTCCGGCAAGGCGATTGTCGCTTATCCGCGCGACTGTCAGGTCTGCTACCTGTGCGAGGACGATTGCCCGACGCACAGCATCAGCCTGAGCCACGACATCAGCAATTCGCGCCGCTTCAGCACCTACGACCAGTTCGGATTGAAAATCTGAACGGCGACGGCGCGGATTTCACTCGTTCGGGAGACAGCAAGCATGGCATTCAGCGAAAAGGTGAGGAACCTCGTCAAGGACGCGTGGGACGACGGATATGTCTGCCTTCTCGCCTCGACCGGCCCCGACGGGCCGAACGTCAGCCCCAAGGGCAGCATGATGATTTTCGACGATCATCACCTCGCTTACTGGGAGCGTTCGAAGAAGAAGGCGTTCGAGAACCTGAAGGCGGACGACCGCGTCTGCGTCGTCTACAGCAACATGCAGGCGCAGCGCGACGGCAGGCTCGCGTCCGGCATCCTCAGGTTTTACGGTCGCGCCGAACTGCACGAAAAGGGCCCCGTCCGCGACGCGATCTTCGCGCGCCTGAACAATCGCGAACAAACGCACGATGGCGCCGACGAGGGCGTCGGCGTTCTCATTCGCGTCGAGCGGGCCGCCGACGTGAGAGGCAAGCCGATCGAGTGAAGGCAGGAGCGCCAGGATCCGGGCTTCGGTCAGCCAAGATCCGGAGCAACGTCGGACGGACGTTGCGTCACGCGGCGTCCAACACGAGTCTCTGGAACGTGGTGATGACATCCGCGACTTCGCCGGCCGGCGTCGGACGGCCGAAAAAGAACCCCTGGACCTCCGTGCAGCCTTCGGCGCGCATCTGATCGAGTTGATCCTGTGTTTCGACGCCTTCGGCGGTCGTGACGATGCCAAAGCTGGTTCCAAGGCCGGTCACGGCGCGAATGATCGCGATTGATTCGGGATCCCTGATCAAGTCCTTGATGAAACTCTGGTCGATCTTGATCTTGTCGAAGGGGAAGCTGCGCAGATAGGCGAGGGATGAATATCCGGTCCCGAAATCATCCATGGAGATTCTGACGCCAAGCGCCCTCAAACTGTGCAGCGTCGACAAGGTCGCCTCGCTGTTTTGCAAGAGGACCGCCTCGGTGATTTCCAGTTCGAGCAGATTGGGCGTCAGGCCCGAGTCCGCGAGCGCGGAGACGACGCTGGACACGAGTTTCTGGCTGCGGAACTGGATGGGCGAAACGTTGACCGCGACGCGCAAGTTCCCCTTCCAGTTCCTGGCTTCCTTGCACGCCTGCCTGATCGCCCATTCGCCGATTTGAATGATGAGCCCGGTTTCTTCCGCGAGCGGAATGAATTCATTGGGCGGCACGCGTCCGCGCGTCGGATGATTCCAGCGAATGAGCGCCTCGAAACCGCCGATCTGGTTCTCCTTGAGATTGACGATGGGTTGATAGAACATTTCGAACTCGCCCGTCGCCACGGCCTTGCGCAGGTCGAGTTCGAG
>CAISEY010000098.1 GCA_903884435.1 uncultured Hyphomicrobiales bacterium | reverse complement strand
TCCTACTCCGGGAATGACGCCCATGAAGTTGCCGACGGTGACGCCGAGGAAACAATAGAACAGGTTTTGAACCGTCAACGCCTCACGGAAGCCGAGAGCGAGGTTGTCGATGAGCGTCATCGCGTCACCAGACGAACAACGGATAAGGCAGGCCCAGGATCACCGAGAAGATCACCCACACGCCAAGCGTCATGCCGGTCGCGAGTAGCAAAACCGGCTCGGGCGAAACGTGCTTCTCGGACAGGGACGACACGACAACGAGAACGAACGTCGCGGGCGCCAAGCCGAGATGCGTGATCGCATGGGCAAAGCCGGCGATGCCCGCGGGGATCATGACGACGGGCCGCCACAAAAACTCCCTGTGCGCGGGTTGCGCGCGGCGCGCGAAGCCGAAAATCGCGAGGGCCGCGCCCAGCGCGACGAGCAGCGCTCCAAGCACGATCGGGAAATATCCCGGCCCCATGCGCAATAGCGTTCCGACGGCGTAGCGGCGGCCTTCGGCAATGGCGGCGACTCCGATCAGAACGGCGATCCCGCCGGCCAATACGGATCGAATATCGTGACCGGCGGTCGCGGGCGACGCCGCTATCTCGGAACCGCTCATTCGATCTTCACGTTCGCGTCGACGATGATCTGTTTCCAGCGTGGCAACTCGGATTTCAGGAACGTCGCCAGCTCCGCCGAAGTCCCGCCGATGGGATCAATTCCGAGCGTCTGGATTTCCTTCCGGAAAGCCGGATCGCTCAAAATCCTGTTCGTCTCCTTGTTGAGCGTCGCGATGATGTCCGCGGGCGTTCCCCAGGGCGCCACGAAGGGAATCCACGCTACGATATTAAAGCCGGGCAGGCCCGATTCCGCCAGCGTGGGAATTTCCGGCGCGATCCCCGCGCGGCGCGCGCCGGTCGAGCCCAGCGCCTTCAGGCGTCCATCGCGCACGAGCGGCATGGCCGGCACGACATCACTGAACGTCACCTGCACCTCGCCGGATATCGCGCCGGTGAGACTGGGAACGCCGCCCTTGTAGGGCACGTGGACGAGATCGACGCCGGCCCGCTTGTTGAACTCGGCGAGCGACAGATGCGTCGTCGCGCCGTTGCCGGACGTGCCGGCGGACAGTTTGCCGGGTTCGTTCTTCGCGAGCGCGATGAGATCGCCCACCGTGGCAACGGGTAGGCTTTTGTTGGCGACGAGAACCATCGAATTCTCGCCGGCGATGAGGATTGGCTCGAAACTCGCGATGGGGTCGTAGCCGAGGTTCGGATACAGCGCCGCGTTGGTGGTGAGCGGGGAGTTCGTCGACAACAAAAGCGTATAGCCATCGGGCTTTGCTTTCGCGACGACTTCCGCGCCGGCGCTGCCGCCCGCGCCGGGGCGGTTGTCCACGACGATTTGCACGCCCCATGTCTTCGTCATATCGCGCCCGAGCGCGCGCGCCAGCAAATCGACGGTGCCGCCCGGCGTGTAAGGCACGACGATGGTGATGGGGCGTTCCGGGTAAGCGGCTTTCGAAGGCGCGGTCGAGGTCGCGAACGCCGCCAGGACAAACGCGAGAATTCTGGATACTCTGGACATTCCGCCGTCCTCCCATTTTTCTGATCATTTCGCCGATGTGGCGGCCGCCGAACGCTGGTTCGCTTCCCCGTTCGTCAGATCATCGGAACGGGCTCCTGGATCGCCGACGTGAATGCCCATTTTTTCATGGGCGTTCCGTCCGCCAGCGCCTGAAGCTCGCGCATCCATAGCTGTCGCAGCATGATCGTGGTCGCGTCGGATTTCGCCAGATGTTCGGTCTGGCGGAGTTCGATCGGCCCCATGCCAACCTGCGCGACGTAATCCTGAATGACTTCGATGTGCGTATGTCGCAGATCGGGCAGGTTGATCTTGCCGGCGAGCACGGCTTCGCCCAGCACGGAGATCTGGGAGCGATCGTAGAAGTCGGCTGGTCGCGCGGCGAGCATCGCCTCGGCGTTCTTGCCCGTCACGGTCGTCAGATTGGCGCGGATCTGAGCGTGGTTGTCGTCATCGATCGGCACGCGCCAGGACGCGTGAAGCGCATGCTTGGTGCCCTTGGCGGCGATGATCGCGGCCGGCACGATGTAGCCAACGTTCGGCATGCCCTTGTGATTGACGCCGACATAGTCGCGATTGGGCCACTTCTCATAGCAGGCGAGACCCCAGTCGGTTTCCTCTCCCCAAACCTCCGGGAAGCCGACGAGGCCACGCCCCGTCATGAGGTCGCGGTGCGTGAAGGGCAAGTGGAACGCGTCATTTTCAAGCGAACAATAATAGTTGCACGGGAAGACATCCATCGTGACTTCGAGAACGCCTTCGGCTTCGAGCTTGGGATAACGCGGCGGCTGCGGCGCTTCCCCTTCGCCGAAATATACGAAAATGAGACCGAGATAGTCTTCGGTCGGATAGCTCTTGATAAGTTTGGTTCGGCCCTTCACGGACCCGCCGGGAAGTTCGACGCAGACGCCTTCGGCGTCGAATTTCCAGCCGTGATAGAGGCAGCGGATGCAGTCGTCCTCGACGAAGCCGGTGGAGAGCTGAACGTGCCGATGAGCGCAGCGATTGCCGACCGCGTGAGCGACGCCAGTCTGGCCTCGATACAGCGTGAAATCCTCGCTCATGATGCGGCATGGCTTGGCCTGTCCGGCGAGAAGATCCTCCGACCGGCACACCGGCTGCCAGAACATCCGCATGAATCTGCCCGCGATCGTGCCCGGGCCGGTGTGCAGAAGATCGCGCTCGGTGATCCTGGCTGTCATCGTCGTCCTCCGTCGTCCCGCTTTGTCGCGGGATCGAAATGCCCGGCGCGCGGGCCACAGCGAATTCATGCCGCGCGACTGGCGCGTTGGCGTCTAACGGATGAACACGCTCTTGTTATGTCCTTGCCAGTCGCGAATCTGGAATACCCAGATATGCGGGTGGTGGTATTGCCTGCCGGTTATGGGTAACCTGCCGGGCATGGACCGGAATACCCGTATTGGCCAGCGCCTCAAGTTGCGCGATCTTCACTGCCTCATGACGGCCGCGCAAGCCGGCAGCATGTCGAGGGCCGCGCGCGCACTGGGCGTTTCGCAGCCGGTCCTCTCGAAAACCATCGCTGATCTCGAGTTTTTGCTCGGCGTTCGGCTCCTCGATCGAAGCCCGAAAGGCGTCGAACCGACCGTCCATGGCCGCAACATGCTCGCGACCGGCCACGCTATCTTCGACGAACTGCGTTTGGGCGTCGAGGAGATCGAGTACCTGTCCGATCCCTCTGCCGGCGAGTTGTCGGTCGGGAGCAACGAGGCGTCGACGATCGGCATCGTCCCAGCCGCCATTGAACGCATGCGGCGCGAGCATCCGCGCGTCGTGGTTCGCGTCGTGCTGGTGAATACCGCGGAGGAACAGCGCGAGGCGCTCCTCGAAAGGCGAATTGATTTCGCCATTGGACGGCTGTCGGACTCACGGAGCGAGCCCAGGTTCGAGTCGGAATTGCTCTTCGATCAGCAGCAAGTCGTCGTCGCGGGGCGGCAGAACCCCTGGACGCGCCGCCCGCGCGTGAAACTCGCGGAACTGCTCGGGGAGCGCTGGGTGCTACCGTCGATCGAAACGACGAGCGGGCGGCTCGCCGCCGAAGTTTTCAGCGCGAGCGGTCTGCCGACGCCGCGCGCCGCCGTGGTGACGTCGTCATTTCTTCTCAATCGTGGATTGCTGGAGCGGGGCCAGTTTCTGGCGTTGATGCCGGCGTCGATTCTTCCCTTGGTGATGAACAATTCAAAGTTGCGGCAAGTCGCCGTCGCGCTACCCCGCCAGCTTGCCCCGGTTGGCGTCGTGAAGCTGCGGAACCGGGTCCCAAGCCCGTTGGCCGGCAAGTTCGTCGCGATTGCGCGAGAAATCGCAAGGGAGATGTCGGGCCGCCACGGCGAGGCTTGAGTCAGGCGCGGCGATCCTGCGCGCCCCAATGGAATTCCTGGGCCACGGCTTGCGCTTCATCGATGAACAGCTGGGCCAGCGCGCCCGGCGTCCGGTACTTCAGCGTCATGATCCCGATGGACCGGGGCTCCTGCGTCAGCGGCACGGGCAGCACGCGCATGCCTTCCGCCGTTCTCGCCAGCGAGGCGGGAAACAGCGCCAGAAAGTCGCTTTCCACGACCAGCCATTGATGCAGTTGCAACGAGTAGGCGGCCACGTTTGGTTTCGGTATTTCCAGCCCGTTGGCTCGAAAAACCTCGACCACGTATTGTCGCGTCATAGTGTCGAGCGCGGGAAAGGCCCAGGGTTCTTTCACGAGTTCGGCGAGGGTGATCTTTTTGCGGCGCGTCCAGCGATTGCGGAGGCCGGCGACGACCACGAACTTGTCTTGAAACAGTTCGACCACCCGCAGCCGGTCGGCGACATCGGGCAGATTGACCCGTCCAATGGCCAGATCGGCGCTGCCGTCTTCGAGCACGCGCACCTGATCGGCGAACGTTGGGGATGGGACGACATGATAGACGATGCCACCGTGGCGGTTGCATAGGCTGTCGATGATGGTCGGCAGGACGCCGGACAGAGCGACCTGATTCGCGGCAATTCGCAACTCGCCCGACGGAGTTTTCGCTACGTCGTTCATCGTGTCGATGCCGGCGCGCAACTCTCGGATGGCGGCGCGAATGCGCGCGATCATGGCGTGGCCGTGCTCGGTCGGCTCGATGCCTCGCGAGCTCCTTGTCAGGAGTCGCGCGCCGACGACTTGCTCCAGCTGCGCGATGGTCTTGGAGATGGCCGGTTGCGACACGCGCAATTTGGTCGCGGCTTTGGAAACGCTGCCCGCTTCCACCGCGGCGAGCAAAATATTCAGGTCGCGCAATGTCAGGCGGCGACCGATGCGATCATCCCATTCCATGGAAAACAGGCTCTCATAACCGTACGGCTATATCCAGAGCCGTGAAATTTTATTTTCGCTAGATATCGCCCCCGGCTATGGATCGAAAACGTCGTGGGCAACGCGACAGCGGAGGAAATCGCATGTCCGAGGTCAATGCGCGCATTCGCCAATCGATTTCGCGCCCGGAAATGGAGCGCCGGTGGGCGCTGGCCCGGGCCGAAATGCAGGATGCCGGAGTCGACGCGATCGTCATTCAGGGCGCCAACAATCTCACGGGAACCGCGGGTCATTATCGCTGGCTGACGGGAATTTCCGTCGCGAGTTCCTATCCGCAGACCATGATCATCCCGCGCGAGGGGTCGTCGACGTTGGTCATGCACGGCGATTTCGGCGGCGAGACCAAACTGGGCGACAAGGACGCGGCCTTCCCCGGCGTCGGCCTGCGGCTGACCGCGCCGAGCTTTCCGGCTTGTCACACGAACGGGGCATATGACGCCGAACTCATCGCGCGCGAGATCAAAAAGGCCGGCTACCGCAAGTTGGGCGTTGTTTCGCCAAACACCGCGTTCCACGGCTTTTTCAAAACGCTCGACAAGGAGCTCGGGCGCTCCGACCATGTCGATCTGACGGCGCGCATCGACGATCACAAAGCCAACAAAAGCCCTTACGAAATCGAACTTATTCGTCGCGCGGCGGCGATGCAGGATTCGATCCTCGTGGACATCAAGGGCCACATCAAGCCGGGCGCTACCGATTTTGAAGTGATGTCGCGCGGGCATTACCTCGGCATGCTTCGCGGAAGCGAAACCGGCTACATGCTGGGCTCATCAGCGCCTGCCGGACAGCCCACCATGATCCGCCGCGCCGGCGAGCACGGCCGCCGCATGGAAGCGGGCGACGTGATGTATTTCCAGTGCGAAAATACCGGGCCGGGCGGCTATTTCGTGCACGCGGGCCGCTACTACGTGCTGGGCAAGGCGACGCAACAGTTGCGCGACATGGTCGGCGCGATGGACGAGGCGCAGGATTTTACAGTGTCCCTGTTGCAACTCGGCGCTTCCTGCCGCGATATCTGGAGGGAGTTCAACGCCTACATGATCAAACGCGGGTTTCCGCCCGAGGGCCGCATCCATTGCCACGGTCAGGGATACGACAACGTCGAGCCGCCGCTCGTGCGCGAGGACGAGACGTTGACGATCCAGCCCAACACCAACATGGGCATCCACCCCGCCGTGCCATGGAAGGACATATTCGCGACGTCTTGCGACAACTTCCTGATCGGAGGCGATGGCGTGGTCGAGCGCCTGCACAAGATGCCGCGCGGAATCGTGGAGCTGTAAATCAATCCCTCTTTCAACGCGGCCGCGGTGATGACGATGACCAGCCAGGCACGGGTTTCCACGGACATCGATGACGAGGGAATGGATGATCTCGTCACGGCTTGTCGAATCCTCGTCAACGAGGGAATCCTCGATGCGTTCGGCCATGTCACGGTTCGCTCGGCGAAAAACCCGGACGTTTTCCTGATGCCGCGCGCGATGCCGCCGGCGCTGGTGACGAAAGATGACGTGCTCGAACTGAACGTGGCCGACAGCCAGCCGATCGATCCGCAAGGCCGTCGCGTCAACGGAGAACGCTACATCCATGGCGAAATATACAAGGCCCGCCCCGACGTCATGTCGGTCATCCATTCGCACTCGCAGGCGGTCATTCCTCTCAGTCTGACGAAATACAAGATGAGACCCGTAGTGGCCCAAGCCGGCTTTCTGCCGCTTGAAAGCCCCACGTTCGAGATTCGCGAGGCGCGCGGCTCCGGCCGTGGCATGCAGGTCACAGACGGCAAGCGCGGCGCGGCGCTCGCCAGGGCGCTGGGATATAACCCCGCCGCGTTGATGCGAGGCCACGGCAATGTCGTCGTCGGGCGCTCCGTGAAAGAAGCGACGGTTTACGCGGCCTATGTCGACATCAACGCGCGCATGCAAACGCGGGCGATGCTGCTGTCTACCGACATCGTCACGATGAACGACGCCGAACTCTTCACGCCCGAGGAGTTCGACATCAATCGCCCGTGGCAACACCTTAAGCAGAAAGCGATCGGCGGCGCCGAAAACGCGGATGTCGATCGATCTCAGTTCGGCCTCGAACAGACGCAAGCCAGTCGTTAGTGAATAGCGAGGGAGTTCGACGATGCTGTCGAAAGAGCAAAACGACACGCTCACACAGGTCGGCCCCGGCACGCCAATGGGCGAACTCATGAGGCGCTACTGGCATCCCGTCGCGGCGAGGGCGCAATTGCTGGAGCGAAAGGTTTTGCCCGTGAGATTGTTCGGCGAAGACCTGATTTTGTTCAT
>CAISEY010000097.1 GCA_903884435.1 uncultured Hyphomicrobiales bacterium | reverse complement strand
GCATCTCGATCCAGGCCCCCTGAAAATCAGGAAGCCTATCTGGGCCCGCGTTCCGGGGGTCCCGATTGGACGCCGATCACCCCCAAAACGGGGTCCTTATTCCACGCCTATTCACAGGCAAGACCCCTTCGGCGTTGCTCGAACGCCTCGCGTCGACCGTTGGCAAGGCCATGGATTCGCCGGATTTGCTGGCGAAACTGAAGCCGCTGGAATTTTATCCGGCGGTGACGTGCGGCGCGAAATTCGCTGAATTCCTCCGGGTCGAAAATGAAGCGACCGGCCGCGTCGTGCGTGACGCCGGGATTAAAATGGAATGAAAGGGTCCGGCGAAGCTTCGCGTGAATGTCAGGCGCCCGGCGCGAGCGCGCGCTTGATCGCTTCGGCGAGTTGCGGTTCGCTGTAGGGCTTTTGCAGACCGATCGCGTGGGGGCCGCGCATCCTGACGCCCGCGAGATTGCCGCTGACAAACACGTGCGGAACCGGTCGCGAAGACTGAATGGTCTCGATGGCCGAGAGGCCGCTCCCTTCGCCCAGCAGGGCGTCGACGATCATCAGGTCCGGCTTGAAGCGAGCCGCGGATTCGACGGCTCCGGCCTCGGTGGATTCAATCGCGCACACGCGATGCCCCATCGTCTCCAGGAGTTCCGCCAGCAGCATTCCGATGGTAGCGTCGTCCTCGACAACCAGGACATTGAGAGCGCCGGTCATGTGATTGGCCTTCAAAGGCGGCACGGGTTTGTCCGGTCCGGACTCTCGCCGCGGACCGGCCTTCAATTTCGTTCCTATATGCGTCCGAGCAGCATGAGAACGACGACGATGATCAGAACCGTTCCGATGACGCCAACGCCGCCATGGCCGTAACCGTAGCCATAGCCGCCAAACCGTCCGCTGAATCCTCCCAGAAGGAAGATGATCAGAAGGATGACGAGGATTGTACCGATGGACATTTGAATTCTCCATTTAACGTGGCGCGTTTCGAAGCAGCCCGCCCGGCCCGGGGCCGGCGGCGCCTGGCGCGGCGTTGCCCCCCGGGGACGCGACGCGCGCGAGTTGGAAACTAGAGCCAGTCTGGACGGTTCGGAAAGGATCGGAAAATACTCAGGGCGTCGATTTCGCCAGGCTGAATTCGTTCACGCTGTCGCGCCCCGGTCATGATCCCGCGCCGCCGCGCGGGCCGGCGGAACGTCGGCGGCGGTTCCAAACGCGCGATCCCAGAATCCCGAAGTCACGCCGAAATTCCTGTCCATGGGACCGAAATGATGAAGCATGTGCCAGCGCTTCGCGCGGGCGGCGTATCCCTGACCGCCGAAACGAAGATGGTGCGCCGCGTAGTGCATGAAACTGTAACCGAGGTATCCCGTGAGAAGTCCGGCCACGAGGGACGAATAGGCCGCCGCTCCGAAGGCCGGAATTGCGGGACCGGCGACAATGATCAGCGCGAATGGCAGGATCGCGGGTGGAGATCCCTCCAGCAGATCCGGGCGCGTGTGATGGGTCGCGTGCATGGCCCGCAGGATCGGGGCGTGATGAAAAAGCGCCCGATGAACCCAGTATTCAATGAACGTCCATGCCGCGAGGCCAGCGAGGCTCCAGAACGCCGCGAGCGCCAGATTCGGCGCGACGGCGTCCATGGTCGCGAAGCGGGCGAAACCAATTGCGAGCGGAGGACACAGGGCGAAATCGAAAAAATAACAAACTCTCGATCTCCACATGGAGCACGCGGACCTTTCGCGACCGGAGGCGGCGCCGACGGGCGTGGCGCTCAATGTGCTGGATGTCGCGGCGTCTGAACAGGACCGGAAACTACGCAGACGCGAGCCATCGCCGCGCCCGCGCGGCTCCGCCGCGGGCGCTCCGGACATGATCTTGAATCATCTTGAATCGCGCGACCATGAGCGCGTTCGCCCGGACGGGAATCTCGTTTCGGGCCAGCCGGTCCGGCGAGCGGCTGTCGCGGGGGCGCCTACCTGACGATGCCGAGGCCCAGCAGACCGGAAACGATCAGGAACGCCGCGACGATATAATTGAGCAGCCTTGGCACGATCAGGATCGCGACGCCGGCGACGAGGGACACGATGGGTTGAAGATGGGCGATGCCGATGGTCATTCTGTTTTTCTCCTCGCGCGCGAGCGCGCGCCAAATTCAACGCCGGGTCGAAAGTGAAAAAGGGCCCTGGCGCGAAATCCGAGACGGCGGGCCTCGCGGCCGCCATTCCGGACGTCAAAGCGCCATGGCGCCTGGAGCTTACCGGCAGACCGTCCGGCCACGGCGCTCGCTATAGAAGCAATGCCGTCTGTGGCGCGGGCGCGTGGCGTCGGCGATGAGCGCGCCGCCGGCCGCGCCAACGGCGCCGCCGATGAGCGCGCCGCCCACCGTTCCCGAAGCAACGCCGCCGATGATGGCTCCGCCGGCTCCGCCGATGACGGCGCCGCCAATGTCGCGATTCTGACGCGCGGGCGAACACGCGCCAAGTCCAAGAACGAGCGCGGACAGCAAGAGAATTCGTTTCATGTCAGGTTCCCGGTTGGAAGGGCGCCGGTTCATTGTTCGATCGGGCGTGAGCATCGACCGGACATTCCGGCGCGGTTCGAGACGTAGGATGGATGATGCGACGGCGCGCTTTCAGGTCGAGCAGCGGCGCGGGAACGAGACTACCTAATTCGTTCCGGGAGACGGTAGACTCGGAAAATACTCAGGCGTGTCGCGCCCTTGGCGGACCACAATTCCGCGCCCCGCGGGCGATGAAAGCCGGTGATTTCCCCGTTCAGCGGGGTTTGCGGACGGACGCCGCGAGGTCGCAGCCGGAACAACCGCCGGCGCAACCGCCGCCGGTTTCCGTCGGGCAGGCTTCGCCGGCGATGGAGTTCCGCAGAGCCGATCGCGCCCGCGCGGGCAAAATGACTCGCCAGAGCACGAACGCCGCGGCGATGGCCACGATGGAATAGGTGAGGATCGCGTCGGTCATGCGCCGCCTCCGGTCAGCCGCCCAGCGCCCTCGCCGCCTGGTACACGGCGAAGGCCGCGAGATAGGCGAGGGTCATCATGTAGATAAACATGACAATGGGCCATTTCCAGGAATTGGTTTCCCGCTTCACGACGCCGAGCGTCGAGGCGCATTGCGGCGCGAAAACATACCAGGCGAGCAGGGCCAGCGCGGTCGCCAGCGACCATTGTCCGGCGATGGTCGCTCCAAGCGCCTCGCGCGCCGCCTCGCCCTGGGCGCTCACCGCGTAGACGGTCGCCAGCGCCCCCACCGCCACCTCGCGCGCCGCGAGGCCCGGAATCAGCGCCACCGCGATCTGCCAGTTGAACCCGACCGGCGCCAGCAACGGTTGCAGCGCGTGACCGATCATGCCCGCGAAACTGTAGTTGATGGCGGGTTCGGTCGCGCCCTCCGGCGCGCCGGGCACGCTCGACAGGAACCAGATCAAAATCATCATCGAGAGAATGATCGTGCCCGCCCGCCGCAGGAACACGACGCCCCGTTGCAGCACGCCCATCAGCACGCTGCGCACGCCGGGCCGCTTGTAGTCGGGCAATTCCATGATGAAGGGCTCGCTTTGCCCCTTCCAGACGAAATGGCGGAACACCCAGGCCACGGCGAAAGCGCTGACGATGCCCGCGCCATACAGGCCGAACATCACGAGCCCCTGCAAATTGACGAAGCCCGCGACGCGCTCGTCCGGCACGAAGGCGGCGATGATCAGCGTGTAGACGGGGATGCGCGCCGAACAGGTCATCAGCGGCGCGATCATGATCGTCGCGAGCCTCTGCCGGCGGTTTTCGATGACGCGCGTCGCCATGATGCCGGGAATGGCGCAGGCGAAACTCGACAGCAGCGGAATGAACGAGCGCCCGTGCAGGCCGACGCCGCCGACGACGCGGTCCATCAAAAAGGCGGCCCGCGCCATGTAGCCGAAGTCTTCCAGCAGGATGATGAAGAAAAACAGGATCAGAATTTGCGGCAGGAACACGAGGACGCTGCCGACGCCCGCGACGATTCCGTCGGCCAGCAGGCTGGACAGCATCCCCTCCGGCAAGACCGTCTTGATGGTCGTCGCGAGGAAGTCGAAACCGGCCTTGATCGCGTCCATCGCTGGCGCCGCCCAGGAGAACACCGCCTGGAAGATCAGAAACAGGACCGCCAGCAGGATCACGACGCCGGCCACCGGATGCAACAGCACGCGGTCGATGCGCCGCGTCACGCTGTCCGGCTCCGCCGGCGTCGTGACGTATTGCGCGATGATCCGGTCGGCCTCGTGATGGGCTCCGCGCACTTCGTCCGCGACGGGTTCGTGCCAGACCGAGGCCCGCGCGTGGCGCTCCATCGCCGCCATTTCGTCGATTTTTCGCAGCAGCGCCGCGGAGCCGTCGCGCGTGACGGCCACGGCGGGAACGACGGGCATGCCAAGTTCGCGCGAGAGACCCTCGACGTCGATCCTGACGCCCCGGTGTTCGGCGATGTCGAACATGTTGAGCGCCAGCATCAACGGCAGGCCGGCGCATTTCAGTTCGAACACCAGCCGCAGCATCAGCCGTAGATTGGTCGCGTCGGCGACGCAGAGAATCATGTCGGGCCGCTGCTCGCCCTCGAGCTTGCCGAGGATGGCGTCGCGCGTCACCGCTTCGTCCGGGCTGCGCCCGCGCAGGCTGTAGGTGCCGGGCAGGTCGATCGCGACGACGCGGCGTCCGCCCGGAGTGGTGAAGACGCCTTCCTTCCGTTCGACGGTGACGCCGGGATAATTCGCGACCTTCTGGTGGCTTCCGGTCAGCGCGTTGAAAAGCGCCGTCTTGCCGCAATTTGGATTGCCGACGAGCGCGAGGCGAAGATCCCGGACGAGAGTATCGGTCACTGTGTCAACCCTTCGAGCCGGGGCTGCTCGCCCCGGGCATGACGCGCACGAGTATCGCGTCGGCCTCGCGGCGGCGCAACGCCACGCTCATGTCGTCGACGCGCACGGCGATCGGATCCTTGCCAATGAAGCCCTCGTGCAGAATTTCCACGCGGGCGCCTTCCACGAAGCCGATTTCGAGAAGGCGGCGCTCCAGTTCGTCGTCGAACGATTCCTGTCCGGTCGCCGGCGCCTTGCGGTCGCGACCGACGCCGACGATGACGCCGCGCAGTCCCGGAGCGCCATGTCCGAGGCGCTGGATGTCGTTGTCTCGCGGATTCGTTTCAATGGACATGATCAGGCCGCTTTGTGTTTCGCTCCGAACCGGAAGAGATGGCCGGCTCCGGCGAGCGCCGGTGCCGACCATTGCCGCGAGGTATGGGACGCGGCCATGAGAGTGTCAACAAAGGCTGATACGATTAGACTTGTTCTAATTCCAGCCTCCCGGCGACGGAGCGGGAACTAGGGATCGACGGCGCGCAACACCGCCGTCGCGCGTTCGATGATGGCGCGTGGCGCCGCGTGGATGTCGTTGACGAGTTTCGTCACGTCCTCGCCCGGCGCGAAGTTCAGCGTCACGTGGGCGCGCGCGGCGTCCCGCAGAAACTCCGGATCGCGCGCCATCGCGGCAAAGGCGTGGCGCAGCGTCGCGACCGCCGCGGGTTTCACGCCGGGGGGCAGGATGAAATTGCGGCCATACTTCTGGCGTTCGATGAGCAGCCGCAGCACGGCGCGCGATTCGTCGTCCGTGGCCAGTTCGAGGCCGGTCGCCGTGTCCGGCAGGTCGGGGTGCCGCTCGGTGCGCAATTGCAGCAGAAAACGCACCTTGTTCCCGGTGATCCAGTCCTGACGGCCGGCGCGCACGCTGTCGAAATCGTCGCCGACGACGCCCTGCACCTCGCCGCGCTCCATCGCGAGCGAAATGGCGGCTGTGCCGGGATAGCCGTTCACCAGCCTGAACCTCGTGTGGACCAGCGCGTTGAGCACGTTGGGCCAGATGGTCACGTCCGAACTGGTGGCGCCCGCGCCGACGAGAATTTCCTTCTCCAGCGTGTCCTTCGCGCTCGTGAACGGCGTGTCGCTCCAGACCATGCCAACGGCGGTGTAGTCGTTGAGGCTGCCAAGCCAGTTGTATTTCGTCGCGTCGATATGGGCGTTCCTGTTGCCCAGCAGCGCCTCGAACAGGGTCGCGCTCTGGGTGATGGCGATGGCCGTCCCGTCCCTTGGCGCGATGTTGTAGAGCCAGTTCGCGGCGATCAGGGAGCCGGCGCCGGGCATGTTGTTCGCGATGATCGCCGGATTGCCTGGCAGGAACCGGCCGAGATGGCGGGCGACGAGCCGACCGTAGATGTCGTAGCCCCCGCCCGCCGGCGTGCCCACGGTGACGGTCAGCTTGTCGCCGAAGGAAACGGGCTCCTGCGCCAGGGCGGGCCCGCCGGCCAGCGTCAGGGCGAGGGCCGCGCGCGCGAAGGCAATAAACCGTCCCATTGAAATCCTCCCGCGCCGGCGCTTCACCGCGAGTCTAGAACATTTCCCGGTCCGGCTGGATCGAAAAATAACGCCGGGCTTCCGGGCGGTCGCGTTTTCCCCGGCGAACCGGCGTCCGCTTCGCCCGAAACCGGTCCGGCGGGCCATGCCGGACGGGGCCTTCGCGCCGCCGCCGGAGGCTTGAGGTTGTGGAAGGTTGCTCTATAGGTCCGCCCACGATGAAAGAACGAAACGCGCGCCGGGCCTCAAGCTTGCCGGTCTGGCTATCCGCCATCCTTTCCGCGGCGTCCCTGGGCGCGCTTGGCGGCTGGCTCTGGTTCAACGAGGGGTCGGGCGCGACGCTGGCCTTCGCGTCGGCCGTGACGGGCGTCGTGGTGGCCGCGGTTGCGATTATGAGCCGCCGGCCGCTGTTCGCGGCGCTCTCAGCCTGCGCGCTCGTCGGCGCCGTGGTCGCCGTCGCGCGGCTGAAACGCGCGGCGGACGGCATGGTGCTGCACGCCTGGGATCTCGTGCAATTGTTAGTGTCGCCCGGAGACATGTCCGCGGCGATGCGGGAGCACGCGGGCGCCTGGCTGGCCTGCGGGGCCGCCGCCCTCGTCGCGGGGGCCTTGCTGGCGCTTGTCTTCCGTTTCGAGCGGCCGGTGCTGCCCCGTCCGGTCGCCGCGGGCGCGACGGCGCTGTGCGCCGCCGTGGCCGCCTTCTCGGCCGGACGGTTGCCGGACCCCGGCCACACGCAATATTTCTGGGACGGGCTTTATCTTTCGGCGTTTTACCGCTCGTTTGGCGAAACGACGGAGGCTGTCTGGCGCGGCGGCCTGTTCGAGCGCGGCGGGGCCGCCGGCGCGCCGCTGTCGCCGGCCGCCGCGTGCAGTCTCGCCGCCCGCCCGCCTCATGTCCTGCTCATCCACGAGGAATCGGTGACGCCGCCCTCGTTGTTCCCGGGCCTTGAATACGATCATTCCCTCGATCCGTTTTTCCGCTCGGAAGACGGCTTGCTGCACCGTCTGCGCGTCGAGACCTACGGCGGCGCGTCCTGGCTCACGCAGTTTTCCGTGCTCGCCGGGGTCTCCGCGCACGCGTTCGGGAGCATGAAAAACTTCGTCCAGCCCTTCATGACCGGGCGTCTGAAGGAAACGGTTCCCCAAATTCTCGCGGGCTGCGGCTACCGCAACATGATGTTCACGGCCTGGCCAAAGCAGTTCATGGGCGTCGCGCGGTTCTATGAATCGATCGGCATCCGCGAGATTTTCGACCAGAAGGCGCAGGGCAACGTCAACGAAAACGAGCGCGACCGCTTCTTTTTCGGCAACGCGCTTCGGGAGATCGCCCGTCACGTCGAGGTCTCGCGCCAGCCCCTGTTTCTCTTCATCGAGACAATGTCCGCCCATTGGCCCTACGACGTGACCTACGAACCCGGGGTGGACGTGCCCGGCGGCGCGCCCGGCGAATTTCCCGAGGTTCACGAATATCTGCGTCGTCTCGCCATGGTGAAAATGGACGACGACTGGCTGCGGGCCGAACTGGCGCGCCGGTTTCCCTCGGAGGCTTTCCTGATCGTGCGCTATGGCGATCACCATCCGATGGCGACGCGCCTGCTGGACGGTTTGCCGGAGGAGATCGTCGCCGAAAGCGTCCATCTGCCTCCGGATTCCCCGGCTTTCACGACGTTTTACGCCGTCAATGGTCTTGGCTACGCGCCGCCGCCGCCGCCCGCCGTCGATCTGCTCGACGCCGCCTATCTGGGCGCGATCCTCCTCCAGGCGGCGCGGGCGCCGCTGCCGGCGTCGTGGCGCGAACGGCTCGACCTGATGCGCTCCTGCGGGGGAAGCTACTGGACCTGTCCTGACCACGAGAAAATCCTCGCGTTCCAGCGTCGCCTCGCCGATGGCGGGCTCGTCGGAGCCCGTTGACCGGCAATTTATGAAAATCACGTGGCGATTCTCGCCTTAATTAACCGAAACTAAGGCGATATCGACGCATGGTGAGGCGCGCGCGTCGGCGATGTCGCGATCGCTGCTACTGGAGCCCGGAATGTTCTCGGGAATGCTGAAGTTCTTCATTGGCGTGTCGCTTTTCGCGGCCATGGCCGGGTCCTTGCTCTCGACGACCGTGTCGCCGTATCATCCGGCGGCGAAGACGGCCGCGGCGCCGGCGGACGCGGGCAAGAGCTGGTATTCGGGTTTGTTCCAGGGCATTTCCATCACGCGTCCCCAGGCGGCCGCGCCCGCTCCCGCGCCTGTCGTGGCCGCGGCGCCCGCCGCCGGCGCGGGCTATGGCCGCGTCGAAATAACGCCTGGCCCCGGCGGACAATATCTCGCCGACGTGGAAATCGAGGGACTGCGGATTCCCATGCTGGTCGACACCGGCGCGACCCTGATCTCCCTCACCTCGGAGGACGCGGACAGGCTGGGCGTCCATCCCGCTCCCTCCGATTACAAAGTCGATATCCAGACGGCGAACGGGCCCGCGAAAGCGGCGCGGATCAACCTCGGGGAAGTGCGTCTTGGCACCCTGACGGTGCGTTCGGTCGACACCATCGTTCTGCCCCGCGAGGTCACGGGCCGGAGCCTTCTTGGCATGAGCTTTCTCAAGAAACTCGGCGGCTTCGAGGTCGCCTCGGGGACGCTCGTGTTGCGTCAGTGAGTTTCGCGGACCGGCCTTCCGGCGACGCGTCGCGGCTGGCGGTCTCCCGAGTTGAACTTTTTACCCTCGTCACAACACCAGAGGATTCCATGTATCCGAAACCCGCGGCTCATCTGACGCCGAACACATACGCCTATGAATCCAGCCCGATGGTGAAAGCCACGGGCTTTCGCGAATACGACGCGCGCTGGCTGTTCGAAAAGGAAATCAACCTGATGGGCGTGCAGGCGCTGGGCCTCGGCCTCGGCACCCTGCTGCGCGAAATGGGCGTGAAGCCGGAACTCGCGACGGGCCACGACTACCGCGCCTATTCCTCGTCGATCAAATACGCGCTCGTCACCGGCCTCATGGCGGCGGGCGTCAAGGTTCACGACATCGGTCTCGCGCTGTCGCCGATGGCCTATTTCGCCCAGTTCGAACTCGACGTGCCGGCCGTCGCGATGGTCACGGCCTCGCACAACGACAACGGCTGGACCGGCGTGAAAATGGGCGCGCAGCGTCCCGTCACCTTCGGCCCCGACGAAATGGGCCGTCTGCGCGACATCGTTCTGGAAGGCCGCTTCAAGTACGCCGACGGCGGCGGCTACCGCTTCGTCGAGAACTTTCCCGAGCGCTACATCGCCGATCTCACCAACCGTCCCCGGATCAAGCGCAAGCTCAAGGTCGTCGCCGCCTGCGGCAACGGCACCGCGGGCGCCTTCGCGCCGCGTGTTCTCGAAAAACTCGGTTGCGAGGTCGTGCCGCTGGACGTCGAGCTCGACTATAATTTCCCGCGTTACAATCCAAACCCCGAAGACCTCGAAATGCTGCACGCCATCGCGCACGAGGTGAAGCGGACGGGCGCCGACGTGGGTCTCGGCTTCGATGGCGACGGCGACCGTTGCGGCGTCGTCGACAATCATGGCGAGGAAATCTTCGCCGACAAGATTGGCGTCATGCTGGCGCGCGACCTGTCGAAGCTCTATCCAAATTCGACGTTCGTCGTCGACGTGAAATCGACGGGCCTTTTCGCCACCGACCCGGAACTCATCGCCCTCGGCGCGAAGGCGGATTACTGGAAGACCGGCCATTCCTACATCAAGCGCCGCGTCACCGACCTGAAGGCGCTCGCGGGTTTCGAGAAGTCCGGCCACTTCTTCTTCAACACGCCGGTCGGCCGCGGCTACGACGACGGCGTGCTCACGGCCATTCACGTCATCGACATGCTCGACCGCAATCCCGGCAAGTCGATGGCGGATCTCTACAAGGCGCTTCCGAAGACCTGGGGCTCGCCCACCATGTCGCCCCATTGCGCGGACGAGGTGAAATACGGAATCGTCGACAGGATCATCGCGCGTTTCCAGGCCATGCAGGCGAAGGGCGAGACGATCATCGGCCAGCCCATCCGCGATCTCGTTACCGTCAACGGCGTGCGCGTGACAGCCGCGGACGGCACCTGGGGTCTGGTGCGCGCCTCCTCGAACAAGCCGGAACTCGTCGTCGTCGTCGAGAGCCCGGCGTCGGAAGCCAACATGCGCGCCATGTTCAAGGCGGTGGACGCGGTGATCCGCGAATATCCCGAGGTCGGCGAGTACAACCAGACAATCTGAGCGCCCGCGCCCCCGAAACGAAAACGCCCGCGTCGCACGCGGGCGTTTTTTTGTGGCCTCTCGCGACCCGCGCGTCGGGGATCGTTCCGAATTCTAGCCGGTGCAGCTCGCGCCGACGCCGCTCTGGCTGGAATAAGTGATGTAGGTCGTCCAGTTGCGCGGCCGCATGTAGGTTGTGTTGGACATGCTGACATAGGTCGCGCTGCTCGACCAGGCGAGGAACGACTGGCCGAAGGTTGGCTGGTACTTGTAGGTCACGTCCGCGATGATCAGCGAACCGGAAGAATAAAGACCCTGCGGCAGGTTGGTGGCCGCCGGCGCCGTCGACGTGTCCGCGGGCGTCAACGGGGTCGCGCAAGAGCGCGCTGTCCCCGCGTTGGGCGAGGCCGCGACCTTGCTCCAGCGCACCATCGCCTGGTAGCCAGGGTCCGTCGTCGTCGGCGTGAAGGCGGTCGCCAGCTTGCTCTGGGTGGGAACCCAGGTCTTCGCGGCGTTCGATCCCGGCAGGGACGTATAGGACACGAACTCGACGCCGGAGACGGTCATCGTCAGCGTGGAGGTGCCATCGCCGAGGGCCGCCGTCGAGAACGGCGACATGATCGCCGAGGCGGCGCTGAAAATCGAGGTCATCGTCGTGTCGCAAAGCCCCGCCGTCGTGCAGGGAGACGTGATACCGGACGGTTGCTGCGCGACGAGGTCGGACAGCGACCGGGACAGGATCGCCATCTTGCGACTGGCGAGCACGCCTTGCGTGATCTCCGTCGAGCCGATGTAGAGCGTGATCATCAGCGGCAGCAGCAGCGCGAACTCCACGGCCGCCACGCCCCTGTCGTCGCGCCGGAGGCGAAGCGCGCGGAGCCCGGCGGAGGCCCGCAGGCGGGACAGGGAGGAGAGCATCGTCGAGGCGCTCATGTGCACCCCGTCGCCTTGGCCTGCGTCCCGAATGGTTCGTTGCGAAACACGGAGGTCGCCATCAGCATGTGCTTGTAGGAGGCGGCGGAGTCGCCGGCCGCCTGATAGTTCGTCTGTCCGCCGCGGAACGCGGTGAAATTGGTGAGGCTCGCGCCGGACATGATCGTCAGGTAGACGGGCATGGGATAGACGACGCGCATCACGACGATGTCGCCCTGGGTGCCGAGGCAATAGCGGCTCGGCAGGGTCGTCGTGTAGTCCATTTTCGACACGACCGCCGAGCCAAACGACGTCGCCCCGTAGGAGCCCGCCGTGGTGATGTCGACGACGATGTTGCTGCAGGTGATGAAGCTCGCGAGCTTCGAGCCGGTCGTCGGGCAAATCACCTTGTCGCGAAAATTGGACGCGGACGTGTAGGCGCCCGTGTAGGCCTGTCCCGTCATGATGACACGGGCCGCGTCGGCGGTGGCGGATTCAAGGGCCTCGGTGACGAAGAAGACAAAGGCCGTTTCAAAAATGGCGAACAGCAATCCGAGAAAGGGAATCGACACCATCGCGAATTCAACCGCGGTGGCGCCGCCTTCGTTGTCGGCGAATCGCGCGACGCGGCGGGGAAGCCGCGGCCACGATCTCCTGAACCAACCCATGACAAACTCCCACGCCGGCGAAAACGCCCGCCGGAACACGACCGCCCACGCGATCAGTAGGGGAAAGAGTTTTCCGGAACGTTACCGCGATCGCGCACGGGCGGCGGGTTCCCGGGCCCCGTCCCTGTCTCGAAGGCCTCACTTCAGCCCGTTGAGCGTGTTGTGCTGGCCGATCTGGCCGGCGGTGTCGCCGAGATATTTCGAGGAATCGCCGAGGCTGATCGTGGGCTGGCAACGCGGAGAGCAATCCCAGGTTTCGCGCTCGAGCCCGCGCTGGACGATCAATCCTCTTTTGGCGGCCGACACGCGTATGACGGATTCGCCGATCGCGTTGCCGCCGGCGTCGAGGGCGATGAGGTTCGTCGATCCGAACGATTTGCCGGTCAGGACCATTCGGTTGCTCTTTCTGAGCATGGTCACGTCGGCGACGACGGGATTGCCGATGATGATGGTCGACGTGTTCGCGGGAAGTTCGATGACCTTCGCCTCGGCGAGCTTGACCTGAATGACTTCCTCGGCGCGCGCGGAGTTCGCTGACGCCAGCGCGGCGCAGACGGCGAACAGAGCCGCGCCCGCGCGAGTGGGGGAGCTTGTGACGAAACGGGACATGACTTCGCTCGCGGTTGCATCGACTGGACGCAACAAGACCCGAAAATGGTGAATGAATGTTGAACGGCCGCGCGAACGCTCGGGAAACGCTCGTCAACGCCGCGTGTTCAAGGGGTTTTCCGGCGTCTTAACCACGTCTTCCACAAGCGGCTTTCGCGCCGTCCGGGCTTGCCATGTTAACAATATTGCAAGGGCTCGGGGGTAGCTTCAGGTTATTCCAGCAATTGACCGGATCGACCGGCTGGCTGGAGTGAGTGCATCTGGAGCAAGGAGCAAGTACATGAAAACCCTTATTGCGCGTTTCGCGAAAGACGAGTCCGGCGCGACCGCCATCGAGTACGGCCTGATCGCCGGCCTCATCGGCGTCGTCATCATCACCGCCGTGACCTCGGTGGGCACGAAGGTTTCGGGCCAGTTCTCGAAGATCGCCTCGACCCTCAGCTGAGTTCGCCGGCCACGCGCCGAGCGACGCGTAACGGCCCCGGTGATCCGGGGCCGTTTTCGTTTCCGCGGTCGCTCCGCGTTTGAAAATCGTTAACCGGGAATACACGCCTGTGGCCTATCGTCCCCTCCGGGATGAATTGCGCGGACGAGTGACGTCATGATCGAAGCGGCAGTGATGATTTTCTTTCCGGCGCTGATGGCCTTCTCGGCCTGCTCGGACATTTTCACGATGACGATTTCGAACCGTGTCTCGATCGCCCTCGCGCTCGGCTTTCTTCCGCTCGCCTGGTTTCTCGGCATGCCCGCCATGACGGTGCTCTCGCATCTGTCCTGCGGCGCGGTCATTCTGGCCATCACCTTTTCGTTTTTCTGTTTCGGCTGGGTCGGCGGCGGCGACGCGAAACTCGCGGCGACGACGGCGATCTGGCTCGGCTGGGAAAACATCCTCGAATATGGCGTCGTCGCGGCCGTTTACGGCGGCGTGCTGACGCTGGCGATCGTCGGCTTTCGCCGCTGGCCGCTTCCCTCGACGTTGATGCAAAGGCCATGGATCGCGCGCCTGCACGACGAGAAGTCCGGCATCCCCTACGGCGTCGCGCTCGCCGCCGCCGGACTCTTCCTCTATCCGCAAACCCAGGTGTGGATTCGCGCCGCGGTCGCGTGAGAAGTTCGCGCGAAGAAACCGCCTTGCTCACGATCGATTAACCATAATTGAACCTTTCGCTGCTCTAATTCATCGAGGCCTCGTTGCGAGGCCGTGCGTCGGTGAATTGGTGGCCCATGAAAATTGCGCGTCTCGTGGTACTGGGTGTTGCGCTCGCCGCTGGCGGCGCCGCCATGTTGCTTGTCGGTGGCGGTCAAAAGCAGCAGGCGCCGATTATTCAGGCGCTGCCGCCGCCGCCGAAACTCGACACTGACGACGTTCTCACCGCGGCGCGCGAGCTGCCCATGGGGACGCTCGTCGTCGAGGCGGATTTCGCCTGGACGGTGTGGCCGCGAAGCGCCGTTGGCGCGGGGATGCTCAAGCGCTCCGAGCTTCCGAACATCATCACGGATCTCAAGGGCTCCGTCAGCCGCGCGAGCTTCTTCGCCGGCGAGCCGATCCGCCGCGAGAAGCTGGTGAAGGGTCCGAACGCCGGCTTCGTGTCCGCCATGCTCGCCTCGGGGACGCGCGCGGTCGCCATCAACATCGATTCCCAGGGCGCGACCTCCGCCGGCGGCTTCATTCTTCCGAATGATCGCGTCGATGTCCTTCGCACGTTCCGCGAGGACGACGCGGGCAAGGAATCCTTCGCGACGCAAACGCTGCTCAGCAACATCCGCGTGCTCGCCATTGGCCAGAACGTGCAGGAGAAGAACGGCCAGCCGGTGGTCGTCGGATCGAACGCGACCCTCGAGGTGGATCCGCGCCAGGCCGAAACCCTCGTTCTCGCCCAGCGCGTCGGGCAATTGTCGCTCGTGCTGCGCAGCATGCTCGATTCCGGCCAGAGCGGGACGCCGGCGCCCGCGCCCGCCGAGCCGCCGGAATCCGGCATGACCATCGTGCGGGCGGGCGTCGCGACGGCCGTTGGCAAGAAGTGAGCCCGCGCGAAGCCAGCAGGGCGTGAATTCGTTGAGCCAGGAGCATTCCAATATGACAAGCCCCATCCAGAGGCTTCACGAAAAGGCCGCCGCGATCCTGACGGTCGCGATGCTGGCTGTCGCCCTTCCCGGCGTCGCCGCGGCGCAGAACGCGCAGGCTCCGGCGGCGGAAACAATGAATTCCGGCGTTGCCGCCCGGCGGATCAACCTCGGCGTCGGCAAGTCGGTGATCGTCGATCTTCCGCGCGACGCGGCCGAGGTGTTCGTCGCCGATCCCAAGGTCGCCAACGCCGTCGTCCGTTCGGCCCGCAAGCTCTATCTGATCGCCGCCGGTCCGGGGCAGACCTCGATTTACGCGATGGATTCCGAAGGCCGTCAGTTCGCCGCCTTCGACATCACCATCGGCCGCGACATCGGAGAACTCGACCGCGTTCTGAGGACCGCGATGCCGAACACGAAGGTCGTCACGCGCACCATCAACGACACGATCATCCTGACGGGATCGGTGGACTCCGCCAGCGAGGCGCAAATGGCGGTCGACATCGCCAAGGGCTTCGTCGGAGAGCTCGCGGGCGGCACGGGCAAGGAAGGCAAGGTCGTCAACTCGCTCGTCATCCGCGGGCGCGACCAGGTGATGCTCAAGGTCACGATCGCGGAAGTGCAGCGCAACGTCCTCAAGCAAATCGGCGTGAACCAGGGTTCCATCAACGGAAACTGGGGCACGGTCAGCATGTCCAACGCCTTCGTCAACAACCTTTCCAACTCGATGGCGCAATTGGCGGGACGCAGCATCAGCGCCGAAATCAAGGCCTACGAGAGCAACGGCGTGGCCCGCATCCTCGCCGAGCCGACGGTCACGGCCGTGTCCGGCGAGACGGCCAAGTTCGCGGCCGGCGGCGAAATTCCCGTGCCGGGCAGCGAAACCTGCACCGCCGGCGTCGGCTGCACGGTCTCCGTTTCGTTCAAGCCCTATGGCGTGACGCTGAACTTCACGCCGGTCGTGCTCAGCGAGGGCCGCATTCTCCTGCGCGTCGCCACCGAGGTGTCCGAGATCGATCCCACCAACGCGGTGGCCTTCTCCTCCATTTCGGTGTCCGGTTTCCGCACGCGCAAGAACGAAACCAGCGTCGAACTCGCCTCGGGCGCCTCGATCGTCTCAGCGGGCCTCATCCAGACGATTTCCCGTCAGACCATCAACGGCCTTCCGGGGCTGATGAACCTGCCGATTCTCGGCGCGCTGTTTCGCTCGCGCGACTACCAGCGCCAGGAGACCGAACTCGTCATCGTCGTGACGCCTTACATCGCGAAGGCCGTCAAGCCCTCCGAGGTCGCGCGTCCGACCGATGGCTTCACCGACGCGACCGATCCCCAGGCGTTCCTGCTGGGCCGCGTGAACAATCTTTATTCCACGGCGAACAATCCGCAGCTCATCCAGAACTTCAGGGGCAGGTTCGGATTTATCGCGGACTGAATCGAAGACGGGTGATCACAGTGACAGGTCAGGATGATTTCCATGCGAGTTGACTCAGGAACGGCCGGCGGTCGCGTCCCGGCGGGAAAAGCCCCATCGATCGCGGCGCGCCGCGTCCATGGCCGGCGTCTTCTGGCGCTCGCGGCGTTGCTGCCGCTGGGCGCCTGCGGAACGGACCGCTATCTCAACACGTCCTCGATTCCCGAGGATTACAACGCCCGCCATCCGATCGTCCTGCGCGACGCGCCGGTCGGGATCGAGGTGTTCGCGACGGCGGGAAAGCTAGACGAGACCGCGCGCGCCCGCGTCACGGCGCTGGCCGGAGGCGCCGCGTCCGAGGGCGAGGGCGGAATCGAGGTTCTGTTTCCGCAGGGCGCCGTCAACGAGGCGCAACAGCGCGCCGCGCTGCCGGCGATCCGTCACGCGCTCGCGGCGGGCGGGGCGAAGGGCTACGTCAGCGTTGGCGCCTATCCCGTCGCCGATCCGTCCTTGCCGGCGCCCGTGAGGCTGAGCTACCGCGCCATCCGCGCGCGCGTCGCCAGCCAGTGCGGCGACTGGCCCGCCGACCTCGCCTCCGCGAGCACTCTCGAGACGTGGAAAAACCGTCCTTACTGGAACATGGGCTGTTCCTATCAGAACATGATCGCGAGTCAGGTGTCCGATCCTCGCGATCTCGTCGAACCGAGGGCCACGGGCAACGGCGACGTTGAAATGCGCATCAGGGCGATCGGCCGGGTGCGTCAGGGTTCGGACCCCGCCACGTCCTGGACGGTCAAGAATTCGAGCATCGGCAGCGTTGGGGGCAATTGATGAAAGAGGTCGACGAACTTCACGTCATCGATCCATCGCACGATGGAACGGCGCACGCTCAAATCGCCCCGGTGCCGCGCGTGTCCATACAGGCGTTCTGCGAGACGGCGCATTTCGCCGAACTCGTCCAGCACGCCGCGGCGGACCGCCACCTGCAGAAGGCGCACGTCAAGCATCACATGGGCGGCGCCGCCGCCGCGGTCGAGGCCTTCCGCAACGCTCCGACGCCAAACGTCGTGGTGATCGAGACCAATCAGGACCGCGGCGCGATTCTCGAACATCTCGACGCGCTCGCGGAGTTCTGCGACGCGGGAACGAAGGTCGTCGTCGCGGGCCGCGTCAACGACATCACGCTCTACCGTGAATTGCTCACCCGCGGCGTCAGCGAATACCTCGTCGAGCCCTTCGGCGTGCTGGACTTCATCCGCGCGATTTCCGACCTCTACGCGACCGCGGGCGCCGATCCGCTGGGACGCATCATCGCCGTCTATGGCGCGAAGGGCGGAGTCGGCGCCTCCACCGTCGCGCACAATATCGCCTGGTCGATTTCCCGCGGCCTCGACGTCGCCACGGTCGTCGCCGATCTCGACCTCGGCTTCGGCACCGGCGGCCTCGACTTCAACCAGGACCCGCCGCAGGGAATCGCCGAGGCCGTGTTCGCGCCGGACCGCCTCGACGGCAACGTCGTCGATCGCCTCCTGTCGAAATGTTCGGAAAAGCTCAGCCTGCTCGCGGCGCCGGCGACGCTGGACCGTCTCTACGACTTCGACGAGACCACCTTCGACGCGATCATCGACGTGCTGCGCGCCACGGTGCCGGTGATCGTGCTCGACGTGCCGCACGTGTGGACGGGCTGGGCGCGCCGGCTGCTGATCGGCGCCGACGACGTCGTCATCGTCGCCGCGCCGGATCTTGGCAATCTGCGGAACGCCAAGAACATCGTCGACACGCTGAAGGCCGCGCGCCCGAACGACGACCGGCCCAAGCTGGTCATCAATTACGTGGGCGTGCCGAAGCGTCCGGAAATCAGCGTCTCGGATTTCTGCAAGGCGGTCGAACTGTCCTCGTCCGCCGAGATTCCCTTCGATCCCAAGCTGTTCGGCACGGCCGCCAACAACGGCCAGATGATCGCCGAGGTCGAATCCGGCGGCAAGATCGCCATGACGTTCGCCGATCTGGCGCGCGTGGTCACCGGGAGGTCGGAGATGAAGCGGGGCAAGCGAAGCCTGTTCGACCCCATTCTGGAGAAGCTGGGGCGCAAGAAGGCCTCGTAAGGAAAAATTGACCTTTTCCGAATGAGTATCGCGGCGGTTCCACGAGGGTATATCGATGTTCGGCAAACGATCCGGCGGAGCTTCCGGCGCGTCAGCGCAAAGACCGGCGGCGGCCGCGCCCGCCAAGTCCGACGCGCGGACTCCGGCCGCTCCGGCCCGCGCGGCCTCCCCGGCCAGCGCGCCGCCATCGGGAAACCAGGCGCCGCCGCCCCAGGAGACGCGCCGCTCCGACGAATATTACATCACGAAGAGCACGATTTTCGGCGCCCTCATCGAGGCGATCGATCTCTCGCAATTGTCGAAGCTCGACGCGGAGAACGCGCGCGAGGAAATTCGCGACATCGTCAACGAAATCATCTCGATCAAGAACGTCGTCATGTCGATTTCCGAGCAGGAAGACCTGCTCGAGGACATCTGCAACGACGTGCTGGGCTACGGACCGCTCGAGCCGCTGCTCGCCCGCGACGACATCGCCGACATCATGGTCAATGGCGCGACGCGAACCTTCATCGAGGTGGGCGGCAAGATCCAGCTCACCAACATCCGCTTTCGCGACAACGCGCAATTGATGAACATCTGCCAGCGCATCGTCAGCCAGGTCGGTCGTCGCGTCGATGAATCCTCGCCGATCTGCGACG
>CAISEY010000096.1 GCA_903884435.1 uncultured Hyphomicrobiales bacterium | reverse complement strand
TCGGCGCTCTTCTTGAATCCCACGTTCGACGGCACCAGCGCCGCCGACAACTACACCGTCCGCCTCGATTCCGCCGGCACTCACGAACAAGTCTTCTACAACACCACCACCGCCGGCCTGCCCGTCCGCACCTTCCTCGCCGCCGGCCTGCCCACGCTCACCTTCAACGGCAATGGCGGCGACGACTCGCTCACCCTCGATTTCTCCAACGGCGACGCGGGCATATCGTCGATTCCGCGCGTCACCTTCTTCGGCGTCCCCTTCGTCGATTCGGAGGATGGTTTCGCGGCGCGGTTCGGCCTCGAGTTCATGCCCATCCACCGCACGATCTTCCTGTTCTATCTCATTCTCTGTCTCGCGCTGCTGACCAGCGCGGTGACATTGCGCCTGCGCCGTCTGCCGATCGGCCGCGCCTGGGAGGCCCTGCGCGAGGACGAAATCGCCTGCCGCTCGCTGGGCATCAACACCGTCAACACCAAGCTCACCGCCTTCGCGCTCGGCGCCATGTTCGCGGGTTTCGCCGGCTCGTTCTTCGCGGTGCGCCAGAATTTCGTCAATCCCACGAGCTTCACCTTCATCGAGAGCGCCACGATCCTCGCCATCGTCGTGCTCGGCGGCATGGGTTCGCAGATCGGCGTGGCGCTCGCCGCGGTGGCCATGGTCGGCGGCACGGAAATTCTGCGAGAGCTCGATTTCCTCAAGCGGATTTTCGGCGCCGATTTCGATCCGGCGCAATACCGAATGCTGATCTTCGGCCTCGCCATGGTCGTGATGATGATCTGGAAGCCGCGCGGACTGATCTCGACGCGCGCGCCCTCGATCTTCCTCGCGGCGCGGCGCGGCGTGTCCTCCGACCACGTGAAGGAGGGCCACGGATGAGCGCGACCCTGCTCACCGTCGAACATCTCACCATGCGCTTCAGCGGCCTCGTCGCCGTCGACGATTTGTCGTTCGAAGTGAAACGCGGCGACATCACCGCGCTGATTGGCCCCAATGGCGCGGGCAAGACGACGGTCTTCAATTGCGTCACCGGCTTCTACAAGCCGACGCGCGGCCGCCTCGCGCTCGCGCGCGACGGCGAGGCCATCGCCAGCGACGTCGAGAAACTGACGCGCTCGGGCCGCCGCCACGCGCGCATGGCCTCCGGCGATCTCTATCTGCTGGAGCGGATGCCCGATCACGAGATCGCGCGCCGCGCCCGCGTCGCCCGCACGTTTCAGAACATCCGGCTGTTCCAGGGCATGACGGTTCTCGAAAATCTCGTGGTCGCGCAGCACAACGCGCTGATGCGCGCTTCGGGCCTCACCGTTTTCGGGCTGCTCGGCCTGCCCAACTGGCGCGCCGCCGAACGGCGCGCGGTGGCGAAGGCGACCGCCTGGCTCGAGCGCATCGGCCTCGTCGATCGGGCCGACGACCCTGCGGGCGATCTGCCCTATGGCGACCAGCGCCGCCTGGAAATCGCCCGGGCCATGTGCACGGATCCCGTGCTCCTGTGCCTCGACGAGCCGGCGGCGGGATTAAACCCGCGCGAATCCGCCGACCTCAACGCGCTGCTGCGCTCCATCCGCGACGCCGACGGCGTTTCCATTCTCCTCATCGAACACGACATGTCCGTGGTGATGGAAATTTCCGACCGCGTCGTCGTCCTCGAATATGGCCGCAAGATTTGCGAGGGCCCGCCCGAACTCGTGCGCAACGATCCCAGGGTCATCGCCGCCTATCTCGGCGTCGACGACGAGGCCGGAGTCGCCGCTGTCGAGACGGAAATCGCCGCGGCGGGGGACGCCGCGCCATGACCGGAAAACCCCTGCTGACGGCGCGCGGCGTCGAGACCTGGTATGGCGCCATCATCGCGCTGAAGGGCGTCGACATCGACGTGAACGAAGGTGAAATCGTCGCGTTGATCGGCGCGAACGGAGCCGGCAAGTCGACGCTGATGATGACCGTTTGCGGCAATCCGCGCGCGCGCCGCGGCAAGATCGTCTTCGACGGCCATGACATCACGAACATGCCGACGCACCGGATCGCGCGGCTCGGAATCGCGCAATCGCCCGAGGGGCGGCGCGTGTTTCCCCGCATGACCGTGCGCGAGAATCTGCAAATGGGCGCGGCAATCAACGGCGGCGCGTTTTTCGCGAGCGATCTCGAACGCGTCTATTCGATTTTCCCGCGATTGAAGGAGCGCGACGCCCAGCGCGGCGGCACGCTCTCCGGCGGCGAGCAGCAGATGCTCGCCATCGCCCGCGCGCTGATGAGCCGCCCCCGCCTGCTGCTGCTGGACGAACCCTCGCTTGGCCTCGCTCCGCTCGTCGTCAAGCTGATCTTCGACACGATCCGCGATCTCAACAAAACAGCGGGCCTCACGGTCTTTCTCGTCGAGCAAAACGCCTATCACGCGTTGCGGCTCGCCGACCGCGGCTATGTTCTCGTCAACGGCGCCGTGACGCTCGCCGGCGCCGGCCGCGAACTTCTCGCGCGGCCCGAGGTGCGCGCCGCCTATCTCGAAGGAGGACATTGAATGTCCCTCCCGCCGCTTCTGGCGAGCTTCGGCCACGACACGCAGGTCTGGCTCGCCGTGACCCTGTTCGCGG
>CAISEY010000095.1 GCA_903884435.1 uncultured Hyphomicrobiales bacterium | reverse complement strand
GCCTCAACCATGTCGCCATCGCGGTGAAGGATCTCGCGAGCGCGAGCGCGCGATACAGGGACGCGCTCGGCGCGCGCGTGTCCACGCCGTTGTCCTTGCCCGATCATGGCGTGACGGTTGTTTTCATCGAATTGTCCAACACGAAAATCGAATTGCTGGAGCCGCTGGGCCCCTCGTCGCCCGTCGCGAAGTTTCTCGAGAAAAATCCGGATGGCGGGCTTCATCACGTTTGCTACGAGGTCGATGACATCGTCGCCGCTCGCGATCGACTGACACGGAACGGCGCGCGCGTGCTGGGCGACGGTCAGCCGAAAATCGGGGCGCATGGCAAGCCGGTTCTTTTTCTCCACCCGAAGGATTTCTCGGGCGCTCTCGTCGAGATCGAGCAGGTTTGACGCGGTGCGCGAACATTTTTAACGATCATCGTCCCGCGCGCGTTTCCATTCGGGGGACGCGAGCACCCGGAATATCCGGGGTCCATCCCTGATTCATGGTTGAAGCGGAATGACCTGGCCCATTGGCGTCGCGATTTTCTTCACCATGTGGTGGATCGTTCTTTTCGCTGTGTTGCCCTTTGGCGTGCGGTCGCAGCACGAAGAAAGCAGCTATGTCCCCGGCACCGATCCGGGCGCTCCCGTCGCGCCGGGAATGTGGCGGAAGGTTCTCTGGACAACGGCGATCACCATTGTCCTGTTCGCCGGCCTGTTTTGGGTCATCGCGATGGAAACGTGAAGTGAAAAGCGGGCGAAATCGCGTGATCGGGACGACGGTTACGCTTTCGACTTCTAAAGTAAACATTCGTTAAACACATTTCGCGTGGCTTTTCCGGGGCAGAAATGACTTGCATCATGCGCGGATCGCGCTAGTTTGCGGCTCGTCGTGGCACGGTCGACTATGCCGTCGTTCGCGTGAAAATTCAGTCTTTGCCCGAGTGCCTCTTATGCAGCTCTATTTGCCGACATCGAGGGAAGATGGACGGCGACGGGTGGAATTCTTCGATCTTCTGACGGCTCTGTTCGCCGGCCCGCTCGCGTTTTTCCTGCGCGATCCGGCCATTCTCAACGACGACAGATTTTATGGCGCGATCTGGTATTGCGCCATCAGCGCGATCGCCGGCGTGTTGATGCTGCTCGCCTTCGATCTTGGCAGGGGGCTTGCCCGTTACGCGTCCCTGCGCGACGCTTTCGCGATCGCTCAAATGTCGCTCGCCGCGGTCGCGCTGACGTCGGCCGGCATTTTCACCTTCACGCGCCTCAACGACGTCCCGAGATCCATTCCGGTCATTCACTTCATGATTTTGACTTCCGTGCTTCTCGCGGGGCGCGCCTGGGCCATCATGCGCAGGGAGCGGCGGTATCGCCGCCGGTCGCGGACTGTCGCGAACCCGGAACAGGTGCTGGTGATTGGCGCCAACAGGCTCGCGGGTTTTTACCTTCGCATGGTGGACACGCTCTCGCGCGGCAGGACGAATATCGTCGCGCTGCTCGACGCCAACCCGAGATATGTCGGACGGTCTCTCTATGGACACCATGTGCTCGCTCCGCCCGGGGATCTCGAGCGCGTCGTCACGGAATACGCCGTTCACGGCGTCAAGATCGATCGCGTCATCATCGCCGCCAACAGGGGCGACGACGCCAGGTGGG
>CAISEY010000094.1 GCA_903884435.1 uncultured Hyphomicrobiales bacterium | reverse complement strand
TGCGCGGCGAGCGAGCGGTCGGCGTTGAGCGCGAAGGAGCCGCCGTCGAACACGAGTTCGTCCTGGCCGCCGACCTGGTTGAGATAGACCAGCGGCAGGCCGCTTTCGGCGACGCGGGCCACCGCGACCTGCAATCTTTCGTCGTGCTTGCCGCGCCAGTAGGGGGAGCCGTTGGGCACGAGCAGGATTTCCGCGCCCGTCTCGGCGAGGCATTCGACGACATCCTCGCCCCAGATGTCCTCGCAAATGGGCAAGCCCAGCCGCACGCCACGGAACGACACCGGGCCCGGCAGCGGCCCCGGCGCGAAGACGCGCTTTTCGTCGAAGACGCCATAATTCGGCAGATCGTTCTTGAAGCGCACGGCCTCGATGCGGCCCCCGTCGAGCAGGGCGCAGGCGTTGTGGCAAAGCCCCCCCTCAGCCCAGGGCAGGCCGACGAGCACCGCCGGGCCGCCATCGGCGGTCTCGCGCGCGAGGATTTCGAGGGTGGCGCGGCAGGCCTCCTGGAAGGCCGGCTTGAGCACGAGGTCTTCCGGCGGATAGCCCGCGAGGTAAAGCTCGCTGAACATCACGAGATCGGCGCCCTTCGCGGCGGCGCGCGCTTGCCTGACGCGTTCGGCGTTGCCGGCGAGATCGCCGACGACGCAATCGACCTGCGCGAGCGCGATGACAAGACGGTTGGCGGGTTCTGTGCTCATGCGCCGGGTTTAGCGCGGGGGGCGGAAACGGGCAAACGCGCGCTCCGTTGACCGGCGGCCCCGCGTGAACGACAAGACGGAACCAAACCGGCGGCGACGCGCCGGACGGAGGACACGCGACCGATGACAAAGCCGAAAATCACCTTCGCCTGCACGCTCTATGACCGCCTCCTGCCGCTCTACCTCGGGGACGTCGAGGTGGAGGGCTTCGACGTGGAGTTCGAAGGCTCGTACGGCTGGCAGTCCGTGCGGAAAATCTTCGACCGCGTCGGCGCCGGCAATGGAGCCGACGTTTCGGAAATGTCGAGTTCGGAATTCATTTCCTCGACGCTGGCGGGGACGAGCCGGCACGTCGCCATTCCCGTCTTCCCCTCGCGCGCCTTTCGCTCCGGCTACACGTTCGTCAACGCGGACCGGATCCGGCGTCCGAAAGATCTCGAGGGCAAGCGCATCGGCGTGCCGCTCTACACGATGACGGCGGCGGTCTTCGCGCGCGGCCATCTCTCCGATGAATATGGAGTCGACTTTTCCACCTGCGAATTCGTGCAGGGGGCGATGAACGAGCCGGGGCGGCACGGCGATCCCACGGTTCCGCCGTTGCTGAAACCGACGCGGCTCGTCAACAACCAGTCGGACAAGTCGCTCAGCGAGCTGCTCGTGGCCGGCGACATCGACGCCGTGCTCGGCGCGATCACGCCCGACGCCTTCGGCAAGGACCGCAAGGTCGTCCGCCTGTTCCAGGATTTCCAGGACGTGGAGTTGCAATATTTCCGGCGCACGCGCGTCTTCCCGATCATGCACACGATCGTCATTCGCCGCGAGACGCACGAAAAGCATCCCGGCCTCGGGCGCGCCATCGCGAAGGCGATGACGGCCTCCAAGAAGCTGGCGCTCGAACGGTTCATGGACGTCGGCAGCCTGCAATACATGATTCCGTGGCTGGCGCGCGACGTGGACGAAATCCGCGAACATTTCGACGGCGATCCATGGCCCTACGGGCTCGAGCCCAACCGGCCGACGCTCGAGGCGCTGACGCGCTATCTGCACGAACAGGGGCTGACCGCGACGAAGGCGCGCGTCGACGACCTGTTTCTCCCCATCGACTGAAGCGCCCCGCCCCGGCAAAGGAAATCCGCCATGACCAGCGACGAAGCCAAACGCAAACTCATCGACGCCGCCCTGATCCTCGACGACGCCGGCCTCGGCGACTTCACCCGCGGCCATGTGTCGGTGCGCGTTCCTGGCGACGACGGGCATTTCTTCATGAAGCCGCACAGTTTCGGCCTCGACGAGCTGACGATGGAGAACATCGTCACCTGCGACATGGCGGGCGTGAAGGTGGCGGGCGCCGGGCGCCGCCACAGCGAGGTCTTCATCCACTCGGAAATCTTCAAGGTCCGGCCCGATGTCGGCGCGATCATCCACGCGCATCCGAAATATTCGGTGGCCTTCTCGACCCTCGACGTTCCGCTGCTGCCGCTGAGCCAGGCGGGCTCGGAATTTCACGACGGCGTCGGCGTCTACGCGGACACGATCGACCTCATCCGCAGCCCGGAGACCGGCGCGCGCGTGGCGCAGGCCCTCGGCAAGCACAAGGCGGTGCTGTTGCAGGGACACGGCGTCACCGTGGTGGGCAGGACGCTGGAGGAATGCGTCATTCTCTGCATGTCGCTGGAGAACGCCTGCGAAATCCAGCTTCTCGTCGAGGCCACGGGCCGCAAGCCCAAATTGTTCCCCATGGACGACATCCGCGCGCTCGCCGACAAGATGAGCGTGCCGGAGATTTACAACATCAATTTCGACTATCTCGCGCGCAAGGCGCGCCGGAAGCACGGTTGACCGGGACGGCGGCGGCGAAACGCCCGCCGCCTTCGCCGGGGCGCCCTCAGTCGAAATCGAACAACCGTTTCGGATTGTCCACCAGCACCTTGTTCCTGCGCGCCTCGTCGGGCACGAGGTCGAGCAGCGCGTTCACGAGGTCGCCGTCGTTGGCCATCTTGCCCGGCTCGTAGACCGAGGAATGCGGCCAGTCGGTGCCCCAGATGATCCTGTCGGGCGCGCGGTCGATCAGGGCTTCGGCGAGCGGCGGCGCGTCCTCGTAACGCGCGCCGCGCTGCATCAGGCGGTCGACGCCGCTGATCTTGCACCACATGTTCTTCTCTTCCATGAGGTGCAGAAGCGTGCGGAAATCCGGCTGGTTGGGGCCCTTGCGCGCGTCGACGCGGCCGAAATGGTCGAAGACGACATTCACCGGCGCGCGGCGCAGGATTTCCGCGATCTCGCGGATTTTTTCGCCGGGAATGTGCAGACAGACCGGCCAGCCGAGGCGCGCGCAGCGGGCGGCGACGATGTGAAAGCCCGCCTCGTCGAAACCGCCGCCCGTCTCCTCGACGAGATTGAAGCGCACGCCGCGCACGCCGGCTTCGTGCAACCGGCGCATGTCGGCGTCGTCGAGCAGGGGATTGGCGCGGATCATGCCGCGCAGACGCCCGTCGGTGCGTTTCAGCGCGTCGAGCGTCACCCAGTTCTCGAATCCGTGCACCATCGGATGAACGAGAACGCCGCGCTCGATGCCGAGCAGATTCGCGAGATTGATGTAATGTTCCAGCGGCGCCGCGGGCGGCGTGTAGCGGCGGTCCTCCACGTAGGGAAAACGGTGCGGCGGCCCATAGAGATGGAAATGCGTGTCCCAGCTTCCCGGCGGAAGTTTGAACTTCAGCGGTTTCGGATTGGGGTCCGGGGGCAAGTTGACCCGCAGTTTGTCTTCCATCGTCGTCTCCCCTGGCGATTGTCGCGTCCGGCGTATTAGGACGCGCCGGCGGGCGCGGGTCAACCGCTGGCCGGAATGCGCCGGCCAGGTTATCATCCGGAAAGTCCGGAGCGGGCCGGGCGGCGGGAGCGCGTCATGGGTGGCTGGATTTTTCTCGGGCTGATCGTTCTCGCCGCGCTGTGGCTGGTCTCGGGCTACAACGGCCTCGTCGGGTTGCGGCAACGCTGCAAACAGGCGTTCGGCGACATCGACGTGCAACTGAAGCAGCGGCACGATCTCATTCCCAATCTCGTGGAGACCGTGAAGGGCTACGCTGCGCACGAGCGCGGCACGCTCGAGGAGGTCGTCAGGGCGCGCAACGCGGCGGTGAGCGCCCAGGGGCCGGCGGCGATGGCCTCGGCGGAAGGCGCGCTATCGGGCGCGCTCGGCAAGCTCTTCGCGCTGTCTGAAGCCTATCCCGACCTCAAGGCGAACCAGAACTTCATCGAACTGCAAAACCAGCTCGCGGACATCGAGAACAAGATCGCGGCGGCGCGGCGCTTCTTCAACAACGCGGCGGCCGAATACAACGCGACGCGCGAGGGCGTTCCCGGCGTGTTTTACGCCAACGCCATGGGCTTCGCGCCGCAGGAGTTCTTCAATCTCGACGAGGGCGAGCGCAAGGAAGCCAGCGCGCCGCCGCAGGTGAAGTTCTAGGCGCGCCGCGCCGGAGCCGCCCGGCATGTTGCCCGCTTATGGCCTCTACACGCACATCCGCGCCAACAGGATTCGGTCGGTCTCGCTCCTCGCGAGTTTCATCGGGTTGCTGCTGGCGGTGATGTATTCGCTGACGTTGCTCGCGGCGGCGACGGGCGGCGGCTCGACGGAACGGGTTTTCGCGCGCGCCGGGTTCTATTTCGCGCAATCCTGGCCCTGGGCCTTCGTCGGCGCCGGAGCCTGGTTCACGGTCGCCTACCTGTTCCACCAGAACATGATCGACTACGCGACGGGGTCGCGAAACGTCGAACGGCGCGAGACCCCCAAACTCTACGCGGCGCTGGAAAATCTCTGCATTTCCCGCGGCGTTCCCATGCCCGCGCTGAAGATCGTCGACAGCGACGCGCTCAACGCCTTCGCCTCCGGCCTGCGCGAATCCGATTATTCCATCAGCGTGACGCGCGGCCTGATGGAGACGCTGACGCCGGATGAACTCGAGTCCGTGCTCGGTCACGAACTCACGCATATCCGCAACCGCGACGTGCAACTGATGGTCATCGCCACGATTTTCGCGGGGATCATCGCCTTCGCCGCGGATGTTTTCATCCGTAACTGGGACTTTCCCTTCGGCTGGTCGCCGCGCCGCCCGAGCCGCGACGACGACCGGCGCCAGGGCGGCGGCGGCGCCGTGATCGCCATCGCCGTGGCGCTCGCGGTGCTGGCGGTTTCCTGGGGGCTTTCCGTGCTGATCCGCTTCGCCATCTCGCGCAAGCGCGAGTTCCTCGCCGACGCGGGCTCGGTGGAGCTGACGAAAAACCCCGACGCGATGATCTCGGCCCTGCGCAAGATCGAGGCGCGCGCGGCGATCCCCGGCATGCCCTCGCGCATGAGCGCGTTCTTCATCGAAAGCCCCGCCATCGGGCGCGACGGAGACAGCGACTGGCTGTCGACGCATCCCTCCATCGCGGCGCGCGTCGACGCGCTGGTGCGCTACGCCGGCGGACGCGATCCCGGCCCCGTCGCGATCGCGGCGCCAACGGAGGAGCCCGTCGCCACGCCGCGCGCGCCCGCGCCGCCGCGCAAGGGGCCGTGGGGATAGGCTATTTCAGCACGAGTTTCGACGCGTCGAGCGCCGTGCGGTACAGCCCCTGCTCCTTGCCGATGTCGATCCACAATTGCAGGTCTTCCGGCTTCGCGGCGGCGACGAGCGTCGGGAAATCGGGCGCGGCGACGTTGAAGTTCTTCTTTTCGATTTCGCGGGCGGCGTCGGCGTTGGCGCCGATCCAGACGATGGCTTCTTCCAGCGCGGCGCGGAAGCCCGCGAGGATTTTCGGATTGTCGCGCGCGTAATCGGCCTTCATCATCCAGTTCGTCACCATGAAATCCGGCGACACCTCGGCGAAATATTCCGCGACGATCACGCCAGCGCCGCTCCCGACGATGATCGATCGGACGGGTTCGGTCACGGTCACGGCGTCGAGGGTGCCGGCCCTCAGCAAATCCGGCATTTGCGGGAATTGCGCCTCGATGAAGGTGATGTCCTTCGGGTCGACGCCCTTGATCTTCAGCCAGCGGCGCAAAAGAATATCCATCGAGGACTTGAAGCCGGCGACGCCGATCTTCTTGCCCTTCAGATCCTCGGGCTTCTCGTATTTGAAATCCTTTCGCGCCACGAGGCTCTTGGAGGGCAGGCTTTTCCGATGGCGCGCGGCGCTGGCGACGAGCACGAGATCGAGCCCGCCATCGACTGCCTGAAGGAAGGTCGGCGGCGTCGCGGCGCCGATGTCCAGATCGCCGGACATCATGGCGGCCGGAATGTTGTTGATGAGCGGCACGCGCGTCATCGCCGCGTCGATGCCGTGTTTTTCGAAGAAGCCCCTTTCCTTCGCGACGAGCGCCGGCAGGAAATCCGAACTCGTGGGATAGCCGATGGACACCTTCGTCGTCTGCGCGAAGGCCGCGGGCGAGGTCAGGGCGGCGGCGAACCCGCCCGCTCCGGCGACGAAACGGCGTCTGTCGATCATGTCCCTCTCCCTCCGGCGATCCGCGCCGCGCGGGGAGACTACAACGTCGCGCGCCGCTTCCCAAACGAGAAGGGCCGCCTCGCGGCGGCCCTTCCATTGTCGTTACCGCGGTCCGGTGGACCACTTGCGCCGCTCACGCGGGGCGAAACTCCTTGCGAACAGGAGTCCAGGACCCGTAAACCGACGACCGCGGCTGAAGACAATGAGACACTGGATCACCTCCTTTCGGTTGTTGACGACATCATGAGTTTAGGGAGATTCGCCGGTCTGTCAAAAGCGGCGCGACAACGGTCTTTTTGTCGCTTTATCGCGCAAATCGCGTCCGTTCCCGCGTCACGCGAGGGAAAATTCCGCGCCGGGCCGCCGCGCGCCGCGAATCAGTCGCTCAGATTTTCGGGTCGATCACCCGAACGCGCTTGCCGGCGTTTTCGGTCGCGGGTGCGCCGCGCCGCGCCGCGTCGGCGGAAGGCGCCGCCGTCGCGGCGGGCGGGGTCTCGGCGACGGGGGTCGCCGCCGCGCGCTCGGCCCTGGCCCGCGAGGAAGCCGGCGGCTTCGCCCGCAGCAATTCCTCGGATTTTTCCGGCGTCACGAAAATATCCGACTTGCCCTTGCGCCCCAGCAGCGCCTCCGCGTCGGCGAGCGCCTCGACCCAGGACTTGTGCGGCGGCTTGCAGGTGCAGGCCGGGTCGAATTTCGTGCGGTACTTGCCGGCG
>CAISEY010000093.1 GCA_903884435.1 uncultured Hyphomicrobiales bacterium | reverse complement strand
TGATGCCGGAATAGCGAGGGTCGTCGAAGTCCGGCTGCATGATGACGCTGCTGTGGTTGTGCAGCACCTCCAGCATGGCGCCGTCGCTGATGCGGCCCTGTTCATGCAGGCGGTTGAGGATACGATAGTGGGTGTAGGTGGCGCAGCCCTCGTTCATCATCTTGGTCTGGCGCTGTGGGTGGAAATACTGCGCCACGTTGCGGACGATGCGGATGATCTCGCGCTGCCAGGGCGCCAGGCGCGGCGCGGATTTCTCCAGGAAATAGAGCAGGTTTTCCTGCGGCAGTTGCAGCAGCGCGCGGCGGCGTTCCAACTCGCTGGGTGGCACATGCGCCTGGGTCTTGCCGGGCACGGTGCGCCACAGGTCGTTGAAGCGGGCGGCGTCGTAGTCACGGCGTTCGCGTTCGCGCAGCTCCTCGCTGCGCAGGTCCGGCACGCGGCGCTGGCGCTGGCGATGTACGCCCTGGCTCATCAGCGCATGCGCGGCGTCCAGCGTGCGTTCCACCGCCACTTCGCCGAAGCGTTCCTCGGCCCGGGTGACGAAGTTCTTGGCGAACTCTAGGTAGTCCAGGATGCCCTTGGCGTCTGTCCAGTCCTTGAAGATGCGGTTGTTCTTGAAGAAGTGGTTATGCCCGAAGGCGGCATGGGCGATGACCAGCGCCTGCAAGGTCGCGGTGTTCTCCTCCATCACGTAGCTGACGCAGGGGTCGGAGTTGATGACGATCTCATAGGCCAGGCCGCGCAGGCCCTTGCGGTACAGCGCTTCCTGCTGGGCGAAGTGTTTGCCGAAGGACCAGTGCTTGTAGAACAGCGGCAGGCCGGTGCTGGCATAGGCGTCCAGCATCTGTTCGCTGCTGATCACCTCGATGCGGTTGGGATAGACGCTGAGGCCCATCTCGCCGAGGGCGATTTCCTCGCAGGCGTCGTGGATGCGGCGCAGCGTCTCGAAGTCCCACTCGCCGCCATGGTAGAGCAGGCGGTCGTCGCTCGCCTGCGAGCGCGGGCTCTTCTCGCTCGCCTGCGAGCGCGGGCTCACTTTTCCGGCGCTCATGCGGTGGCCTCCTCGGTCAGCCCGCGCTTGCGGAAGAGTTCGCGGAAAACCGGGAAGATCTCGCGCCGGTTGCGCACGCGCTTCATCGCCATCGGCGCGCCGGCGACGACAAGTTGTTCATAGGTGCGCCACAGGTCGGTGGCGCCGCGGGGGAAGCCGGGCATGCCGTGCTCGCCGTCGCGGCCGACTTCAATATAGGCGTAGTACTGCACCGCCGGCAGCAGGTGTTCCAGCAGCAAGCGGGCAGTGCGGGTGCTGTCGCCGGCGGCGTTGTCGCCGTCGCTGGCCTGGGCCGCGTAGATGTTCCATTCGCCGGGCGGGAAGCGGGCTTCGATGACCTTCCGCATTTCCTCCAGCGCGGTGGAGACCAGCGTGCCGCCGGTTTCCCGGCTGTGGAAGAAGGTCTGCTCGTCCACCTCCTTCGCTTCATGCGTGTGGCGGATGAAGACGACTTCCACCTGCTTGTAGCGGCGCTGGAGGAACAGGTAGAGCAACATGTAGAAACGCTTGGCCAGGTCCTTCATGTCCTCGGTCATGCTGCCGGAGACGTCCATCAGGCAGAACATCACCGCCTGCGCTACCGGCTTGGGCACCGCGTCGAACCGTTTGTAGCGCACGTCCAGCGGGTCGATGAAGGGGATCAGCGTCGTACGGCGCTGCTTGCGGACAAGCTCTTCTTCCAGCGCCATCCGCCGGTCCCGATCGTCGGGGTCGAGCGCTTCGATTTCTTCCCGCAGGGCCGCCAACTCTTCCGGCTTGGGCCGGTGCAGGGCGATGCGGCGGGACAGGCTGTTGCGCACCGTGCGCAGCAACGCCAGGTTGGTGGGCGATCCGCTGACCGAATATCCCGCCCGTTCGTAACTGACAGCCTCGGCGTTCACCACACGGCGCTTGGCGAGGTCCGGCAGTTCCAGATCGTCCAGGAACAGGTCGACAAATTCGTCGCGCGAAAGGGCGAAGCGGAACTCGTCCTCCCCCTCCCCATCCTGGCTGGCATCCGACCCGTCGCCCCCCCCGCCCTCTGGCCGGGGGATTTCGTCGCCGACGACGTATTCCTTATTCCCAGGCAACAGATGGTCGCGGATGCCGCCGGAGGCGCTACGGTGAAAAGACGGCTCCCGCACGCCCTGCGCCGGCAGCACCAGTTCGCCGCCGGTGTCGCCGTCTTTGATGCTGCGTCCGCCCGATGCCTCATGCACGGACTTTTTGATCATCGTACGGGCTCGGCGGATGAAGCGCTGCCGGTTGGCGAGGCTTTTGCCCCCGGGATTCAATCGGCGATCGACAATGTGCATATCAGCTGGCCTGTTTCACCCGCATGTACCATTCGACCAGGCGGCGGACCTGCCGTTCCGTGTATCCGCGGGATGTCATGCGCTCCACGAATTCGGTGTGCTTCTTCTCCGTCTCGCCATCCTTTTTGGAGCCGAAGCTGATCACCGGCAGCAGTTCTTCCACATGGCTGAACATGCGGCGTTCGATCACCTCCCGCACCTTCTCGTAGCTGGTCCAAGATGGGTTTTTACCAGCATTGTTCGCCCGCGCCCGCAGGCAGAATTTTACCACCTCATTGCGGAAGTCTTTCGGGTTGGCGATGCCGGCGGGTTTTTCGACCTTGGTCAGCTCCTGATTCAGCAGCTCCCGGCTTAGCATCTGGCCGGTGTCTGCATCCTTGAAATCGATGTCTTCGATCCAGGCATCGGCGTAGGACACGTAGCGGTCGAACAGGTTCTGGCCGTAGTCGTGGTAGGACTCCAAATAGGCTTTCTGGATTTCGTTGCCGATAAACTCGGCGTAGCGCGGGGCTAACTCGCCTTTGATGAATTCCAGGTAGCGCTTCTCGGTCTCCTGCGGCATCTGTTCGCGGCGGATGGATTGCTCCAGCACGTACATCAAATGCACCGGGTCGGCCGCGATTTCCGTCGTGTCGTGGTTGAAGGTCGCGGCCAGCACCTTGAAGGCGAAGCGGGTGGACGCGCCGTCCATGCCTTCTTCCATGCCCGCGGCGTCCTTGTATTCCTGCAACGAGCGGGCGCGCGGGTCGGTTTCCTTCAAACTCTCGCCGTCGTAGATACGCATTTTCGAGAACAGCGTGGAGTTCTCGTGCTTCTTCAGCCGCGACAGGACAGAGAACTGTGCCAGCATTTCCAGCGTCGCCGGCGCGCAGGGCGCCTGCGCCAGTTCCGACGTGCGGATCAGCTTTTCGTAAATGTGCACTTCCTCCGCGACGCGCAGGCAATAGGGCACCTTGATGAGGTAGATGCGGTCGATGAAGGCTTCGTTGTTCTTGTTGTTCTTGAACGTGTTCCATTCCGCCTCGTTGGAATGGGCGAGGATCATGCCGGTGAAGGGAATCGCGCCGATGTTTTCCGTGCCGATGTAATTGCCCTCCTGCGTCGCGGTGAGCAGGGGATGCAGCATCTTGATCGGCGCCTTGAACATTTCGACGAATTCGAGAACGCCCTGGTTGGCGCGGTTGAGGCCGCCCGAATAGGAATAGGCGTCTGGATCGTGCTGGCTCAGGGTCTCCAGCTTGCGGATGTCCACCTTGCCGACGAGCGAGGAAATGTCCTGGTTGTTCTCGTCGCCGGGCTCGGTCTTCGCGACGGCGATCTGCCGCAGGCGCGAGGGCATCAGCCGCACGACGCGGAATTTCGAGAGATCGCCGCCCGCCTCGTCGAGGCGCTTGAGGCACCAGGGACTCATCAGGCCGGTGAGCTTCCGGCGCGGAATCTTATATTCGCGCTCGAGTTCCTCGCCCATCGTCGCCGGATCGAACAGACCAAGCGGAGATTCGAACACCGGGCTGACCTCGCCCCCGAATTTGAGCGCATAGATCGGCTGGGTCTCCATCAGTTGCTTGAGCCGTTCGGCGAGCGAGGATTTGCCGCCGCCGACGGGGCCAAGCAAATAAAGGATCTGTTTGCGCTCCTCGAGCCCCTGCGCGGAATGGCGGAAATACGAAACGATGCGCTCGACCGTCTCCTCCATTCCATAGAATTCGGCGAAGGCGGGATAGACGCGGATGGTGCGGTTCATGAACACGCGCCCGAGCCGGGGATCCTTCGCGGTGTTCGTCACCACGGGTTCTCCGATCGAGGCCAGCAGCCGCTCGGCGGCGCTCGCGTACATGATGGGATCGGTCCTGCATCCCTCCAGGTATTCGGCGATGGACATTTCCATGTCTCGCCTGCTTTCGAAGGATTTGGAGTAACGGGTCAGAAGGTCTGTAGATTGCGACATGTTTGCTCCTGGGTAAAACCGGGCAATGGCAACGCACTTACTCTCCGGAACCTTGGTGACGTGGACTCCCCCCGTGCTTCCGCGCGCGACGGCGCGCGGCCTGCCCCGACGCCGGGGCCATCGAACGAACAATGCGTGATTCGCGACGCGCTGGCGCCATCACTTCCGCGCGACCGCCGTCGTTCAGCGTCGCGCTGCGTCTTTGGGCATCAAGGCGCCATTTCGCGGGCATGCGCGGCTTCGGCGATTCGGGCGCGCGGTGATTCGCGCGCTTCCCGTTGAAATTATGAGCCGGATTGTGGCCAAATTTGCGGCGCCCGCCGTTCTCGCCGTCGCTGAGTAAATGTGCAGCCGCCACGTTCGTCGCCTTCCGTGCATCCACGCGGAAAGCGAAACAAGGAACGTGCCATGTGGCGAGGCGCCCGCCCCGCCTCCGGACGCCGGTTTCCGAACGAGCGCTGGCTCGCGGGGCGGCGGCGTGGAAACGCGGGGCTATTTCGCCAGCAGCGCCGGATCGAGCGCCATTTCGGCGGTGATGTCGGCGTTGACCATGCCCATGCGTTTCCACACGGCGATCTGCCGCTTCACGTCCTCGACGTCGAGGGCGCCGTCGCGCTCGACATAATTGAGGCTGACGACCACCTGTTCACGCTCCAGCCTCGAATATTTTTCGAGGATCGGGAGCAGCGCGTCCCTTTGCGCCTGCGTGTTCGCTCCTTTCGCCATGAAGGCGTCGTGGAAGGTCGCCGCGCCCTTGCGATAGGCGCGCAAAAACCGCGCGACGGTTTCGGGCTGCTTCGTCGCGAGTTCGGTCGAGGTCAACACCGCGCTCAGTTGCCAGGGCGTGGAATCGCCGACCCAGCCGATGATCTTGCCGTCGCCGCGCTTTTCGGCGGGCAGGGCGATGAAGGAATTCAGCAGTCCGGCGTCGACGCGCTGGCCCTTGATGGCGACGAGCACGTTGGTGAACGATTGCAGGGGAACCTGCGTGATGTCGCTCAGGGGAAAGCCGAGCTTGTCCGCCAGCAACGCGAGCGAGAACTGGTAGGGCGAGCCGACCGTCGTCAGACCAAACGACTTGCCGCGCAGGTTTTCCAGATTTCGCAGGCCCTTCGCCCAGGCTTCGTTCGAGACGAAATAGGCGCCGGTGGAATAGCCCGGCGCCTCGCGCGCGCCGCCGGCTATGATGCGGATGGCCTTGCCGCTCGCCATGTTGTAGAGGCCCGCGCCGAGACCGGTGATGCCGAATTGCGCGTCGCCCGAGGCGACCGCCACGGCCACCGGTTGCGCCGCGTCGAACCATTTGAAGTCGACGTCGAAGCCTTCCTCGCGAAAATAGCCGAGGTCCGCCGCGAGGAACATGGGCGACGAGGCGAGCGAGGCGGTCGCGGAGATCGCGATCTTCCGACCTTGCGCGCGCGCGCCGGAGATCGCCGCGAGCGCCAGGGCGAGGGCCAGTGCAACCAGTTTCATGGGGCTTCTCCCTCCGTCCGATCTATCTGTGTATGCGATGCTCGACGGCCAGCAGCAAGGCGCCAACGCCCGTCGCGGCGGCGAACAGCAGAAACGCGAGAGCCATGATGTCCGTGACCTTGTGCGCCTCCATGGCGCGGATGAGCATGAAGCCGATGCCCTCTTCCGACGCGAAAAGCTCCGCGATCAGCGTGCCGAGCAGCGCGGAGGAAAAGCCGACGCGCAGGCCCGTCGCGAGCTCCGGCAGGATCGCCGGCAGCAGCACGGTCATGGCGGTTTGCGTCCGCGTCAACCGCATCACGCGCGCGGTTTTGAGATACACCTGTTTCGTGTTGCGAATGGCCCCGATCGTCAGCAGCGCCACCGGGAAAAATCCGTGCAGCGCGCCGAACGCGACCTTGGCCGAAAGACTCAGCCCGAACACGAGAAGGACGATCGGATAGAGCGTGATTTTCGGGATGGAATAGAGCGTGCCCAGAATGGGCCCCGCGACCTCCGACGCGAGCTTGCTCATGCCGATCGCCATGCCCGCGAGCGCGCCGCCCAGCAGGGAGATCAGGCAGGCCCAGCCGAAGGCGACGCCCGTCGCCCGCGCGTGGCGCCAGAAAGCCGCGTTGCCAAGATAGTCGAGGGCGCGCGCGAGGGTTTGCGCGGGAGTCGAGATCGCCTCGGGGCCAGCCCACCAGGCGAGCCATGCCCACAGGACGAGTCCGCCCCCGACGAGAAGCGCGTGATCGAACGCGCGTCGCGCCGTCGCGCTCATCGCCGCCACCGCGCGTGAATGCGCCGCTCCCACGCGTTGAGCAGCGTGTTGAGGCTCGCGGAAAAGACGAGGACGAGCAACAAAACGCCGTACATCGTGGCGTTGTCGAAATTGTTGTAGGCGAAGGACAGCCGTCGCCCGACGCCCTCGGTCGCGAGTATGAACTCGCCGGCGATCACGCCGATGACGCAATAGGCGACCGTCAGCTTGAGGCCTGTGAAGAGATGCGGCGTCGCCGCGGGCAGGCTCACCCACAGCACGCGCCGCGCCGGGTCGAGGCCGAGAACGCGCGCGGTCTTGAAATACACGGCGGGGATGCGGTCGAGCGCGGTCAGCGTGGCGACGATCATCGCGACAATGCCGAAGATCGCGCCCATGACGATCAGCGAGGCCGGACCGATGCCGAAAATCACGATCAGCAGCGGATAGAGCACGAAGGTCGGCACCGCGTACCAGGAGGCGAACAGCGGATCGAGGCAGCGCCGCAACCGGGGCAGGGCGTGCACGCCGACGCCGGCGACGAAGCCGCCAAGAACGGCGATCATCGCCGCGCACAGGAGATTGCGCGCGGTGTAGAGCGCGTCCCGAGCGAACCAGTCGGCGTGGAACGCGACGTTGAACAGAGCCGTCGCCATTTCGGTTGGCGGGATCATGGTGAAGCGGCCGATGACGCCGAAGCGGCACAAGGCCTCGAGCAGCGCGATCGAGCCGCCGACGATGGCGAGTTGCAGCCAGCTCGCGCGGCTCATTTCAGCGCCATCGCCTTGCGCGATTCCTCGCGCAACAGCGTCCAGAGCCGGCCCGTCAGCGCGCCGAACTCCGGCTTCGACGCGAGCGTCGAATCCCGGTCGCGCGGCCAGCCCGTCTCGATGATCTCGATGAAGCGTCCGGGACGCGACGACATCACCGCGACGCGGTCGGCGAGAAGCGCCGCCTCGTCGAGCGAATGGGTGATGAGCATCACCGTGGCGCCGGTGTCGCGCCAGAGTTTCAGCAATTCCTCGCCCATCAGCAGGCGCGTCTGCTGGTCGAGCGCGCCGAAGGGCTCGTCGAGCAGGATCAGTCCGGGCCGCGTGACGAGCGTGCGCGCGATGCAGACGCGTTGCCGCATTCCGCCCGAGAGCTGCGAGGGATAGGCCGCGCGAAACTCCGACAGGCCCATGAGCTCGACGGCGTGATCGACGCGCGCGGCGATTTCGCCCGCCGGCAATCCGGAGCGCCGCAGCCCGAAGGCGACGTTGTCGACGACGGTCAGCCAGGGAAAGGACGCGTCCTCCTGAAACACGACCCCGATCGAGGGCGGCGTTTCGCCGGCGATCCGGCGCCCGTCGATCTCGATCGATCCTTCGCTCGGGACGACAAGGCCGGCGAGCGCCTCGAGCAAGGTCGTCTTGCCGCAGCCCGAGGGACCGACGACGCCGAGAAACTCGCCGCGCCGCAGTTCGAAATCGACCGGCCCCAGCGCGCGCACCGCCCCGTGTCCGGCGCGCGCGGCGTAGGTGTGGGAAACCGCGCGGAACAGGACATGGGCCGAGGTTGCCGCGTCCATCAGAAGGCGATGCGCTTGTCTTGCGGCAGGAAGGACTGGTCGACGATCCTGGACCAGTCGAAGGGGCCGTCGAGGTCGCCGACGATGCGCATTCCCTCCAGCACCGTCCCGAGGCCTTCCTTCGAAAACTCGCCGGTCGACCAGTGTTTCCATTCGTAATATTTCGGCAGCATCAGGTCGGCCTCGCTCTTCGAGACCTCCCAGATCTTCGCGTAGATCTTCGCGGCCTCGTCGGGATTGGCGTAGATGAAGGAAACGGCCTTGCGGTGCACGTCGACCATGGCCTGCACCTTCCCGGGCTCCCTGGCCGCGAATTCCGGCGTGACCACGCCGACGGACCATGAAAATTTCGGCACGTACTGATGCGCGAAAAAGATGATGTCGAACTTCTTCGGCTCCAGCGTCATCAGCGGATCGTTGATCGTGCCGGCGGCGATGGCGCCTTGCGCGAGCGCCGTCAGCGCCGGGCCGAGCCCGCCCATGGCGAGGATTTCCACCTTGCCCGTGAGGCCCTCCTTCGCCAGCGCGTACCGCAGGATCATTTCCGTCGTCGATTTCGGATTGGTGAAGCCGGCCTTCTTGCCGACGAGATCGCGAATGGACTTGATCCCGCTGCCGGGCTTGGCCGCCCAGGCCAGTTCGCCAACGTGATCGGAGGCGGTCCAGATCACTTTCAGCGGCATCCCGCTTCTCACGGCGGCGACGACCGCGGAGGAGGAAAGCTCGCCAATCGGCAGGCTGCTCGCGAGCATGTTGCGCACCGAGGTGCCGCCGCCAGCGCCCGCGTTGACGCCATCGACGTCGAGGCCCGCCTCCCTGAACATGCCGCGCTCCAGCGCCACGGCCCAGGGCAAGGTCGCGACGATGCGCCCGTATTGCGTCACGTTGAGTTTGTCCGCCCGCGCGGCGAACGGGGCCGCCAGCAGGCCGGCGGCGAGGGCGAGCGCCCCGAACGTCTTCATGGTCCCCTCCGCGAAAGCGTCTTCTGCACGCCGTTTCTTGCACGCGGGCGGCGTTGCTGTAAACTTTCGCAAAACGGGACGAGTTCGGGAGAAGGGTTCCATGCAAATCACGCACGCCCGGCGCATGGAGGAGACCGTCCGCGTTCACAAGCATCGCGAGGGCGCGTTTATCTTCAAACGCCTGCTGACGGGCCAGCCCGGATCGCCCGGCAATTTCGTGCTGGAGCTGGTGCGCACGACGAACGATTTCTTTTCCCCGCGCCACCGGCACAATTTCGACCAGTTTCGCTACCAGGTCGAGGGCAGGTTTGACTTCGACCGCAATGGACGGATGAAGCCCGGATCGCTCGGCTACTTCCCCGAGGCGACGCCCTATGGACCGCAAACGTCCGACGAACATTCGCTGACCCTGACGCTGCAATTCGGCGGCGCGAGCGGCAGCGGCTACATGGCGGCCGAACAGATCGAGCTGGCGACCGCGGAACTCAAGAAGCACGGCCACTTCGAGAAGGGACTCTTCCATCGAAACGAGGGCGTCGAGGGCAAGAAAAGCGTTGATGGCTATCAGGCCCTGTGGGAGCATGTGAACGGCAGGCCGCTCGTCTATCCCCAGCCGCGCTTCCACGATCCCGTGATGATGTATCCGGAGAACTACGAGTGGCTTCCCGTCGCGGGCGCGCCGGGCGTCACGGGCAAGCGCGTCGGCGCCTTTGGCGAGCGGGGAACCGAGGCGCGCTTCCTCAAGCTCGATCCCGGCGCCTCCTGCGATTTCACGGGCCGAAGCGTCGGTTTCGTTCTCGACGGCGCGGGCGAGGCGGGCGGCGAAGTCTACGAGAAACACACGGCGTTTTCGTGCGAGAGTGGCGAGACGGCGCGGCTGCGCGCCTCGGCGCCAACGGAAATTCTGGCGCTGGGCCTGCCGGAGTTCGACGTGGCCACGTGAAAACGTGAAGCAACGCGGCGGGCGGCGGGGCCGACAAGCGTTATATCAAAGCGGGTCCGGCGCGGCGGAACACCGGCGCGACACATCGGGGAGGGGGAGCTCGTGACGAAACTCAACATCAACGGGAAGATTCGCGATCTGCCGGCGGAAGGCGAGATGCCGCTGCTGTGGGCGATCCGCGAACTGGCCGGTCTCACCGGCACGAAATACGGCTGCGGCATCGCCCAGTGCGGCGCCTGCTCGGTTCACGTCAACGGCGAGGTCCAGCGCTCCTGTTCGATCCCCGTCTCGAGCCTGAGGCCCTCCGACAAGATCGTCACCATCGAGGCGATTTCCACGAACAGATCGCACCCCGTGCAGAAGGCCTGGCTCGAGGTCGACGTGCCGCAGTGCGGCTATTGCCAGTCCGGCCAGATCATGGCGGCGACCGCGCTGCTGAAGAAAAATCCGAAGCCGACCGACGCCGACATCGACGCGGCCATGACCAACATCTGTCGCTGCGGAACCTATCAGCGCATCCGCGAGGCTGTTCACCTCGCGGCGAACAATCTCGCGGGCGGCAAGGCCGGCGGCAAAGACAGCGTCAAGATTTGAGCGCGGGGAGGATCGCCATGAACCACGTCGTTCGCAACGCCGAAATCGCTCCGTCCCGCCGCGGATTTCTCGTCGGCTCCCTCGCCGGCGGCCTCTCGCTCGGCTTCGGTCTGCCGCTGTCCGCGAAGGCAGCCGAGGTTCCCGAGGTCAACGCCTGGGTCGTCGTCAAACCGGACAACACCTGCGTGATCCGCGTCGCCCGCACGGAGATGGGGCAGGGCACGCTCACCGGCCTCGCCCAGCTCGTCGCGGAGGAACTGGAATGCGACTGGAAGAAAGTCACGACGGAACAGATCGCGCCCGGCCAGAATCTCGCGCGTAAACGCGTGTGGGGCGAGATGGGCACCGGCGGCAGCCGCGGCATCCGCACCTCGCAGGATTATGTTCGTCGCGGCGGCGCCGCCGCCCGCATCATGCTGACGCAGGCCGCGGCCGATCTGTGGAAGGTTTCCGCCGCGGAACTCACCGTGAAAGATGGCGTTATCACGCACGCCGCGTCGAAACGTTCGACGACCTATGGCAAGGTCGCCGCCGCCGCCGCGAAGCTCGCGGCGCCCGATCCGAAGTCGATCCTTCTGAAGGATCCGAAAACCTGGACCGTCGCCGGCAAGCCGCTGAAACGCCTCGACACGGCGGCCAAGCTCGACGGGAGCAAGATCTACGCGATCGACGTGACCCTGCCGGGGATGCTCGTCGCGGCGATCAGGGATTGCCCGGTGTTCGGCGGCTCGGTGAAATCCTTCGACGAGTCGAAAATCGCGGGCAGGCCGGGCTTCAAAAAGGTGGTGAAGGTCAACAACACCGCGGTCGCGGTTGTCGCCGACACCTGGTATCACGCGAAGACATGCCTCGCGGATTTGCCTATCGTCTGGGACGAGGGCGAGAACGCCGCGAAGTCGAGCGCCACGATCGCGGCGCTGCTGCGCGAGGGCCTCGAATCGACCGGCCCGGACAATGGCGGGCGCAAGGAAGGCGACGCGCTCGCCGCCATAGCCGGCGCCGCGAAAAAGATCGAGGCGGTCTATTCGACGCCGTTCCTCGCACACGCCACCATGGAGCCGATGAACTGCACGGCGCGCGTCACCGCGGACAGGGCGGAAGCCTGGGTTCCCACGCAAAACGCAGAATCCTCGCTCGCCGCGCTTTCGGAAGCCTCGGGCGTTCCCCTGGCGAAATGCGAGGTTTACCGCACCGATCCGGGTGGCGGCTTTGGCCGTCGCGGCGGCGGCCAGGACTATGTGCGCCAGGCGGCGGAAATCGCCAGGAGCTTCCCGGGAACGCCCGTGAAACTCATCTGGACGCGCGAGGAAGACCAGGCGCACGACTTTTTCCGGCCGATCTCCATGATGAAGGGTTCGGCGGGCCTCGACGCCGACGGCAATCTCGTTGGCCTGCACATCCGGATTTCGGGCCAGTCCATCAACGCTTTCTCCAGCCCGGGCAACATCGTTGGCGGCAAGGACGAACGGCAGTTGCAGGGCTTCTGGAAGGAGCCCGGCGACGCGCAGTTCGGCTATGGCGTGCCGAACCTGCTGACGGAATACATGATGCGCAACACGCACGTGCCCGTCGGCGCGTGGCGCGGCGTCAACACCAACCAGAACGCGGTTTACGCCGAATGTTTCATGGAGGAAGTGGCGCGCGCCTCGGGCAAGGATTCGCTCGAGTTCCGCCGCGGCCTGATGAAGGACTTTCCCAAACACCTCGCGGTGCTCGACGCCGCCGCGGAAAAAGCCGGCTGGGGCAAGCCATTGCCGGCGGGCGTGCATCGCGGCGTCGCGCAATTCATGGGCTACGGCAGCTATTCCGCCGCCGTCGCGGAAGTGTCGGTGTCGCCCGAGGGCAAGGTGAAGGTGCGCCGCATGGTGCTGGCGCTGAATTGCGGAATCGCCGTCAATCCGGGCCAGATCGCCGCGCAGGTGGAGGGCTCGGTCGCCTATGGACTCACGGCGACGCTGTATGGCGAATCCGTCGTCGAGAAGGGCCGCATGGTCAACCTCAACTTCGACTCGTATCCAATCATGCGTCTCGCCGAAATGCCGATGGTCGAGACGGTGATCGTCAACACCGGCGATTTCTGGGGCGGCGTGGGCGAGCCGACCATCTGCGTCGTCGCGCCCGCCGTGCTGAACGCCATTTACGCGGCCACCGGCAAACCGGTGCGCAGTCTGCCGCTGAAGGGGCAAAAGCTCGTTTGAACGCGGGCGGTCCGGCGCCCGTCCGAAAAGCCCGAACTTTTTTTGGCGTTGCGCGCGGAGGGTGCTTGTACAAAGCAGGAACGTTCGTGTAATGTTCTCTCGAACTTTCGGGAGAACAGCCATGATCGCTTCCAGCGCCGCCCCCACCGCGACACGCAAATTGCCGCCGCCGCGCTCTTTCGCCGAGGCGACCGCCATGGTCGAGGCGGCCCTCGGCCAGTTGCGCGAGACGGAGGCGGCGCTCGAGCGGCGGCTGGATTCCCTGCGCGCCTATATCGACGCCTCGCGCGCCGGCGCCTCCTCCGCTCTGCCTCAATAGGCGGCGCCCATGGCGAAAACGCGCGCGAACTTCATCTGCCAGAACTGTGGCGGAATCGGCAATCGCTGGCAGGGCAAGTGCGACGCCTGCGGCGAGTGGAACAGCATCGTCGAGGAAAGCGCCGGCTCCGGCATCGGCGCGCGCGCTGTCATGGGGGCTGCGAAGGGCCGGGTGTTCCCTCTCGAGGGTCTCGCGGGCGAATCGAAGCCCGCGCCGCGCATCGTCTCGCGCATGGGCGAACTCGACCGCGTCACCGGCGGGGGCTTCGTGCCGGGCTCGGTGATGCTTCTGGGAGGAGAGCCGGGTATCGGCAAGTCGACGCTGCTGATTCAGGCCTGCGCCGCGCTCGCCGGGCAAGGCGAGAGGGTGGTCTATATTTCAGGCGAAGAGGCGGTGGCGCAGGTGCGCATGCGCGCCGAACGTCTTGGTCTCGCGAAAAGCCCGGTGGAGCTCGCCGCCGAGACGAGCGTCGAGGACATTGTCGCGACCTTGCGCCAGGGCCGTCCGCCCGCGCTCGTCGTCATCGATTCCATCCAGACCATGTGGACCCAGTCGGTCGAATCGACGCCCGGCACGGTCACGCAGGTGCGCGGCAGCGCCCAGGCGTTGATTCGCTACGCCAAGACCAGCGGCGCGGCGGTGATCCTCGTCGGCCACGTCACCAAGGACGGTCAGATCGCCGGTCCCCGCGTCGTCGAACACATGGTCGACGCCGTCGTCTCCTTCGAGGGCGAAGGCGGCCACCAGTTTCGCGTCCTGCGCGCGGTAAAAAACCGCTTCGGCCCGACCGACGAAATCGGCGTTTTCGAAATGACCGGCCTCGGCCTCGCCGAAGTGACCAATCCCTCCGCGCTGTTTCTCTCTGGGCGCGACGCCTCCGCGCCCGGCGCCGCCGTCTTCGCGGGCATGGAGGGCACGCGTCCCGTGCTCGTCGAAATCCAGGCCCTCGTCGCGCCTTCGACGCTCGGCACGCCGCGTCGCGCGGTGGTGGGCTGGGACGCTTCGCGGCTCGCCATGGTGCTGGCGGTGCTCGAGGCCCACGCGGGCCTGCGGCTCGGCCAGCACGACGTCTATCTCAATGTCGCCGGCGGGCTGCGCGTCTCCGAGCCCGCCGCCGACCTCGCGGTCGCCGCCGCGCTGGTTTCATCGCTGACGGGGGCCGTGCTGGCGTCCGATGGCGTCTGGTTCGGCGAGATTGCGCTGTCGGGCTCCGTGCGTCCGGTGTCGCACGCGCCGGCGCGGCTGAAGGAGGCGGCGAAACTTGGCTTCAACGCCGCCGTGGCGCCGCCGGAAGCGGGGGAAAAGGGAAGCGGCGGCGCGCTGCGGCTCACCTCCTGCCAGCACATTTCCTCGCTGGTCGCGGACATCGCGGCGTCGGGCGCGCAACGCAAGCGCGCCGCCTGAGGCGCGTTATTCCGCCAGCAATTCCTTGACGAATTTCGCCGTCGCCGCCTGGGCGCGGGCGCGCCTGAGGCGCTCCGCCTTCAGGATCGCGAGAACCTGCCGGTAGGTGCGCTGCAAATCGTCGTTGACGAGCACGTAGTCGTAGCTGGTCCAGCGCTGGATTTCGTGGCGCGCGTTTTCAAGCCTTTTGGCGATCGTCTCCGGCGCGTCCTCGGCGCGCCGCTCGAGCCGCGCGCGCAATTCGGTCATCGATGGCGGCAGGATGAAAATCGTCACCACGTCCTCGGGCGCGCGCTGGCGCACCTGCTGCGTGCCCTGGTAGTCGATGTCGAAAATCACGTCGCGGCCCTGGCCGAGCACGTCCTCGACGAGGCTGCGCGGAGAACCGTAGAAATTGCCGTGAACCTCGGCGTATTCGAGCAGATCGCCGGCCGCGCGATGCCGTTCGAACTCGGCGCGCGTGATGAAATGGTAATGGATGCCATCGACCTCGGACGAGCGGCGCGCCCGCGTCGTCACCGACACCGAAAGCGTCAGGTCGACGCTCTTGTCCTGCAGAAGCATCCGGGTCAGCGTCGATTTTCCCGCGCCCGAGGGCGACGAGAGAATCAGCATCAGGCCCCGGCGTCCCGTCTCGATGGACGAGGGTGGCGCGTCGGGCGTGGGTCGGTCGGGCGCCGTGCTCATTCGATGTTCTGCACCTGTTCGCGGAATTGTTCGATCTCGACACGAAGCTCCATGCCGGTTTGCGTCAGGTTAACGTCGTTCGACTTGGAGCAGAGCGTGTTGGCCTCGCGGCCGAATTCCTGGGCGAGAAAATCGAGCTTGCGCCCCGCCGGCGCGCCCGAGCCGAGGAGATCCCGCGCCGCCGCGACATGCGCGACGAGCCGGTCGAGTTCCTCGCGGATGTCGGCCTTCGCGGCCATCAGAACGGCTTCCTGATGCAGGCGATGCGGATCGAGATTGCGCGAGGCTTCGCCGAGAGTCGCGAGCATTTGCGCGAGCCGCGCCTTCACGGCTTCCGGCTTGCGGCCGGCGCAGGTCTCGGCGTCGTTCACCAGAGCCGCGATCCTGTCGAGCCTTTGCGCGAGAACAGCGCCGAGCGCCGCCCCTTCCCGTTCGCGGAAGGCCGCCATGTCGATCGCCGCCGCGTCGAGACCGGCGAGAATGTCGGCGGACACGCCCGCGAGCGTCGCCTCGTCGTCGCTCGCCTCGCGAATGTCGAGAACGCCGCGCACGCCGAGCAATCCGTCCAGAGAGGCGGGTCCGATGGCCGGATTCGGAGGAACGCGGGAGATCGCCTCGACCAGGAGCCGCAGGACGTTCTCGTTGACCCGCACTTCGGGCGCGAGTTCGTCCCGCTGCACGGAGAGCGAAGCCTGGATGGCGCCGCGCGTGAATTTCGCGGACAGTCGCGCGCGCGCCTCGATCTCGATCCTGTCGAAGGGTGCCGGCGCCCGCAGGCGAAGATCGAGCCCCTTTGAATTGACCGACTTCAGTTCCCAGGCCCAGCGCCAGGGAGCGCTGTGTCCGGACGCGCGGGCGAAACCCGTCATGCTCTTGAGCGTCATGGCCGCGCCTTGATTCGCTTTGGAAGACGCCCGCACACTAGTTGAAAAAGCGTCGAAAGAAACGCGGCGCGCTATTTGCGCGCGCGCGGCGGAGGCTTTTGCGCTGGCGACGGATCGGGCTTGAAGACCGGCACGGTCTTGGCCGTGCTGAGATCCCAGCTCCTGTCTTTCAGCGGGTCGAGCGGCGTGCCCTCGGAGGCGTCGTAGACCTTGATGATTTTCGGGCCGGCGCTCGCCGCCGGGCCCGCCCGATCCGCGTCCGCCGGCGGATCGGCGGGCAAGTCGTCACTGCCCGCGGAGACGCCGTATCGCGCGGCGCGGGCCTTCTGTTCAGCCCTCCGCGCGGGGGAAACCGGCACCGAAGTGGCGTCGAACATCCCGGGATTCATGTCGCCGTCGTCGACTCCATCGAGCGCGTTGGCGGGGGCGCGCGGCGTCGTGAATTCCGTCACCAGGCGTTCGTCGAGTTGAGCGCCAAGCGAGAAAGCCGGTTTCGCGGCCGGCGCCGGCGCGACCGGTTCCGCTGGGCGGGCCGACTCACGAATCGCGGCGGCGCCGGGCGCGGGTACGACCGCCGCCGCGAGCGCGAGAGCGGTCGGAGAGTCGGGCTCGGGCGCCGGCGCGCCGAAACTCGCCGGGAGCGCTCCAAAGACGCCAATTCCTGGCAAGTCCGCTTCGCCGCGCCGGTCGCGAGGCGCGCCCGTCGCGGCGGGCGCCGGCCGGGCGGTTGGCGCGGGATCCGTCGCCGGCGCGGGCGCTCCCAACGCGTCGGGCGCGACGCGATCCACCGCTGGCGCCGTTTGTTGCTGCTGTTGTTGCTGGCGGTCTTTCGCGTCTTTTTCGAGCTGCCGCCAGCGCAGCACGTTCTTGTTGTGCTGGTCCAGCGTCTCCGCGAACGCATGTCCGCCGGTCCCGTCCGCGACGAAATATACGTCTTTCGTGCGCGACGGACGGGCGACCGCGTCAAGCGCGGCGCGACCGGGATTGGCGATCGGGCCTGGCGGCAGGCCCTCGATCACATAGGTATTGTAGGCGGTGGGCTTGTCGACCTCGCTGCGCAGGATGCCGCGGCCAAGCGTTCCGCGACCGCCAACGAGGCCATAGACGATCGTCGGGTCGGATTGCAGCTTCATCCGTTTCGAAAGGCGATTGAGAAAAACGCTCGCGACGTGCGGGCGTTCGTCGGCCCGGCCGGTTTCCTTCTCGACGATCGAGGCGAGCGTCAGGAGGTCGTAGGGGGAGCGGATCGGCAGGTCCGCGATCCGCCGCGCCCAGATCTGGTCGAGCACGCGTTTTTGCTCGTCCTGCATCTTGCGCACCAGATCGGCGCGGGGCATCCCGCGCGCCACGCGATAGGTGTCCGGAAGCAGCGTGCCTTCCTTCGGCGCCTCGCGAATATCGCCGGTGAGAATGTCGCTCTCCATCAGGCGCTGGACGATCTGTTCGGACGTCAGTCCCTCGGGAATGGTGATGGAGTGCAGGATTTCCTTGCCATTGACCAGAGTGTCGATGACCTCGCGCAGACTCGCGTTCTTCTTGAACAGGAATTCGCCCGCCCGAACGCGCGAGCGGTTGCCCTCGACGAGCAGTTCGACATTGAGCAGAAAGGCGTTGTCGATGACGCCCTCGGTCTCGAGCTGATTGATGATTTCCGCGCCTTCGGTGCCGCGCGCGATCGCCACGACCTTGTCGGCCTGGAGCGGTCCCGGCGTGCCGACCCGCTGTTGCAGCCAGCCGAACGCCATGACGGCGCCAACCGCCGCCAGAAGCAGAAACGAAAGAAAGCCGCTCATCGCGGAAAGCGTGGGCGTTCGCCGGCTCGGCGGGGGGCCGGCGGGCGGCGGCGGCGGCGCGCTCTCCGGTTGCAGCGCCTCGGTCGGAGATTTCAGGGCGATCCTGCGGCCAAACAGGCCCTGGCCCGACGCTGTCGCCCCGGTGGCCGGCTCCTGATCGCTCGCCGCATCCTGACCCATTTTGCATACCGTGTACGAAAAAGCCGGAACCCGGTGGCCGGGCGGCGGCGCTGGCGCAGCCCTTACGAAATCAATGTGGCGACAACCGGACCGCGGCTGTCAAGGCCTCACGACACGCGCCGCATGATCAGCGACGCGTTCGTGCCGCCAAACCCGAACGAGTTCGAGAGAACAGTGTCGATCCTCCGCTTGCGCGGGGTCAGGGGCACGAGATCGATGGGAGTCTCGATCGATGGATTGACGAGATTGAGCGTCGCCGGAGCGATTCCGTCGCGAATCGCGAGAAGCGAGAAAATCGCCTCGACGGCGCCCGCCGCGCCCAGCAGATGTCCGATCGAGGATTTAGTCGAGGACATTGAAAGTTTCGCGCAGGCGTCGCCCATCACGCGCGTGACGGCGCCGAGTTCAATTTCGTCGCCGAGCGGCGTCGAGGTGCCGTGAGCGTTGACATAATCGATGTCCGACGCGGAAATTCCCGCGCGCTTGATCGCCGCCTTCATGCAGCGATAGGCGCCGTCGCCGTCTTCCGCCGGCGCGGTGATGTGATGCGCGTCGCCAGACAGACCGTAGCCGGTCAGCTCCGCGTAAATTCGCGCGCCGCGCGCCTTCGCGTGTTCGTATTCCTCCAGCACGACGCAACCCGCGCCTTCGCCCATGACGAATCCGTCGCGATCCCTGTCGTAGGGGCGGGAGCCTTCGGTCGGGCGGTCGTTAAAACCTGTGGACAAGGCGCGGCACGCGGCGAATCCGGCGATGGCGAGGCGGTTCACGGCGGATTCCGCGCCGCCGGCCACCATCACGTCCGCGTCGCCAAGCGCGATCAGACGGCCCGCGTCGCCGATCGCGTGCGCGCCGGTGGAACAGGCGGTGACGACCGAATGGTTCGGGCCCTTGAGGCCATGCTGGATCGAGACGTAGCCAGAGGTGAGATTGATCAGCCGTCCCGGAATGAAAAACGGCGAAATGCGCCGCGGACCTTTTTCCTTTAGCAGAATCGAGGCGTCGTAGATGCCGCCGATGCCGCCGATGCCCGAACCGATCATCACGCCGGTGGCGCATTGATCGTCGTGCGTGACGGGTTTCCAGCCAGCGTCCGCGAGCGCCTGCGTCGCGGCCGAGACGGCGTAGATGATGAAGGCGTCGACCTTGCGCTGTTCCTTGGGCTCCATCCATTCGTCGGGATTGAAGCCGCCATCCGCCGAGGACCCGCGCGGGGGCTGGCAGGCGATCTGGCAAGGCAAATCGGAAACGTCGAAACTTTCGATCCGGCGCGCGCCGCTTTCGCCCGCGAGCAGCCGTTTCCACGTCGTCTCGACCCCGCAGCCAAGCGGCGTCACCATTCCCAAGCCGGTCACGACGACTCTGCGCATCGTCTTCCCATAGAATTCAGTGCGTTGCCGCGATGGATGGCCATGAGCCGGATCCGCCGGCACGCGATCCTGTTTAACGAAAATTGGAATGAAACATCTGGGGGCGACGTTTCCGTCGCCGCCCGAAATGCAAAATCAGGCCGACTTGGCCTTTTCCAGGAACTTCACGGCGTCGCCAACGGTGACGATCGTCTCGGCGGCGTCATCGGGAATCTCGACGCCGAATTCTTCCTCGAAAGCCATGACCAGCTCGACGGTGTCGAGCGAATCGGCGCCGAGATCATCAATGAAATTCGCCTTGTCGACGACCTTCTCGGCGTCCACGCCGAGATGCTCGATTACAATTTTCTTAACGCGCTCGGCAACATCGCTCATTTCTTGAACCCTCGTTCTGTTTGGTTGCGGCGCCCCCCGGGGTCGCCATCCGGCCTGCTGCTTGTTCAGCCGGACAACCTTCGCCTGCTGAAACGCTTTGAACCTGTCCGACGACCCCGCGTCAAGCGGCGGGAACAGTCGCATGGCTTCCCGCGAGACGCGCGCGAGGGTGCTAACATGTTTTTTTTACGAAGGCGAGCGCGAGCCGGCGCCCGCCGAAAGGCTCAGATCATCGCCATTCCGCCATTCACATGCAGGGTTTGACCCGTCACGTAAGCGGCTTCGCGGCTCGCGAGCCAGACCACCGCGGAAGCCACGTCCGCGCTCGCGCCGAGGCGTCCCGCGGGGATGGTCGCCATGATGGCTTCCTTCTGTTTTTCGGTGAGGGCGTCCGTCATCGGGCTCTGGATAAAGCCCGGCGCGACGCAGTTCACGGTGATTCCCCGCGTGGCGATTTCCGCGGCGAGGGATTTCGACATGCCGATCATGCCGGCCTTGGACGCCGCGTAATTGGCCTGGCCTGGATTGCCCGTGACGCCGACGACGGAGGTGATGGAGACGATGCGGCCAAAGCGGCGTTTCGTCATGCCGCGCAGCGCCGCGCGCGACAGGCGGAACGCGGACGTGAGATTCACCGACAGCACGCGCTCCCAGTCCTCGTCCTTCATGCGCATCATGAGGCCGTCTTTCGTGATGCCCGCGTTGTTGACGAGAATATCGACCTGGCCCATCGCCGCCTCCGCCGCTGGAACGAGCGCCTCGACGGCCGCCTTGTCGCCAAGATCGCAGGGCAGGGCGTGGACGCGTTCGCCCAGCTCGCCCGCGAGAGCGGCGAGGGCCTCCGCGCGCGTGCCGGAAATCGCGACGCTGGCGCCCTGGGCGTGCAACGCGCGCGCGATCGCGCCGCCAAGACCGCCGGTCGCGCCGGTGACGAGTGCGTTGAGGCCGGTGAGTTCGAACATGATTGTCTCCTGCGGGTCGCGCGGCGCGTTCAGGCCTTCGCGCGGGATTTGAACGCCTCGATGTCGGCGGGAACGCCGATGGCCACGCCCGTCGCCGTGTCGGCGATCCGTTTGACGAGGCCGGACAGAACCTTGCCGGCGCCGAGTTCGAAGAATGTATCGACGCCCGCGCCCGCCATGAAGGCGATGGATTCGCGCCAGCGCACGGTGCCCGTGACCTGCTCGACGAGGCGCTGGCGAATGTCCGCCGGGTCCGTGACGGGCGACGCGAGCACGTTGGCGACGAGGGGGACGGCGGGCGCGCGGATCGTCACTCGCGACAGCGCCTCCGCCATGACCTCGGCGGCGGGCTGCATGAGCGCGCAATGGAAGGGCGCGGAAACCGGCAGGAGGATCGCCCGTTTCGCGCCGGCGGCCTTCGCCAGCTCCATGGCTTTTTCCACAGCTGATTTCGTGCCGGAGATCACGACCTGCCCGCCGCCATTGTCATTGGCCGCCTGGCAGATGGCCGCCTCGAGGTGAAGTTGCCGGGCGGCTTCGGTCGCCACCGCCGCCACGGGGCCGAATTCGAGGCCGATGATCGCGGCCATGGCGCCCTCGCCAACCGGTAC
>CAISEY010000092.1 GCA_903884435.1 uncultured Hyphomicrobiales bacterium | reverse complement strand
TTCGCCGGCGCGAGCCCGGACGCGGCGCTCGCGACGGAACGTTACACGACGGCGCTGCGCCGCTTCGGCTTCGAGGAGATTCTCTTCGTCTACGAACCCGTGGCCGCGGCCTTCTTCTTCGCTCGGGCCCTGAAGGGCCGGGCCAAAATTCTCGTCGGGGATTTCGGCGGCGGCACGACCGATTATTCCATCATGCAATTCGACGGAACCGGAAGCGTGTTGCGGGCCGAGCCGCTCGGCCATGGCGGCGTCGGCGTCGCTGGCGACACGTTCGACTACCGCATTATCGACCACGCCATCTTGCCTTGTCTGGGCAAGGGCGGGCGCTATCGCGGCATGGGCAAGGTTCTCGACCTGCCCACCTCGCCCTTCGCGAGTTTTGGCCGCTGGAACCAGCTCTCCGTGCTGAAAACGTCGCCGGAATTCCGCGATCTCAAGAAAACGCTGCGCGCCTGCCTGGAGCCGGACAAGATCCAGCGCTTCATCGACATCGTCGAGGACGATCTCGGCTATCCGCTTTACCGCGCGGTTTCCGCGGCCAAGGCGCGGCTTTCGACGGCCATGGAAACGACGCTTGAGTTTCCTCCGCTCGGCGCCGATTTCCAGGCGCGTTTCACCCGCGCCGATTTCAACTCCTGGATCGCCGGCGATCTCGCGCGCGTCGAGACGGCGCTCGACGAGACGCTGGCGAGCGCGCGCCTCGGCGAGGGCGACATCGACCGGGTGTTTCTCACGGGCGGCACGTCGTTCGTGCCGGCGGTGCGGGAGATTTTCGCGCGCCGCTTCGGCGAGGCGAGGCTGGAGTCCGGCGACGAACTCGTGTCCATCGCCAACGGTCTCGCGATGATCGGCGAGCGCGCGGACGCGGCGGCCTGGGCCGCGTGATCAGACCGCGATCCGGCGCGCGCGTTCGCGCAGCAGCGCCGCCATGTCGCGCCCGCCGGGATCGACGACGTGGCGCGCCAGCGTGTCGTATTTCTTGCGCATCAGCAGGAACCAGATCGCCATGTAGTCGAGCCCCCGGAACACGATCGCCCCCTCGCGCGCGTAGGCCTCGCGGCTGGCGATGAAATCGCCGGGCATTTCGGTCCAGTGGCGGTTCGGCCGCAGGTGATGGCCGATGTGATAGCCGTCGTTGAAGCAGCGGCGGTTGTACAGCGTGTCGACGCAGGCGATGCTGTTGCGAAAGTTGTTGCCCGGCGACGCCGCGTCGATGAACGCGTGCTGCGCCCAGTTGCCGCTCATCATGCCGAACCGCGCCACGAGCAGCGGCACGAAGAACACGACGACGGCGCCGCGCCAGTTATGCGCCGCCGCGGCGAGCGCGGCGGCCCACCAGGCGCATTCGCCGGCGATCGCGCGCCGGAGCAGCTTCACGCGCCCGCGTTTTTTCAGGTAAGCCGCCACGTCCACCAGCGAAAACACCAGAAACCGGCCGAAATAGCGCAGGAAATCGACGAGACTGTCGCGCTGGTAGCGCATCGTCGAGCTCACGTCGTCCCCGAGATTGTTCTCGGGATGATGAATGCCAACGTGATGCGCGAAATAGGTCCAGGGCGTGAGACCGAACAGCGGCCCGACGACCCAGTCGATGTAACCATTGAGAAACCTCCACCGGCGCGTGAAACAGGGCCGGTGCGAGACGTTGTGCAGCATCAGCACGAAGGGGCCGAGCCACCAGACGACGCAAGCGAGATAGGCGGCGGCGAACCACCACGAGAACCACGCTCCCTGGAGGAGCAGCGCCGCCGCCGGAAGCAGCGGCGTGACGCGGGCCAGCAGCGAGAGAAACGGCAGGTCGCGCGGATCGCGAATCACGCGCCGGCCAGGAGACTCAACGGCGTGTCCCGCGCGGGCGGCGCGTAAACGGGATCGGCGATGCGTGGCGGGTCCTGCGCGGTTCCATCCATGGGCGTCCTGCTCGAAGCGCCGCGCGGGCGCGCGGTTCATCCGGCAACATATCACGCCCGCGCGCGAAACTTCTCGGAAAACCCCTCGCGCGGCCCGTCGTCGCGATGGTTCTCCACGCCGTCGCGCCGCGCGCGCGGCTTTCAGGAACCCGGAGGCCGCTCACCCCTTCTCGTGGAAAAAATCGTAAACCAGCTTCGCCGTCGCCGCGTTGACGCCGGGCACTTTCCCGAGGTCGCCGAGGCTGGCCCGAGAGATGGCTTTCGCGGTGCCGAACGCGTTGAGCAGAGCGCGCTTCCGCGCCGGGCCAACGCCGGCGATTTCCTCGAGCGGACTTTTGACGAAATCCTTCTTGCGGCGGGCGCGATGCGTGCCAATGGCGAAACGGTGCGCCTCGTCGCGCAGGCGCTGGGCGAAATAGAGCGCTGGATCGCGCGGCGGCAATCGGAAGGGCTCCTTCCCCTCGACGAAGAACGTTTCCCGCCCCGCGTCGCGATCGACGCCCTTGGCGATGGAGACGAGAGCAACGCCGGTGACGCCGAGCTCGTCCAGAATGAGTTTCGCCGCGTCGTACTGCCCCTTGCCGCCGTCGATGAGAACGAGATCGGGCCGCGCCGGAAAAACGTCCGGATCGGACTCCTTTTCCGCGCGCCCGGGGGGATTCATGGCCGGAGCAGCCGGATTTCCGGGCGCGTCCGCCCCGTGGTCTCCCGCGATTTCGTCTCGTCCCCCGCCCCGCCCGGAAGGAGAGGAAGACGCGCCCCCCTCCTCCTTCAGCAGCCGCGAAAACCGTCGCCGCAACACTTCGCGCATCATGCCGAAATCGTCGCCGGGGGTCAGGTCTTCGCCCTTGATGTTGAAGGTACGGTAGTGTTGCTTCATGAAGCCGCCCGCCCCCGCGACGATCATCGCGCCGACGGCGTTGGTCCCCATGATGTGCGAATTGTCGTAGACCTCAACGCGGCGGATTTTGCGCGCGACGCCGAACGCCTCCGCGAGCGCGGCCAGCAGCTTTTCCTGGCTCGCGGCGTCCGAAAGGCGCCGCGACAAGGTCTCACGCCCGTTTTGCGCCGCGTGATCGACGAGTTCGCGCCGCTCGCCGCGTCGGGGAACCGCGACCTCGATCTTGTGACCGGCGCGCGCCGAAAGCGCCTCGGCGAGCAGGGCATGGCTTTCGATCTCGTGCGAGAGCAGCACCAGCCGCGGCGCGGGCTTGTCGGAATAAAATTGCGCGAGAAACGCGTCGAGCACCTCCTCCGGCGAAAGGCTGCGGTCCGCGCGCGGGAAATAGGTCCGGTTGCCCCAGTTCTGGAACGTGCGGAAGAAGAAGACCTCGATGGCGAATTGCCCGGCTTCCTCGCAAATGGCGAAAACGTCGGCTTCCTCGACGACGCGCGGATTGATCCCCTGCGAGCCCTGGATGGCCGACAGCGCGGCGATACGGTCGCGCAGCCGCGCGGCGCGTTCGAATTCCAGGTTTTCCGAGGCCTCGTTCATCTCGGCGGCGAGCCGGTCGCGCACGACGCGGCTCTTTCCCGAGAGAAAGTCGCGCGTTTCCGTCACGAGTTCGGCGTAGCCTTCCGCGCTGATCTCGCCGGTGCAGGGGCCGGAACAACGCTTGATCTGCCAGAGCAGACAGGGCCGCGTCCGGTTCTCGAAATAGGAATCCGAGCAGGAGCGGACGAGAAAGGCGCGCTCCAGCGCGTTGAGCGTGCGGTTCACCGCGTTGACGTTGGCGAAGGGGCCGAAGTAATCGCCCTTGATGCTGCGCGCGCCGCGATGCTTGGTGATTTGCGGCGAGGCGTGGCCGCCCGTCAGCAGAATGTAGGGAAACGACTTGTCGTCGCGCAACAGCACGTTGTAGCGCGGCTTCATCTGCTTGATGTAATTGGCCTCGAGCAGCAGCGCCTCGGTTTCCGTTCTCGTGGAAACGAAGATCATCGACGCCGTGAGCGAGATCATCCGCGCGATGCGGTTGGTGTGGCCGACGCCGCGCGCGTAGCTCGAAATCCGCTTCCTGATGCTGCGCGCCTTGCCAACGTAGAGCACCTCCCCGTCGCCGCCGATCATGCGATAGACGCCGGGGCCGACCGGCGCGTGTTCGAGATGGGATTTGATCACTTCGACGCCGCGGCGCAGCGAGGCGGGCGAGGCCTCTTCCTCGACGCCCGTCACGAGCGGTTCGGGACTTTCCGGCGCGTCCTCGTCGAGGATTTCCTCCGCCGGCGCGTCGTCGTCCGCCGGGCGATCCGGGCTGTTCATGGCGCTCATGGCCGGCGCCCCGCGAGGAAAATCCCGTCCTTTCGCGCCGCCGCCGGACGTGCGCCGCCGCACGCCGCGAGCGCCCGCGCATGGACAGGCTCCGCGCATTGACGTAAATTTTTCGCGGCGTCTGGTCCAGGGACACGCATGTTGCGAATAGCTATAACGGTTTTCCTGTTGCTGCTGAACGCTTTCCGACCCGCCTTCGCGGATGGCGAACGGGTGGCGCTGGTGATTGGAGTCGCCAACTACAAGCACGCGCCCAAACTCGTCAACACGCTGAACGACGCGCAGGACATGGCCGCGGCCCTGACGAAGCTCGGGTTCAGGGTCGATCTCGTGCTCGACCCCGATCGCGCCGCCCTGGAAGCCGCCGTGCGCCGGTTCGGCCAGATGTCGGTCGGCGCGGAGGCGAGTCTGTTCCACTATTCCGGCCACGCCCTCGAGTTTGGCGGCAAGAACTGGCTGGTGCCGACGGGCGCCGATTTCGACACGGGCCGAAACGTGCGGTTCGAGGCCCTCGAACTCGACAGCGTGCTCGAACAGACCGACGGCAACGCCCGCGTCACCGTGGTGTTCCTCGACGCCTGCCGCGACAACCCGTTTCTCGGCCGGCTGACCGCGCGCACCCGCGAGGTCGCGAGCCGCGGCCTCGCCCGCGTGGAATCCACGGCGTCGGGCGTGATGCTCGCCTTCGCCACCGCGCCCGGCCAGGTCGCGCAGGATGGCCAGGGCCGCAACAGCCCGTTCACCTCCGCGATCCTCAAACAGATCGAAACGCCCGGCCTCGAAATCAAGAGCCTGATGACGCAGGTGACGCGCGAAGTGGTGGAAACGACCGGCGGCAAACAGCGCCCCTGGCAAAATTCATCGCTGGAGGGTGATTTTTACTTCAGGGCCGCCCCCGCGAAACCCGCCGCGACCGCCGAACGCCCGGCGGCGCCCGCGTCGCTCGACCCGGAAGTCGTCTACTGGAACTCGATCGCGAACAGCGCCGATCCGGCGGATTTTCGCGCCTACATGGCGAAATTCCCCAATGGCGTTTTCGTCGATCTCGCGCGAAACCGCCTGATCCGGCTGCTCGACGCCATGATGAAAGACTTGAAGGACTCGCCGGCGCCGGCCTCTCCGCCGATCGCCAGGGACGACCCCCGGACGCTCGCGCCGGCGCCCGCGCCTCCGGCTCCGCCCGCCGCCGCGGTCGCCAGAGCCGAACCGGCGACGCCCGTCAAACCCGCGCCCTTGCCCGCGCCGCCCCCGACGCCCGCGCCCCTCCCGTCGGCGACGAAACCGCCAGCGCCCGCCCCCTCGGCGAAGGGGCCGCGCGAGACGCTCCTCGCGAGCCTCGGGACCGGGACGCCGCAACTCGCGCCGGAGCGCCGGGAGCTTTTCGTCCGCGACTACCTGGCGGACAAGGGCGCCAAGGCCATCGCCTATGTTCCGGGCTCCTCGATGGTCTGGCGCGCGACGGGACGGACTGACGCCGCCGCGGCGCGCGTGGCGGCGCTGGAAGGATGCCAGATTTTCGCGGGCCGGCCCTGCGCGCTTCTCGCCGTCAACGAGCAGATGGAGCCCGCGCCGGCCAGCGGGTCTCCCGTGCGCGACATGGCGAATGTCACGTTCGCCGGCAAGTTCGACATCGGCAAACTCCCCGTTTCCGGGGCGGACCTGTCCAGACGCGCCGACGTGCAGGCCTATGCCGCGGCGCCAGGCGCCAAGGCCGCCGCGATCCACCCGACCGGGCGCTTTTTTCCCGTGACGGGGACGGCGGGCCAGCCCGCGGCCGAGGAGGCGGCGCTGGCCGCCTGCATGGCCGATCCGGGCCGCGTCGCCGCCGGCGGTCTCTGTTTCCTTTACGCGGCGGGAACCCAGGTGGTTCTGCCCAAACGGCTCACGAAGGCCCGGCCGCTTCCCGCGAATCTTCCGGACGCGTTCGACTACATCAATTTCAGCCAGGAGTTCCTGCGCTCCTATTCGGGCGAGGAACCCTTCCGCGCCATGGCCATCGAGCCCTTTTCAAAGCGCACGTTCCGCTTTTCCCGCGTCGGTTCGCAGGAGCGCGCGGAGGAACTCGCGCTGGAAGCCTGCCAGATGCACTACGGACGGCCCTGCGCGCTGCTCGCCTCCGGCGGCGATCTCCGCGCGCCCGACCTCTCGACGGCGGAAACAAAATCGATGCCGCGCGTCGCCTACGCGGGCGCCTACGATCCAGAGCGCGTTCCGGGCTTCCGCGATCCCAAATCGAAGGATCTCGTCGCCTACGGGGAGATGCATGGACCGAAGGCCATGGCGATCCGCGTCATGGGCACGCGCGTCTCGATCGCCTCGGGCAAGGACACGCTGGAGGCGCAGGCGAAGGCGCTCGCCGCCTGCAACGAACCCGACCCCGCCTATCCGTGTTTCGTCTACGCGATCAACGACCGCGTTGTGTTTTCCCAACGCCGGCCGGAGCCGATCAAATGAAGGCCAGAGCCCTCCTCGCCGCCCTCGCCAGCGCGGGCGCGCCCGCCGCCGCTTTCGCCCAGGGCGCCATTTTCGAGGATTTCGACGCGCTCAAAACGCAGCCGCCGAAGGCCAGCCGCGCCACGCCGCCGGCGAGCGTCACCCTCCAGGCGAAAGTCCCGCCGCCGCGCCGCCAGGCCGACACCAGCAGTTGCGTGTCCTGGGCCGTGACCTACGCCGCGGCCTCGACGGCCCTGCGGGCGCAAACGCCCGGCCTCGTCCTCAGCCCCTCTTTCACCTACAACCAGGTCGCCCGCGACGCCTCCTGCCAGTCGGGCACGGCGGCCTCGAAGACGCTCGAATTGCTGAAGACCGTCGGCGCCCTGCCCGTCGAGGAATTTGCTTTCGACGCGGGATTTTGCGGGCGGATGCCGACGCCGGACGAACTCAGGCGCGCCGCGAAATACCGGATCGGCGGCTGGTCCGCCTTCGACGCCACGGCCCTTGAAACCGTGAAACAGCAACTTTACGCCGGCTCGGTCGTCACCTTCAGCATCCGCGTCGGACCGGCCCTGCGCGCCCTGCGCGCCGACGCGGTGCTGGAAGCCGACGAATCCACGGGCGAAGGCCACCAGATGGCGGCGATCGGCTACGACGACGCCAGAAAAGCGCTGCTGATCCAGAACTCCTGGGGAACGACCTGGGGCGCCGGCGGCTATGGCTGGCTCGGCTACGACTTCTGGAAATCGAAGGTGCGCACGGCCTACGTCATCCAGTAGCCGCGGTTTCCCCGGGCTGGACCCCGCCGCGAAATCCGGCTAGCTCTGGCCAGCGCGCGGAAAAATCGCGGCGGCAGGGCAGAGGCGTTGATGATGAAGACCGCACGGGCGCGGCGTGGCCGCGCGCTTGCTTTTGTTTGCGCGCTGGCGTTGCCCGCGGCGCTCGCCGGCTGCGTCGATGGCGTCGGAGATCTGACCGCCAGCGCGCCCGAGCCCCGGACCGGTCGTCTCGCCGCCCGCCCCGGCGTCAGCCCTGGCGGCGCGACCGTGGCTTTCGTGACCGTGGACGGCGCCCCCGCGAGCGTCGCCGCCCGTTTCGCCGAAAAAACCACGGCGGAAGCAACCCGGCGCGAAGTCGCCCTGGCCGACGTGACGAAAGCGCAATATCTGGTGCGCGGCTATCTCTCCGCCTGGCCCGTCGAGGGCGGCGCGGCCATCGGCTACGTCTGGGACGTGTTCGACAAGTCCCGTCGCCGCGTGCAGCGCGCCGAGGACGCCATCGTCGTCAAGGGTTCGGGCGACGATCCCTGGAGTCTGGCCAGCGACCAGGCGCTCGCCAGCCTCGCCGCGAAAAGCGCCGATGATCTCGCCGCCGTTCTCTCCAACACGCCGGAGGCCATCGCGCTGGCCTCCGCCTCGCCCGCCGCCGCCGCCATCGCGGCGCGGGC
>CAISEY010000091.1 GCA_903884435.1 uncultured Hyphomicrobiales bacterium | reverse complement strand
GTCCCGCGCCCCGGGGAGCGCGCGCCCGGCGCCGAGCAGCAGGCGCGCGTCCGCCGCCGGCAGCGGGCGGCTGATGAGGTAGCCCTGCAACTCGCGGCAGCCCTGTTCCCGCAGCCATTCGAGCTCCTCGACGCTTTCAACTCCCTCCGCGGTCGTGCACATGCCGAGCGCGGTCGCCAGTCCCGTGATGGCGCGGATGATCGCGGCGGCGTCGGGTCTGCGGGCGACGTCGCGGACGAAGGACTTGTCGATCTTGATCTTGTCGAAGCGAAAACTCGACAGGTAGGACAGCGACGAATAGCCGGTGCCGAAATCGTCGAGGGAGATGCGCACGCCGAGCGCGCGCAACCGGTCGAGAATTTTCAGCGTCTCCTCGGAATTGGCGAGGAGGACGGTCTCGGTGATTTCCAGCTCCAGTCTGCTGGCGGGCAAGCCGGTGCGGGCCAGCGCGCCGGCGACAACCTCGACGACCTGACCGGTCTGGAACTGGATCGTCGACAGATTGACGGCGACGCGCACGCCGCGCGGCCAGGCGGCGGCTTCCGCGCAGGCGTTGTCGAGCACCCATTCCCCGATCGCGACGACGAGGCCGGTTTCCTCGGCGACGGGGATGAATTCGCCCGGGGGGACAAGGCCGCGTTCGGGATGCTCCCAGCGCACCAGCGCCTCGCAGGTCGTCACCACGCCGGTCCGCGCGTCGACGAGCGGCTGGAAGCGCAGCGAGAACTGACGCAGGCGCAGCGCCTCGCGCAATTCGATTTCAAGCACGCGGCGCGATTGCATCCGCGCGTTGATCTCCTCGGAGAAGAAGCGGAAATCGCCCTTGCCCTCCGCCTTCGCCTGGTAGAGCGCGAGATCGGAGTTTCTCACCAATTCGTCGGCGTCGTCGCCGTGGTCGGGCGCGAGCGCGATGCCGACGCTGGCGCCGATGAGGACGCACTGGCCGTCGATCTCGTAGGGGGCGGACAGACGCGAGACGACGCGGCGCGCCAGCGCGGCGGACTCCTCGCGGCTCGACGCGGCCTGGAGAACGACGAACTCGTCTCCGCCAAACCGCGCGGCGAGATCGCCGTTGCGCAGGCACCCCTTCACGCGCTCGCCCACGAGCCGCAACAGCCTGTCGCCGACGGGATGGCCGAGCGTGTCGTTGACGTATTTGAAGCGGTCGAGATCGAGGCTCAACACCGCGAATTGCGCGTCGTTTCGCCGCCGCCCCGCCAGCGCGTCGCCGAGCCTGCGATGAAAATGCTGGCGGTTCGGCAGACCGGTGAGGCCGTCGAAGATCGCCATCTTTTCAAGCGAGGCCTCGGCGAGCCTCGCCTCCGTCACGTCGGAGCCGACGCCGCGGAATCCGGCGAACTTTCCTTCCGTGTCGAAGACCGGATTGGCGGTGACGGACCACCATCGCCGTTGACCGCGGACCGACACGGGAAACAGCAGATCGCGAAATGGCGCGCGTCTGGAAAAGCGCGCGCGGAAGGCCTCGGCGACGGGGACGTCTTCGTCCGCGGACCGGCCGGCGTCGAGCGTCAGGAGGTCGATCGGGGTCTTGCCCGCGAGATCCTCCGGGCGAACGTCGAGAAGCGCCGCCATGCGGTTCGAGACATGGATGAACTTGCCGCGCTGGTCGATCTGCCAGAGCCAGTCGCTGGCGCTGTCCTCGAATTCGCGCAGCAGCAGGCTGATGACGTGACCCTGTTCGCGCAGGTTCCGGTTGGCGAGAAAGCCATGCGCGAAGGAATCGCTGCGGTCGCAAACCGTTCTGCCGACGAGAAACGCGAAGGACACGGTCAGGGCGGCGAGACCGAGATAGACGGGATCTCCCGTCGCCAGCAGAACCAGGGCTCCCGGAGTTCCGATCGCCAGCGAATAGAGCAGCGCCGCCTGCCAGACCGTCGCGAGCGAGATGGCGCCGCCGCAGATCATGCCCGTCGTGATGGCCGCCAGGACAATGCGGCGGGACTCGCCGGAGTTCCCGAACATGAACATCAGCGGGAGCGCCCAGACGGCTCCCAGCAGCGCCGCGTTGAGCGTGACGCGCCGGACGCCGCGCAGGGAGGCCCGGACCCGCGCGGGCGTCAATCTTTCGGAGCGCCACTTGCGCCACCAGAGTCCGAGCATGGGCAGCACGGTCAGGCCCCAGAGCGACAGGAACGTCCGGTTCGCCTCGCTCCAGAACAGGAGGACGACGATCGCCGCGTTGACGAGATTGGCGATGATCATCGGCGGCGTCAGGGCGATCACCGCGTGAATCTGGGCGGCGCGGATCTCCGCCTTCTGCTCGGGCGGCATCGTCGCCAGCCCCCCGGACTCCTGACGCGCGGTCAGGCGCCAGAAATTGGTGAATGGGCGCAAAATCATGAATTCAGGTCCGGGAGGCAGGCCGCAAACTCCGGGAAAAGCATTGAAAGCGACTTAAAATGGTCGATTGATTTCGAGGGTTGCGGGGCTTCCGTGGTTTTATCCAGCAATTTCAGAACAGGAAGATTTCGGGCGTCGTCGCGCCGCCCCTCGTCAATTTTTGTGCATTGCGATACAAGCCGTGCGGGGCGGTCGCCGCCCACCGCATTGGAGACAAGCCATGTTCCTCAAGTCGCGCAACGCCGTCGTCACCGGGTCCACCAGCGGAATTGGCCTCGCCATCGCCACCGCCCTCGCCGCCGAAGGCGCGAACATCATGATCAACGGGTTTGGCGACGCGGCCGCCGTCGAGACCGAACGCGCGAAGATCGAGGCCGACCACGGCGTGCGCTGCGTTTACAATGGCGCGGACATGTCGAAGCCCGCCGAAATCGCGGCGATGATCAAGGACGCCGAAACCCGGCTCGGCTCCGTCGATGTTCTCGTCAACAACGCGGGCATCCAGTTCGTCTCGCCGATCGAGGATTTTCCCGTCGAGAAGTGGGACCAGATCATCGCGATCAACCTGTCCTCCGCCTTCCACGCGATCCGCGCCGCGACGCCGGGCATGAAGGCGCGCAAGTGGGGCCGGATCGTCAACACGGCCTCGGCCCATTCGCTGGTCGCCTCGCCCTTCAAGGCGGCCTACGTGACCGCAAAGCACGGCCTCGCGGGACTTAGCAAGACCGTGGCGCTGGAACTCGCGACCTTCGGGGTCACGTCCAATTGCATCTCGCCCGGCTACGTCTGGACCCCGCTCGTCGAAAAGCAGATTCCCGACACGATGAAGGCGCGCAACATGACGAAGGAGCAGGTCATCAACGACGTGCTGCTGACCGCGCAGCCGACGAAGCAGTTCGTCACCGTCGATCAGGTCGCGGCCCTGGCGGTTTACCTCTGCTCCGACGCCGCCGCGCAAATCACCGGCGCGAACATTTCCATGGACGGCGGCTGGACCGCCGCATGACCCGCGCGCCGCGCAAGGCGTCGAAAGCGCGCGACGCCATCGACTGGGACGGGCGCAAGAAGGTGAACCTCGCCCTGCAGGGCGGCGGTTCGCATGGCGCCTTCACCTGGGGCGTTCTCGACGCGATTCTCGAGGACGGGCGTCTCGACGTCGAGGCGATCACCGGAACCAGCGCGGGCGCGATGAACGCCGCCGTCTACGCGCAGGGCTATCTCGAGGACGGGCGCGCGGGCGCCCGCGCGAGGCTCGAATCCTTCTGGTCGAAAATCAGCGCGGAAGGCGCCATGCAACCCTGGCAGCGCAAGATGTTCGAGGGCGTTTTCCTGCCCTGGAACTTCGAGGGCTCGCCCGTCTTCGCGATGATGGATCTCTTCACGCATTACGCCTCGCCCTACGATTTCAATCCGCTCGATCTCAATCCGTTGCGCGACCTTCTGCACACGATGATCGACTTCAACAAGGTCCGCGCCTGCCAGCACATCAAGCTGTTCGTCGCCGCGACCAACGTACGAACCGGGAAGATCGCGATCTTCAACCGGGAAGATCTCACCGCCGATCACGTGATGGCCTCGGCCTGCCTGCCCAATCTGTTCCGCGCCGTCGAAATCGACGGCGCGCCTTACTGGGACGGCGGTTACATGGGCAATCCCGCGCTGTTTCCGCTGTTCTACGAAACCGCCTGCCCCGACGTCGTGATCGTGCAGATCAATCCGCTGGAGCGGAGCGAGACGCCGCGAACGGCGCGCGACATCCAGAACCGGATCAACGAGATCAGCTTCAATTCGTCGCTGATGCGCGAGATGCGCGCGGTGGAATTCGTGCAGCGCCTCGTCGACGAGGGGCGTCTGCCCGTCGACAAGTACATGCGGGTCTTCGTGCATCGCATCGACGGCGCCGAGCCGCTCAAGGCGTTTTCCGCCGCGTCGAAATTCGACTCCTCGTGGGAGACGCTGACGGCGATGCGCGACATTGGACGGGCCGCGGCGAAGCGCTGGCTCGCGCTCAACTACGACAGCATCGGCGTCCGCGACACGATCGACGTGCGCGCCGAATACATGTGACGGCTATTCGCCGATCTGCACGTCGGGCACGAGCACGCGCCGCAAGGGAATTTGCTTGCGGTACTTGAGGTCGAGGCCGTCGTAGTATTTCTGGATGAGGTCGACGAGTTCGACGCCGCTCATCAGCTTGAGGTTGCCCTTCGTGCTGGCGAAGTTGGTGGCGCTCGCGGAATAGCCGCCGGTGGTGACGAAGATGCCGACGTCGCGGTCCTGCACCATGGCGTAGAAGGCCTTGACGCTGTCCGCGCCAATGTTGGAATCGACGACCTTCACCTGAATTTTCAGAATCGGCGGCTCGATGCCGAGTTCGTCGCGGTGGGCGATGATATCGACGCCGTCGTCGCGCACGTTTCGCGTTGCGCGGGCGCGGTAACCCATGGCCCTGAACAGGTCGGCCATGAAGGGTTCGAAAGGGAATCCCTTGAGATCCGTGCGAATTCTCTTCGCGATGAAGTCGCGCGTGCTTTCCGCGATGTCGCGCACGACGGCGATGTCGCCATCCTCGTCCGGCGCGGCGGGCGCCGCCGCGCTTTCGCCGGGCTCGTCCTCGAACTTCCGCCGGAACTCGCCCGCGAAGGACTTCGCCTCGAAGAGCGTCAGCGTCGAGCCGAGTTCATAGAGCGCCCCCTGGGAGAACACGTCGCGGCTGAGCTTCGATATCCAGCGCACCGCGCGGCGATGGGGGAATTCCCCGGCTTCGTCGCCACAGAACACGTAGGGCCCGGTGATTTCGCCCCAGTGCAGGGTCCTGTCCGCGCGGCGCGGATAAATGACCCGGTCGCCGATCTTCATTTCGTGGACGAAGCGGAAGAGTTGTCCGGCCTGGACCGGGATCGCCGCCGGTTTCGCGTCGGCGGATTTTCCGAACAATTCCTTGAAGGCGCCGCGGCTCGGCGGCAAGGCGCTCGCGTCGTCCGGCGCCTCGACGAAGTTTATCGCGAGCTGGCTCGACTCGAGAAATATCGAGTCAGCCCTCGCGTCGCCGCCCGCGCGAACGACCCAGATACGTGCGCAACTCATAACGTCCCCCCCGGGCAACGAAACGGCTTGCAGATGCCGAGCGTCACACGATCGCTCAAATCTTCTTACAAAGAGCGACGAGGTTACGTTAGATTTTATCAATTCATATATTGGCCGCCGTTGGCGCTGAGCGTCGAACCCGTGATGAAGCCCGATGTGTCCGCGGCGAGGAAGACGACGCAGCGCGCGATCTCCTCCGGCTCGCCGAGGCGGCCGACCGGAATCAATGGCAGAATGCGCTTTTCAAGCACGTCCTTCGGCACCGCCATCACCATTTCCGTGCCGATGTAGCCGGGGCAAATCGCGTTGACCGTGATGCCCTTGTTCGCGCTCTCCTGGGCGAGCGCCTTGACGAAGCCGAGTTCGCCGGCCTTGGCGGCGGAGTAGTTGGTCTGTCCGGCCTGGCCCTTTTGTCCGTTGATCGAGGAAATGCAGACGATGCGGCCGAAGTTGCGATCGCGCATGCCCTCGATGACCGGGCGGCACATGTTGAACAGTGAATTCAGATTGGTGTTGATGACGGCCTGCCACTGTTCGAGCTTGAGCTTGTGGAAGAAGCCGTCGCGCGTGATGCCGGCGTTGTTGACGAGCACGTCGACGGGGCCGAGATCCTTTTCGACCTGGGCGACGCCGGCGGCGCAGGCGTCCGCGTTCGACACGTCCCATTTGTAAACGGCAATGCCGGTTTCGGCCCTGAAGGCCGCCGCCGCCTCGTCGTTGCCGGCGTAGTTCGCGGCCACGTGGTAGCCGGCGTCTTTCAGCGATTTTGAAATCGCGGCGCCGATGCCGCGAGTTCCGCCAGTGACAAGTGCAACGCGCGCCATGTTTCTCTCCCGTGACGATTCAATCCCTTGAACCAGATCGGGCGCGCGATTCCAATTCCACTTTCGTGGCAGGCCGCGCGCCCGGAATTGCTAGCGCTCGACGCACATGGCGATGCCCATGCCGCCGCCGATGCACAGGGTCGCGAGGCCCTTCTTCGCGCCGCGGCGCTGCATTTCATACAGCAGCGTCGTGAAGACGCGCGCGCCCGAGGCGCCGATGGGGTGGCCGATGGCGATGGCGCCGCCGTTGACGTTGACGATGGAGGGATCCCAGCCCATGTCCTTGTTCACCGCGAGCGCCTGCGCCGCGAAGGCCTCGTTCGCCTCGACGAGTTCGAGATCCTTGACCTTCCAGCCGGCCCTTTCCAGCGCCTTGCGCGAGGCCGGAATCGGACCCGAGCCCATGATGGCGGGATCGACGCCGGCGGTCGCCCAGGAGACGATGCGCGCCAGCGGTTGCAGGCCGCGCTTCCTGGCTTCGTCGCCGCTCATCACGACGACAGCCGCGGCTCCGTCGTTGATGCCCGACGCGTTGCCGGCGGTGACGGTGCCGTCCTTGCTGAAAGCCGGACGCAGCTTGGCGAGGGACTCGAGAGTCGCGCCATGGCGGATGTATTCATCGGCGTCGACCACGACATCGCCCTTGCGGGTTTTGAGGGTCACGGGCGCGATCTCGTCCCTGAACCTTCCGGCCTTCTGCGCCGCCTCGGCCTTGTTCTGCGAGCCGAGCGCGAACGTGTCCTGCTCCTCGCGGCCAAGCTGCCATTTCGCGGCGACGTTCTCGGCGGTGTTGCCCATGTGGTAGCCATTGAAGGCGTCCATGAGGCCGTCCTTGATCATCAGATCGACGAATTTCAGGTCGCCCATTTTTTGACCGGCGCGCAAATAGGCCGCGTGAGGCGCGAGCGACATGGATTCCTGACCGCCCGCGACGATGATTTTGGCGTCGCCGCTGACGATTTGCTGCATCCCGAGCGCGATCGCGCGCAAGCCCGAGCCGCAGAGCTGGTTGAGGCCCCAGGCGGTTTTTTCCTGTGGCACGCCGGCCTTCATCGCCGCCTGGCGCGCCGGGTTCTGGCCCTGGCCGGCCTGCAGAATCTGGCCCATGATGACTTCGTCGACGTCGGCCGCGGCGACCTTCGAGCGCTCGAGCGCCGCCTTGATCGCGACCGCGCCGAGCTCGTGGGCGGGGGTGTCGCCGAACGCTCCGTTGAAGGAACCCACCGCCGTGCGGGCGGCGCCCGTTATGACAATATCCGTCGCCATGCTCGATGCTCCTGTGACTGGGTTCGCGGCCGTCGGACCCGCGTGAATTGACCATGTCAATTTGATTTTGGGCTACCCCCCCGTAACCCGCCGGTCAAGCGCGCCGGAGGGGAATCCGTGTCTACTTTGGTCGCGGCTTGCCCATCCTGGAGGCATTCGGCCAAAGTTTCGCGACAAATTTGTTTCCGGGACTTCGCGGACGGACTATCGTACAGATCGGCCGTCGTCCCCCGGCGGGGACCGCGAAGAAGGCGAAACTGGACCATGGCAAGCGACAAACAGCCCATTGTCATCAAGAAATACGCCAACCGGCGTCTCTACAACACCGGAACGAGCACCTATGTCACGCTCGAGGATCTCGCCCAGCTCGTGAAGACCGGCGAGAATTTCCAGGTGTTCGACGCCAAGACCAACGAGGAAATCACCCGTTCGGTGCTGACGCAAATTATCTTCGAGCAGGAAGGCAAGGACGGGCAATCGCTGCTGCCGATCGACTTCCTGCGCCAGCTCATCCGCTTCTATGGCGATTCCATGCAGATGCTGGTTCCGAGCTACCTGCAATTCTCGCTGGATAAATTCGCCGCCGAACAGCAGAAAATGCGCGAACAGATGACGACGACCTTCGGCGTCACGGGGATTCCGGGCGGCCAGATGTTCGCCGCGCTCGAGGAGACCGCGCGCAAGAACGTCGCCCTGTTCAGCAACGCGCTCGCCGTGTTCAGCCCGTTCGCTCCGCTCGGCGCGGACGCCGCCGGCGCGAAGCCGGAAGCTCCCGTCCCCGCGCCTGCCGGCGGCGACATCGAGGCGATGAAGCGGCAAATTTCCGAGATGCAGCGGACGCTCGAGGCGCTCGCGAAAAAGCCCTGATCGCCCGTCAGAATTTGTTCTTGCGCTCGCGGATTTCGGCGAAAACCGCGGCGTCCGTCGCTCCCGCGAGACCGAGCGCCGTCCGCACGTCGGGGTTTCCCGCCCGCAGGAAGGGATTTATCGCCAGTTCGCGTTCGATCGTCGAGGGGAGCGTCGCCTCGCCGCGCGCGCGCAGGGCCTCCGCCGTTTCGAGGCAGGCCGCGAGCGCCGCGTTGCCCGGATCGACGGTCAGCGCGAAACGCGCGTTGGCGACCGTGTATTCGTGGCCGCAATAGACCTTCGTGTCGCCCGGCAGCGCCATCAGCTTCTTCAGCGAATTCCACATGACCGGCATGGGCGCCTCGTTGACGCGTCCGCAGCCGGCGGAAAACAGCGTGTCGCCGGCGAACAGCAGTTTTTCTCCGTCGAACCAGTAGACGACGTGGCCGATCGTGTGGCCCGGCGTCTCGAAGACCTTCGCCTCGAGCCGTCCGACGCGAATCACGTCGCCCTCGCGGACCTTCAGATCGACGAGCGGCACGCGGTCGGCCTCGATCGCCGGGGCGACGATCCGCGCGTCGGGGAAATGCTCCCGGACTTCGGGAATGCCCTGCACGTGATCGGCGTGCCGGTGCGTGACGAGAATGTCCGTGAGCTTCCAGCCCGTGTCCCGGAGCGCCCGCAACGTGGGCGCGGCCTCGGGAACGTCGATGGCCGCCGTGGCCCCCGTCGCGGGATCGTGCACGAGCACGCCGAAATTGTCCGACAGGCAATTGTACTGGTGGACGAGCGCGGCCATGGTGAAATCCTATTTTTGCAGAATTGATTGCATCCGCGCGACGACGGCGGGGGCGACTGTCGCGGAGTCCGCGACGATTTTCTGTAGTTTCTCCCCGGAAGCGGGATGGAAGTCGAGTTTCGCCTTCTCGATTTCGCCGAGCAGTTCCGGGTCGCTCATGGTTTCGTCGAAGGCCTTGCGCAGCACGGCGACGCGGTCGGCGGGGACGCCGGGCGGGGCCAGGAACGAACGACCCACCTCGCCGCCGCTGACATAGAACGAGAACATGGCCTTGTCCTCCGGCGTCTTGCCAAGTTCGACCATGGTGGGCACGTCGGGCATGTCCTGCGTGCGCTCCAGGGCGTATTGCACGAGCACGTTGACTTTTTTATCGACGATCCAGTCGTGCTTGGCGACATTGAGCGTGTTCCACGAGGTGAACGCGCCGTCTGTTTCGCCGCGCTCCATGGCGAGCAATCCGTCCGTCGAGCCGGGGTAGGGGCCGACCAGTTTGAAGCGGGTGCCCAGAACGCCATTCAGCAGCTTGGGATAGCCTTCGGACGGGGAGCCCGCGCCGGTCGAGGCGAGGGGAATGTCGTAGTTCAGGGCGTCCTCGACCTTCTTCGCCTTCGACGTGTGCCAGACCACGCTGATCTCGACGTTCGAGGTGGCGCGGCCGATCCAGTTGAAGTCCGCCGACCTGAACTGGACGCCCGGCGATTTCAGCACTTCCTCGATCGCGGCTGTCTGCGAGACGATGCCGATCGCCGTGCCATCCTTCGGCGCGATGCGGGTCATCCAGTTGGCGAGCGTGAAGCTGCCGGCGCCAGGCATGGCCTGCGCCACGACCGTCGGATTGCCGGGAATATGCTTGCCGAGATGGCGCGCCACGAGCCGGCCAAAATAATCGTAGGTGCCTCCGGCGGAGAAGCCGATGTAGACGCTGACGGTCTTGCCCCTGAAAAAGCCCTCGGCGGGCTGCTGGGCGAGGGCGCGGGCCGGCGCCAGGGCGACGAGCGTCGCCGCGAAGAATGGAAACGCGCGGTTCATCGGTCCTCACATTTTATGTCGCGAGCCTTGCCTGACGCTTGTAACGGCGCGCTCCCCGCGCTTCAACCCGTGATGGACCGGCGCGCCGCTTCGCCGCGGAACCGGGCGCGGCGGCTTGCCGGCGCGGGACGGGCAGGGCACTTTGAGCCCGTCAACAACGGAGGGGCGAACCATGAAGCCGAAGATCCTGTCGTTCGTGGCCGGTCTGGCCGCGGGCGCCCTTCTCTGCGCGGCTCCCGCGCGGGCGCAACTCGGCGTCGGCCCTGTGCGCGTTATCTTGCCTTTCTCCCCGGGCGGCAGCATCGACGTTCTCGCGCGCCTCGTGGCGGAGCGAATCGGCGCGGAAACGGGCAAGAGCGCCCTCGTCGAGAACATCACCGGCGCGAGCGGCCATATCGGCATCCGCGCGGTGCGCGACGCGAAGCCCGATGGTTCGGTGCTGCTGATCAGTCCGAGTTCGCCGATGATCCTGCATCAGCATTTCTTCGGGGAGAAGCTGACCTTCGATCCCTTCGCGGATTTCGCTCCGATCAGCCTCGCGACCTCGTCCGACTACGCGCTCGCGGTCGCGAAAAACGTCCCGGCGACAAACGTGAAGGAATTGACAGCCTGGCTGAAGGCGGACCCGAGGCGCGCGAATTACGGCACGCCCGGCGCCGGCGCGCTGACGCATTTTCTCGGCCTCGAGTTTGGCCGTCTGATCGGCGTCCCCATGGAGCATGTTCCCTATCGCGGCTCGCCGCCGGCGCTGAACGACCTGATGGCGGGGCAGATCCCCATCGCCGCGCTCAGCACGTCGGAACTGGCGCAGCATCACGTCGCCGGCGCGATCCGGATCGTCGGCACGTTCACCGACGGCCCTTCGCCCTTCGTCGCCGGCGTTCCGACCATGAAGGAACAGGGCATCGATCTGTCCGCGCTTGGCTGGTACGCTTTTTACGCTCCGGCCCGGACGCCGCCGGAGATTGTCGCGCGGCTGAACCGGATCGTCGTCGAGACCGTGCGCGACCCTTCGATCCGCGTGAAACTCCTGGGAATGGGCGTCGAACCCGTCGGATCGACTCCGGAGGAACTGACGCGGGCGCAGCAGCGGGACAAGGATTTCTGGGGGCCGATCGTCAAGGCCTCCGGTTTCAAGCCGGAGTTGTGACGGCTCACGCGACCCCGATCGCGTAGAGATCGTGAATATGGACGACGCCGACGGGTTTGCGGTCGCCGTCGACCACGATGAGCACGGACCGGCGTTTTTCGTTGAGCAGCGCGAGGGCTTCCGCCGCGAGCGCGTCGGGCGCGATGGTGATCGGATCGGGCGTCATCACCGAGCCCACCGGTTCGGAATGGAGGTTGCCGCCCTCGCGCATGTGGCGGCGCAGGTCGCCATCGGTGATGATGCCGGCGAGCCGTCCGTCCGCGTCGATGACGCCGACGCAGCCGAGGCGCTTTTCCGTCATGGTGAGAACCGCCGCCGCCATGCGGGCGCCGCCGCCGATCAGAGGCACGGCGTCGTCCTTGTGCATGACGTCGCGCACGAAGGCGAGGCGCGCCCCGAGCTTGCCGCCGGGGTGGAACATGCGGAAATCATGCGCCGTGAAGCCGCGGGCCTCCAGCATGGCGACGGCGAGCGCGTCGCCCATGGCCAGTTGCATCGTCGTCGAGGTGGTGGGGGCGAGGCCGTTGGGGCAGGCCTCCTCCGATTTCGGCAGGGCGAGGCAGACGTCCGCCTCGCGGGCGAGCGCCGATTCGGCGTTGGCGGTCATCGCCACGAGGCCAATGCCGAAACGCCGTGAGTAGGTGATCATGTCCGCGAGCTCGGCCGTCTCTCCGGACCAGGACAGGGCGAGAATCGCGTCGCCGTTCTGGATCATGCCGAGATCGCCGTGGCTGGCTTCGGCGGGATGGACGAAATAGGCGGGCGTGCCCGTCGAGGCGAGCGTCGCGGCGATCTTGCGGCCGACGTGGCCGGACTTGCCCATGCCGGTGACAATCACCCGCCCGGTCGCCGCGCGCAGCAGCGCCACGGCGGCGTCGAAGGCCGGAGACAGGCCGCCGCCCGACGAAAGTTCCGCCTCGAGCGCGGCGATGCCGGCCCGTTCGAGGCCAAGCGTGCGCAAGGCCGAACGCGTGGCCGTGGCTCCGGACTGGTTCGCGGACATGGATGACTGCATGAGGCGCTCATATCACCCGGGCGCGCGTCCCGCCAGGGGCCGCCGGTAACCATTGATTAACCATAACGGAATATCGCTGACGGGGACGCCCCTCGCGGCGTCTCGCGGGGATAGCCTTGGCCTCGAGCCGTCAAACCTCATATTCGTGGCTGGCCGCTTGCGCGGGCGGGCTGGCCTTCGTTCCGATGGCGGCGGGGGTCGCGCGCGCCCAGCAGACCGATGTTTCGGGCCTGCGCGGCACGGGAACGCAGATTTCCGGCAACGATCTCACCCCCGCCACGGGGACCGCGTCGACCGCCGGGATTCCGCTGACCGGCGCGACTCCGGCCTCCGGAGCGCCCGCTGCGGACGCCGGCAATTTCACGTCCTCCAATTACGGACGGCCGCGCAAGCGGCCCGATCCCCGGCTCAAATATCCCGGCCGCCCGAAACAGGCGGCGAAGCCGTTGCCGCCGCTCGCGCCCTACGCCAGCGCGGCGACCTCGCGGCAATCGCGCCTCAATCCGAATCCCGACCTGCCGCCGGGCCCGACGGTCGCCGTCGCGCCCCCGATCCCCGCCAGGCCGCGTCCGAAGGTCGAAGACAATCCCTACGCGCCACTCGGCGTGTCCATCGGCTCGCTTCGACTCGTGCCCTATGTCGATGTATCCACGGGTTACGATTCCAACCCGGACCGGAAGCCTGGCGCCTCGAAGGGCTCGCAAACGCTGCGCGGCGAGGGCGGGGCCTCGTGGATTTCCAACTGGTCGGCCCACGAATTCAAGGGCGAGATCAAGGGCGGCTACACGAAATATTTCTCGATGCCGCTCGCCGACCGTCCGGACGGCCAGGGCAAGATGAACCTGCGCCTCGACGCGACCCGCGACACGACGGTTGATTTCGAGTTGCGCGGCAATCTCGACACGCAACGTCCGGGCTCGACCGAACTCACCGCGACGGCCATCAGGAGCCGCCCGATCGTCGCGAGTTTCGGCGCGACCGGCGGCGGCGCGCAAAAATTCGGCGATCTCGAACTCGGGCTTCACGGCACGCTCGACCGCACCGTCTACGAGGACGCGACCCTCAACAATGGCACGGTGCTTCCGCTCAGCAACGGCAACTACAACACCTGGGGGTTGCGGGCGCGGGCGGGATACCAGATCACGCCCGGCGTCACGCCCTACGTCGAGGTTGGCGGCGACGCGCGCCGCCGCGACGTCGCCATCGACGATTCCGGTTTCGCGCGAAACTCGACCGGCGGATCGGTCAAGGCCGGCACGACCTTCGAGTTGACGCGGATGCTGACCGGCGACGCCGCCATCGGCTACGCGCAGCGCAAATACGAGGATTCGCGACTGCCGACGCTCGCCGGCCCCACTTTCGACGCCTCGCTCGCCTGGACCGCGAGTCCGTTGACGACGATCACGTTGCGAAGCGCGACGACCCTGGCGGAAACGACGGTCGCCAACGCGGCGGGCGCGATCAACCGCGCCGTGACGCTCGATATATCGCACGCGCTGATGCGCAACCTGACGCTCGGCGCCGCCGGGACGATCGGCGTGAACAATTACCAGGGAATCAGCCTGCGCGAGACCACCTACACTGGCGCGCTGCGGGCCGAATACAATTTCAACCGCAGCGTCAGCGTGCGTGGCAGCTTCACCCACGAACGCCTGCAATCGACGTCGCCGGGCGCCGACTACACGGCGAACGTGTTTCTGCTGGGTCTCAAGCTGCAGAGGTGACGAGGCGCGGAACGTCGTCCGCGCCCTTGTTTGTCAGAGACTCCCGACGATCTTCTTCAATTCCGCGCGGAAGGCCGGGGCGATGTCGGGGCGCGACAGCGCGAAGGCGACGTTCGCGGCGAGGAAGCCGACCTTGGAGCCGGTGTCGTAGGTCTTGCCGTCGAAGCGCACGCCGTGAAATACCTGTTTTTCCGCGAGTTTCTTCATGCCGTCGGTGAGCTGGATTTCACCGCCGGCGCCCTTTTCCACGTTGGCGAGAATTCCGAAGACTTCCGGGCCGAGGATATAGCGACCGGAAATGATGAGGTTCGACGGGGACGTTCCCCGCGGCGGTTTTTCGACCATGCCGTTGATCTGGAACGTGTGGCCGTGATCGGCTCCGACGGAGACGACGCCATACATGTGCGTGTCGGCGGGCGGCACTTCCTCGACTGCGATGATGTTGCCGCCGTGCTTCTCGTAAGCCTCGATACACTGGCCAAGGCAACGCGTGCCGCGCTGGCCGGGCAGGGTGATCATGTCCGGAAGCATCACCGCGAAGGGTTCGTCGCCGATAATGTCGCGGGCGCACCAGACCGCGTGGCCGAGGCCGAGCGGCGCCTGCTGGCGGGTGAAGCTCGTCGCGCCGGCCGCGGGCGTGTCGGCGAGAAGGGCCTCGAGCTCCTTCGTCTTGCCACGCTTGCGCAACGTGTCCTCGAGTTCGTAGGCGAGGTCGAAATGATCCTCGATCACCGCCTTGTTGCGGCCCGTGACGAAGACGAAATGCTCGATGCCGGCCTCGCGCGCTTCCTCGACGCAATGCTGGAGCACCGGCCGGTCGACGACCGTGAGCATTTCCTTCGGCACCATCTTCGTGGCGGGCAAAACGCGCGTGCCGAGGCCGGCGACGGGGAAGACAGCCTTGCGAATGCGACGGGTCATGGATCATCCAGTGTTGGCGGCGGCGAGGGCCGTTGCCGCGTTGTTAAGCGTTTCCGCGGGTTTCCCCGGGGATCGCGACCGCGCTCCGCGCCGCCGCGCCGGGGGTTAAGGTTAAATGCACCGAGTGTTGGCAAGGTTTCGACCGACAAGGCAGACTAGGCCGCATCGGTTAAAATCGGGTGACGGCGAATCCGGGGCGCGGTTCATTTCAGGATAACGATCATGTCCATTCTCGTGACGGGCGGCGCCGGCTACATCGGCAGCCACATGGTTCTCGAACTCCTCGACGCCGGCGAGGACGTGGTGGTTCTGGACAATCTGACCACCGGGTTCCGGTGGGCGGTGCCGAAGGGAGCCCGTCTCGTCGTCGGCGATTTCGGCGACCGGGCGCTGGTCGACGATCTGATCGCGCGGGAGCGCGTCGAATCGATCATCCATTTCGCCGCGAAAATCGTCGTGCCGGAGTCCGTGGCCGACCCGCTCGGCTATTACGAGAACAACACCGCGAAGGCGCGTTCGCTGCTGCAATGCGCCGTCGAGGGCGGCGTGAAACATTTCATCTTCTCCTCGACAGCGGCGGTCTATGGCGAACCTCGCACCTCGCCGGTTCGGGAGGACGATCCGAAGGATCCGATCAATCCCTATGGCCGATCCAAGCTCATGGTCGAGTGGATGCTCGCGGACACGGCGAGGGCGCATCCGCTGCGCTACACGGCCCTGCGTTATTTCAACGTGGCGGGCGCCGATCCGGCGGGCCGCGGCGGCCAGTCGACGGACAACGCGACGCATCTCATCAAGGTGGCGGTGCAGGCCGCGCTCGGATTGCGCGCGGGCATGGAGGTTTTCGGCACGGACTATCCGACGCCCGACGGTTCGTGTCTGCGCGATTACATCCAGGTCACCGATCTCGCGCGCGCCCACATGGACGCGCTGCGGCGCCTGCGCGCGGGCGGCGAGAGCATCACCTGCAACGTCGGCTATTCCCGGGGCTATTCGGTCCTCGAGGTGATCGACACGGTCAAGCGTGTGTCGGGCGTCGATTTTCCCGTGCGCCTGTCGGGCCGCCGCGCCGGCGATCCCGCCTCGATCGTCGCCTCGAACGAGCGCGTCCGCGGGGAACTCGGCTGGACGCCGAAACACGACAATCTCGAACAGATCGTGCGCCAGGCGCTGGACTGGGAACGCGGCCTCGCGGCGCGCAAGGCGGCGTGAATTACTTTTTCGGCATCGACCGCAGATAGGCGATCACCGCCGACAGGTCCTTGTCCGTCATGCTGGCGTAGTATGAAACAGCCATGGGCGGCTTGAGTTTCGAGCCGTCCGGCCGTTCGCCCGTCGTGATGATTTTCTTCAGCTCGGCGTCGGAATAATGCCCGACGCCCGAGGGCGTGATGTTGGGCGCCTGGCTGAGTCCCCAGGGCCCGCGAAAGACCTGGCCGCCCGCGCCAAGCCCGTTCACGCGATCGACGCCGCCGCCATCGACGGGTCTCGAGTGGCATTCCGTGCAATGGGCCAGCGAATTGACGATGTAATCGCCGTATTTCACGGGATCGGCGTCGGAGACCGCCGGAACCGACGTCACGGTCGGGCCCCAGGAGTCCGGCAGGGGAATCCGGTAGGTCGAGCGCGCGGTCCTGTTGACCACGGGCTTGACGCCGCGCAGGTAGGCGACGACGGCCTTCGCGTCGTCGTCGGACATGCCGCGATAGGCGAGAACGGGCATGGGCGGGCCAATCGTGGAGCCGCGCGGGCGCTTGCCGTTGCGAATGCCGTTGACGAGTTCGGCGTCGGTCCACTGGGCGATCCCGGTTTCGGGATCGGGCGTGAGATTGGCGGCGATGGCCGTGAAGGCGATGTCGGTGAAGCGCGTCCCGCCGCCGAGTTCGGGCGAGCCGGGCGCCGGGTTGGTGTGGCAATTGCCGCAGGCGACCGGGCCCTTCACGAGATAGGCGCCGCGTTCCAGAGACGTTTCGGCCCGCGCGCCTTGCGTCAGGGCCGCCGCGATGGCGAGCGTGGCGACGAATCTCGACGGCATTGTCTCCCTCCGGTCCCCTTCGCGCGGTCCTTGCCCGCGCGCTCGCGCCGCAAGAGACAACAGCGCCGCCGGGCCGTCAATTCCCGTGGCGCCGGCGACGGCGCGGGCTCGCGCCAGACCCGTCCCGGCGGACGCGGCGCCGCGAGTTCGGGCGCTGGACCCTTTTACAGGGGGCCGGCGACGCGGTATTGCCAGTTTGCATCGAGACAGCCGGAGGTCGTTGCATGTCCATTTTGAATTTGAATCGTTTGAATTTCACTCGCGCGTTCACGTCCGCGTCGGGAGCCCTGGCCATGGCGGCCGCGATTCTTTCCTCTCCGGCGGCGCGCGCCGACGATTTCCTCAACGTCCTCACCGGCGGCACGTCGGGCGTCTATTACCCGCTCGGCGTCGCCCTCTCGAAGATTTATTCCGAGAAAATTCCCGGCGCGCGGCCTTCGGTTCAGGCCACCAAGGCGTCGGTGGAAAATCTCGTGTTGTTGCAGGCGGGCAAGGGCGAAATCGCCTTCACCCTCGGGGATTCCCTCGCCTTCGCGTGGGCCGGCGACGAGGAGGCCGGCTTCAAGGGCAAACAGGACAAGCTGCGCGGCCTCGCGGCGATCTATCCCAATTACATTCAGGTCGTGGCGCTCAGGGACAGCGGCATCAAAACCCTCGCCGACCTGAAAGGCAAAAGTCTCTCGGTCGGGGCGCCCAAATCCGGCACCGAACTCAACGCGCGCGCCATCCTGAGGGGCGCCGGGCTCGCGTACAAGGATCTGTCGAAGGTTGAATATCTGCCCTTCGGCGAATCCGTCGATCTGATGAAAAACCGCCAGCTCGACGCGACGCTGCAATCCGCGGGCCTCGGCGTCGCGGCGATCAAGGATCTCGCGTCGTCCGTCGACATCAACGTCGTGGAGATTCCGGGTCCGCTGGTCGAGAAAATCGGCGCGCCCTACGTCAAGGCGACAATGCCCGCCAACACCTACACGGGACAATCAGAGGCCGTCGCCGGAACGGCGGTGGTGAACTATCTGGTGACGCGCGCCTCGCTCTCCGACGATCTCGCCTACCGGATGACGAAGGCGATCTTCGAGCAACGCGAGGATCTCGTCGCGGCGCACGTCGCGGCCGCGGACATCAAGCTCGAGAACGCCCTGCAGGGAATGCCGGTTCCGCTGCATCCCGGCGCGGAAAAATATTTCCGCGAGAAGGGCCTCATCAAGTAGCGCCGAATTCGCGGGGCTCCGGTGGTCCTCCCTCCGGGAGGGCCGTCGCGAAGCGGCGCGCCGAAGGCCATGCTTCAACCGACAAGGTGATTGCGACGACATGACCGCACTGGCAGACACACCGCCCGCTCCCGGCCCGAGCGAAGTCGACATCGAGCATCACCTGCCCGCCGGGTGGGGCGAAGGTTTCTCCGGCAAGCTTCTTTACGGGATCGCGATCGCTTTCTCGTGTTTCCAGATTTCGACTTCGATCTACGCGATTTTGCCGACGCAGGTGCTGCGCGCCCTCCATGTTGGCTTTCTGGTGCTGGTCGCCTGCGCGCTGATCGCCAATCACACGGCGAAGTCTCCGTTGCTGAAGGCGCTGGGCTGGGCCATCGGGCTCGCGGGTTTCGGCGTCGGACTCTATCACTGGATTTTTTACATCGATCTCGTCAATCGCGCGGGCGACCTGAGCAACGCGGACTTCGCCATTGGCGTCGTCTCGCTTCTCGTCCTGTTCGGAATTTCCTGGCGGCTGATGGGCGCCGCCCTGCCCCTGATCTGCGTCGCCTTCATGGCCTACGCCGCGTGGGGGCAGTATCTGCCGCGGCCGTTCGATCACCGTCCCTTCGACATCGACCAGATCCTCGAACAGATGAGCTTCGGGACAGAGGGCGTCTACGCCACGCCGACGGGCATTTCCGCGACGTATATCTATCTGTTCATTCTGTTCGGCGCCTTTCTCGAACGCGCCGGCATGATCCAGTTGTTCAACGACGTGGCGCTTGGCCTCGTCGGCCACGCGCGCGGCGGAGCGGCGAAGGTCGCGGTGATCTCGTCGGCGCTGATGGGCACGATTTCCGGCTCGGGCGTCGCCAATGTCGTGACGGTCGGCCAGTTCACGATCCCGCTGATGATGAAATTCGGTTATCGCGGCGCCTTCGCGGGCGGGGTGGAGGCCACGGCCTCGATGGGCGGCCAGATCATGCCGCCGGTGATGGGCGCTGTCGCCTTCATCATGGCCGAGAACATCGGCGTTCCCTACGCGGAAATCGTCAAGGCGGCGATCCTGCCCGCGGTTCTGTATTTCGCCTCGGCGTTCTGGATGGTGCATCTCGAGGCCGGCAAGCACGGGCTCATGGGCATCCCGCGGGCGGAACTGCCGAGCGCGTTCGGCGCTTTCAAGAGGCAATGGCATCTCGCCCTGCCTCTCGTCGTGCTCGTCTATCTGCTGATGGTGGGCTACACGCCGCTGTTCGCGGGCTCCATGGGCCTCGCGCTCACGGTCGTGATGATTCTCGGCGGCGCGCTGGCGCTCGGGCTGAAGGGAGCGGCGATGCGCGCGGCGCTGTGGATCGCGCTCGGAATCGTCTCCGCGTCTTTTCTGAAATACGGCGTCAATATCCTGCTGCTGCTGATCGCGGTCCTGGTTCTCGCGTGTTTTTTCACGCGCGGCGGGCGCGAGACGCTGGCGATCTGCCGGGACGTGCTGGCGGAGGCGGCCAAACAGGCGCTGCCGGTGGGGCTCGCCTGCGCCATCGTGGGAACGGTCATCGGGTCGCTGACGCTGACCGGAACGGCGACGATCTTCGGCAACTGGATCGTTTCGTTCGGGCGTGATTCCCTGTTCCTCTGCCTGATCCTCGTGATGATCACGTCGCTGGTGCTGGGCACGGGCCTGCCGACGATCCCGACCTACATCATCACCGCCTCGCTGGCGGCGCCGGCGCTGCTGAAGCTCGGCGTGCCCCTCGTCATCAGCCACATGTTCGTGTTCTATTACGGGATCATCGCCGACCTGACGCCGCCGGTGGCTCTCGCGGCGCTCGCCGCGGCGCCCATCGCGAAGGCGAGCCCCGACGCGATCGGCTGGCAGGCGACGCGCATCGCGCTCGCCGGGTTCCTCATCCCCTTCATGGGCGTCTACGAGCCCACGCTGATGATGCAGGCGGGCGGCGCGATCGCCGCGAAATATGGCTACTGGATCGAGGTTTTCTGGGCCTTCTTCAAGGCGTCGATGACCATCCTCGTCTGCGGCGTCGCGGCGATCGGCTGGTTCATCACGCGAATCAGCGCCGCGGAGCGCTGGCTCGCGGGCGTGGCCGGCGCGCTGTTCATTCTCCCGTGGCCGTGGAGCGATCAGGCGGCGCTGGCGCTGAGCTTCGCGCTCATGGCCTGGAACTGGCGCGCCGCGCGGCGGGAACGGGCTTCGTGAGCCTTTGCATCGCGGCGGGCGCGGGCGTGACCCGGCTCGCGGTCGCGGCCTTCACCCTGTCGTGGACGCATTCCGTCGAGAAAACCCGCTGGGAAGAGGACTGGACGGTCGGGCGCGGCATGCTCGCCATCGTGGCCGCGCGGATCGAGGGCATGGGCGCGGGCATGGAAACGCCGCCCGACGCGGTGCGAGAGGGTCGTTTCTGGACCTGGAAACCGAAGGTTCCGCCGCTGTCCGAATTGCTGTTGCGGCGATCGGACGCCGTTCCCGAGGGGTGGGAACTTTGCGCGGGCGGCGAATGCCGGAGGATCGGCGCCGCTGGCGAGACCGCGGATGTCGTGACGCTGCGGGCGTGCGAGTGAGGAGGCTCAGCCCCTGACCGGTTCGACCTTCAGCGCGGCGCGCACGAAATAATAGAGCAGCACCATTCCGAACAGGCCGCCGGCGATTTCGAACGCGAGGCTGACCATCGGGGGAAGCTGGAAAATGCCGCCGAGCGCCCAGCCGGCCGCCCAGGAGACGCCGACGAGTTCGGTGCCGACAAGGATCGCGACGCTGACGATGGTCAGCGTGTTCTGCCAGTTGATCGGTTTCGGTTCGGCCAAGGTTTCGTCCGCCTCGCGGTCTGTTCGCTTCCGGTTCAAGCCACTATACCAAGCCGGGCAAGCCCGCAACCGCGCCCGGAGCCGCCATGACCTCGACCGAGACCTTCAGCCGCGCCGCCGTCGTCGCGCCGCACACGCTCGCGGCCCGTTCCGGCCTCAACGTGCTCGCCCAGGGCGGCAACGCGCTCGAGGCGATGGTGGCGATGGCCGCGACCATCGCCGTCGTCTACCCGCACATGAACGCCATTGGCGGCGACGGGTTCTGGCTGATCCGCGAGCCGAAGGGCAAGACCCGCGCCATCGAGGCCTGCGGTTACGCCGGCGCGCTCGCCACGATGAAATTCTATCGCGACCACGAACACCAGACGATTCCCGCCCGCGGTCCCCACGCGGCGCTCACCGTGCCCGGCGCCATCGGCGGCTGGCTCGCGGCGCTCGATCTCGCGAAGGCGCTCGGCGCGAAATTGCCATTGCGCGATCTGCTCGGCGACGCCATCGGCCACGCGCGCGCCGGCTATCCCGTGTCGAACTCCGAGGCGCGGACCCTGCCGCGCGACTCCGCGGAATTCGCGAAACTGCCGGGCTTCGCCGACACGATTCTGATCGATGGAAAATCGCCGGCCGCCGGCGACATTCGAAAGCTCCCGGCGCTCGCGGACACGCTCGATCATCTCGCGAGTTCCGGCCTCGATGATTTCTATCGCGGCGACGTGGCGCGCGAGATGGCCGCGGATCTCGAGAAGATCGGGTCGCCGGTGACGCGCGAGGATTTCCGGCGTTACGAGGCGAACTGGCGGGAGCCGCTGAAGCTGAGGCTCGCCGGGCGCACGCACCTGAATTTTCCGCCGCCGACGCAGGGGCTCGCGTCGCTGCTCATCCTGGGCATGTTCGACCGGCTCGGGGTGAAGCAATGCGATTCCTTCGAGCATCTGCACGGGCTGGTCGAATCGACGAAACGGGCCTTCGCCATCAAGGACGCGGTTTGCACGGACTTCGACCGGCTGAGGCACGATCCGATGGAATTTCTCGCGCCGCGCGCGATCGAGCGCGAGGCCGCGCTGATCTCGATGTCGCGCGCCGCGACCTTCCCCCCGCCGTCGGCGAAGGGCGACACTGTCTACATGGGCGCCGTCGACGGCGACGGGCTGGCGGTGTCCTGTATCCAGTCGATCTATTGGGAATACGGATCCGGCTGCGTGCTGCCGAAGACGGGCGTGATGATGCAGAATCGCGGCGTGTCCTTCTCGCTCGATCCGGACGCCGTCAATCCGCTCACGCCTGGCCGCAAGCCATTCCACACGCTCAATCCCGCCATGACCGTCTTCGACGACGGGCGCGTGATGCCCTACGGAACCATGGGCGGCGACGGGCAGCCGCAGACGCAGGCGCAGATCATGACGCGGGTCATGTTCGGCATGGGGCTCGCCGAAGCCATCGACGCCCCTCGTTTCGCGCTCGGGCGCACCTGGGGGGCGTCGTCGACATTGCTGGCGCTGGAAAACCGCTTCGATCCCTCGCTCGTGCGCGCGCTCGAACGGGCGGGCCACGAGGTCAGCGTTCATCCCTCCGGTTACGCCGACACATTCGGCCACGCGGGCGCGCTGATCCGGTATCCGAAAGACGGGCGCGTCGAGGCCGCGCACGATCCCAGGGCCGATGGCGGCGCGGCGGGTTTCTAGAGACCCGCCATCGAATAGCCAAGGACGAGGGCGATTCCGAGGAACAGCACGAGACAGGCGGCGGCGAACTCGAGGCCGCGCGCCACCAGCTCGCCGCGCCGCGAGGTTTCGCCGGTCATCCGGAGCGCGATGGCCTTGGCGAGGACCGCGAGCGAGGCGAGCGCGCCCGTCGTGAGGGCGGTTCCGAGCGCCATGGCGAAAGTGGCGGCGACGCCCGCGTAGAGGATGCCCTGCGCCAGGGAAAACACCAGCACGAGAATCGCGCCGGAACAGGGGCGCGAGCCCGCCGTCGCCACGGTGAGGATCGCGTCGCGCCAGGAGAAATTATCGCCGAGCGTCGCGGGGTTCGGCATGTGAAAATGCCCGCAATTCTCGTCGTGGACATGGCCCGCGTCGGCGTCGATCGACTCGCAGACGAATTTCGAGCCTGGCGACGGCGGCGCCGGAACGCGCAGGGCCGCGACGAATTCCCGCCCCTTGCGGAGCGTCAGCCAGGCGCCGAGCGCGGCGATGCCCGCGAAACTCGCGAGTTCCACGAAACTCGCGGCGTCCTTCATCTTCTGCGCGGTGGCGTTCAGCAGCAGCGAGAGCACGCCGACGATGGCGATGGCGACCAGGGCCTGCAGGACCGCCGCCGCGAAGGAGATCACGAGGCCGCGTTTCAGCGCGCGTTCGTTGGCGATCATGTAGGAGGCGACGACGGCCTTGCCGTGGCCGGGTCCGGCCGCGTGAAAAACGCCATAAGCGAAGCTCATGCCGATGAGGGTCCACAGCGCCGACGCGCTGGTGCGAACGGCCCGCACCGCTCCGCTGAGCAAACGCTCGAATTCGACCTGGCGCGCGAGAATCCAGCCGGCGATCCCGGTGCTCGCGCCGCCGCCCTCGGTGACGCCCACGTTGAAGGGGTTGCGCGCCTGGGCCAGCGCGTCGGCGCCGTGCAACACGAGCAGCGCCACGAGCGCCGCCGCGCAGAGGACGGCGACGTTTCTCGAAATGGAGGATCGGGCGCCGCGCGGGTCTGTCACGTCAGGGACACGCGACTATGATGCTGTCGGCGAGCTTCATTCCGAAGTCCTCGCCAGGCGAATCGTTGGTTCCGGCGGACTCCGCCAGTTTCTTCTGGTCCGCAGCGCTGAGCGCGCCCGGTTTGTTGACGCTGAGCGAGCATCCCTTCGGCGAATTCACGAGCTTGACCGGATCCTTCCGGTCCATCTCGAAAGCGACGAAATAACTTGGATCGTAAATCTGGAAAACGAAGAATTTTCCCGCCGGGGCGGGCTTTTCGAGCGGCAGAGTGAAATAGAGCGTCACCGTCTGGTCGGAGGGGTCGTAGGTCATGGAGTAATCCGCGCCGTCCTTCAGCGGGACGGGCTTGCCGTTCATTTTCAGGAACGTGAAAAAATCGAACTCCTTCAGCGATTCGACATTTGTTTTCGCGATTGGAAGCATTTGTTCGGGGGTCGGGTCCTTGCCGTCCGTGCCGAGGTTGGCGGTCACGAAGGCGGAATACATATCGTCGAATTTCCACTGGTGCCGGATCCCGCCAACTTTCCCGTCCGGCGTGAAAATGACCTCGTTCGACACGCTGACGAAGACGTGGGGATGCGCCAGCGCCGGCGCGACCGACGCGCAGGCGAGAAGCAGGAAGGCGACAAGTCTCTTCATCTTGCATTTCCCGGAAGCGTGAACGCCGCGACTCCCGCGTGGCTGGCCGGCGCGGGGACATCTGACGGAGAACTGTGTTCTTTTGGCGCCCCGAGCGGGCGACCGGCGGCGTCACGCTTGAAAATGTCAGCGCGCTTGTCATATTGCAAGCGGGAAGCGATGGAAGACCGGGAAGACGCCGTCAGGCCGGATCGAACGGGTTCCACGCGGGAGAGTCTGCATGGCTGATGCTGTCAACGGCGGGGGAAGTCCTGGCCCCCGGCCAGATTTCGCGAGCGTCAGCCTCGACGACAAATACGACCTCGCCAGGAAACGCGTGTTTATTTCGGGCACGCAGGCCATTGTCCGTCTTCTCCTGATGCAAAAGGCGCGTGATCGCGCCGCCGGGCTGAACACCGCCGGTTTCGTCTCGGGCTACCGCGGTTCGCCCATCGGCGGGCTCGACCAGCAGTTTTTCCGGGCGCGGGCGCTGTTCGACAAGGAAAACATCGTTTTCCAGCCGGGCATCAACGAGGATCTCGCCGCCACCGCCGTCTGGGGATCCCAGCAGGCGGAAATGCGCGGCGAAGGCAAGTACGATGGCGTCTTCGCCATCTGGTATGGCAAGGGGCCGGGCGTGGACCGGTCCGGCGACGTGTTCCGCCACGCCAATCTCGCGGGCACGTCGCCCCGCGGGGGCGTGCTGGTGTTGATGGGCGACGACCACACGGCGGAATCCTCGACGACGGCGCACCAGTCGGAATTTCACCTGCTCGACGTGATGATGCCGATTCTCAATCCGGCGGGCGTGCAGGAATTGCTCGACTACGGCCTCTATGGCTGGGCGCTGTCCCGTTACGCGGGCGTCTGGGTCGGGTTGAAATGCGTCAAGGAAAACATCGAATCGACGGCCTCGATCGATGGTTCGGGCGACCGCGTTTCCACCTCGATTCCCGTCGATCATGAATTGCCGCCTGGCGGGCTCAACATCCGCCCGCGCGATCCGGTGCTGACTCAGGAAGCGCGGTTGCAGGACCACAAGCGCGACGCCATCGTCGCCTTCCTGCGCGCCAACCGGATCAACCGGACGATCATGGCCGGAGGGCCGAACGCGCGCATCGGAATCATCACGCTCGGCAAGTCCTATCTCGACGTGCGCCAGTCGCTCGACGATCTCGGGATCGACGAGGCGCGCGCGGCGCAACTCGGCTTGCGCCTCTACAAGCTTGGCTGCGCCTGGCCGATCGAACCGGAGGGTCTGAAGGAGTTCGCGCGCGGTCTCGAACTCATCGTCGTCGTCGAGGAAAAGCGCTCGCTGGTCGAGGTGCAGGTGCGCGAGGAACTCTACGGCACGCGCGACCAGCCCGTCGTCGTCGGCAAGCGCGACGAGCGCGGCGAATGGCTGTTTCCCGTCAAGGGCGCCCTCGACACCAACGACATCGCCATCGCCATCGGCGACCGCGTGCTGAGGTTCCATCCGGGCGACGCCGAAATCGCGCGAAACGTCGCGCGGTTGCGTCAGGCGCAGGCGCGGCTCGCGGACGCTCGGGAAGCCGCGCAGCGCACGCCGTATTTTTGTTCCGGCTGTCCGCACAATTCCTCGACGAAAATTCCCGAGGGCGCGCGCGCCTACGCCGGCATCGGGTGTCACTACATGGTCCAGTGGATGGATCGCGGCACCGAGGGGTTCACCCAGATGGGCGGGGAGGGCGCCAACTGGGTGGGCGAGGCGCCTTTTTCGAATCGCGGCCACGTTTTCCAGAATCTCGGCGACGGCACCTACAATCACTCCGGGTCGATGGCGATCCGTTTCGCGCTCGCCTCGAGGGTCAACATCACCTACAAAATCCTGTTCAACGACGCCGTCGCGATGACGGGCGGGCAGGGGCACGACGGCGGTCTCACCGTCGACCGCATCGCGCGGCAGGTGGCCGCCGACGGCGTCGCGAAAATCGTCCTCGTCACCGACGACCCCTACAAATATCCGGCTGGCGTCGAATGGCCGAAAGGCATGGCCGTGCACCGGCGCGACGAACTCGACGCCGTGCAGCGCCAGCTCGCGAACATTCCCGGCGTGACCGTGCTGATTTTCGACCAGACCTGCGCCGCGGAAAAGCGCCGCCGCCGCAAGCGCGGCGCCTATCCCGATCCGGACAAGCGCGTCATCATCAACGAACTCGTCTGCGAGGGCTGCGGCGATTGCGGCGTCCAGTCGAATTGCGTCTCGGTTCAGCCCGTCGACACGGAATTCGGGCGAAAGCGGACCATCGACCAGAGCAGTTGCAACAAGGACTTTTCCTGTGTCGAGGGTTTTTGCCCGTCCTTCGTGACCGTGCATGGCGCGAAGATCAAAAAGGCGGGCGGCGTTTCGCTTCCCGCGGCCACGGCGCCGGGCGTGGCGGACATTCCCGAGCCGACGCAACGGACCATCGGCGAACATCCCTACGAGATTCTCGTCACCGGCGTCGGCGGCACGGGCGTCGTCACCATTGGCGCCATCATCGGCATGGCGGCGCACCTCGAGGGCAAGGGCTGCGGCCTCATCGACATGAACGGCCTCGCGCAGAAGGGCGGCGCCGTGTTCTGCCACGTCAAGCTGGCGCGCGCGCCGGAAGACATTCACGCGATCCGCGTCGCCGCCGGCGAGGCCGATCTGGTGCTTGGTTGCGATCTCGTGGTGTCCGGCACGAAGAAGGTGCTCGCCGCCGTGAAGCGCGACCAGACCGGAGTCGTCGTCAACACCGCCGAAGTCTATCCCGGCGACTTCACGCGCGACGCGGATTTCCGCCTGCCCGTCGCGCGCATTCGCGAGAACATCGTCGACGCCGCCGGCGAGGGCGCGAGCTTCGTCGACGCCAGCGGCATCGCGACCGCGCTGCTCGGCAATTCCATCGCGGCGAACATGTTCATGCTGGGCTTCGCCTGGCAGAAGGGTTTGTTGCCATTGTCGCGCGCGGCGATTTTCCGCGCGCTCGAACTCAATGGCGAAGCCGTGGAGATGAACCAGCAAGCCTTCACGTGGGGACGCAGGGCCTGCGTCGATGGCGAGGGCGTGCGAGCCCTCGTCGCCCCCATGCGGCGCGTGGAGCCGAAAGCGCCGGCGGCGCAGGGGCTCGACGAAATCGTCTCCCGCCGCGTGGAGTTCCTGGGCGCCTACCAGAACCCGGCTTACGCGGCGCGATATCGCGCGCTCGTCGCGCGCGTGGCGGAAGCGGAGCGCGTCAGGGCGCCAGGCAAGAAGGGGCTCGCCGAGGCCGTCGCGCGGTTTCTCTTCAAGCTGATGGCGGTGAAGGACGAATACGAGGTCGCGCGGCTCTACACGGACGGCTCGTTCATGAAACAGGTCGCGGCGACCTTCGACGGCGACCTGCGTTTCGAGTTCCATCTCGCGCCGCCGATCCTCGGACGCAAGGATCCTTCGACGGGCCTGCCGCGCAAGACGAGTTTCGGTCCCTGGATGATGAAGGCATTCGCCGTCCTCGCGTCGCTGAAGGGGCTGCGCGGGACGGCGTTCGATGTTTTCGGTTACTCCGCGGAGCGGCGGGCCGAGCGCCAGCTCGCCAAGGAATACGAAATCCTGCTCGAGGAGATTATCGGCGCGCTGTCACCCGTGAACCACGCGACAGCGGTGGCGCTCGCGTCGATCCCCGAGAAAATCCGCGGCTTCGGTCACGTAAAGGAACGCAGCATCAAGACCGCGAAGGCGGAAGAAGCGGCGTTGCTGGACCAGTTCCGCGCCGGAGCCTCGCTGGTCAAGCTGGCGGCGGAGTGAGTCGCGCCGCCAGCGCGGGATGACCGGGGTTCGCGTCTATTCCGGCAACAGAGTCACATACCGCCTGTCCAGCAGGTCGCCCGCGTCGACGTTTCCCTCGAGCAATCCCCGCGCCCTGTGCCAGGCGATTTGCCGCGCGATGTCCCGGCCGTCCAGCCGCGCGTCGCGATCGACATATGTGATCCCCTCGCGCAACAGGTCCGCCGGCTGGTCGAGCGCCTTCGACATGATGGCGAGCATTTCGTCCGCCGTCGTGTTGTCGCGGCGCTTGCCGTCGGGCGTGACGAAGGCGTCGTGGTAGTCGCGCATCCCCGCGCGGTAGGCGCGCAGGAATTTCTCGACCAGCGCCTGCTTGCCGTTGGCGTGGTTCGTGGACGTGTAGGCGGCGCCGAGTTGCCACGGCGTTTCATCGCCGATCCAGCCCAGCAGTTTCGCCTGTCCGTTGCGCTGCAACGAGAGCGCGTTGATCGAGGGGGTGACGCCCGCGTCGATCCGGTTCGAGGCGAGCGCCACCGTGAGATTCGCCGAGGATTTCGTCCACTGGATGTCCAGCGCCGACAGGGGAATTCCATGTTTTTCGGCGAGGAGGCCGAAGGCGTAGTGCGGCCCCGAGCCGGGCGTCGGCAGGCCGATGGAATGACCGCGCAGGTCCGCGAATCCGCGCAGTCCCTTTTCCCAGGCGCCGTTCGAGACCACGACGCCATTGTTGGGAAAGCCCGGCGCGTCGCGGCCCTGGGCCGCGATCATGCGAAGCACGCCGCGCGCCGCCAGATTGTAGAAGCCGATGGAGAGCGAAGTCGCGCCAAAGTCGAGATCGCCGGACGCGATGGAGACCGCGAGCGTCTGCGAATTGTCGAAAGCGACGATGTCGGCTTCGAGACCCTCGCGCGCGAAATGTCCCTTGTCGCGGGCGATATACATGGGCCCGGCGCCGGCGGTTTGCAGCACGCCGATTTTAACGGTCTCGGCCCGCGAAACGGAGGCCGCGCACGCGGCGAGGACGGCGAGGAGGGCCAGCAGGCGAACAAGCATCGTCGGCTCCCGTCTATTCCTTGCCGGGAAGAATCCCGGCGTAGCGTTTGTCCACGAGGGCCGCCGCGTCGACGGCGCCCTCGATCAGCCCCTGCGTCTTGTACCAGGCGATTTGCCGCCGGATGTCCGCCGCGTCGAGCCGCGCCTCGCGATCGACCCAGGTGATGCCGGCGCGCAGCAATTCGGCGGGCTGGTCCAGATCCCTCGACATGATCGCGAGAATGGCGTCCGCCGTCGGGCCGTCCTTGCGCGAGCCGTCCGGGGCGATGAAGGCGTCCGCGTAATCGACCATGCCGCGCCGGTAGGCGCGCAGGAACCTGTCGACGAATTCCGCGCGGCCGTCGGCGATTTTCGTCGATGTGTAGGCGGCGCCCAGTTGCCAGGGCGCCTCGTCGCCGATCCAGCCGATCAGCTTGCCCTGGTTCGCGCGCGCGATGGAGAGCGCGAAGGTCGAGGGCGTGATGGCGGAATCGACGCGGTTGCCGGCGATGGTCGCGACGATGTTGGGGTTGGTCTTGAGCGTCTCGACGTTGACGCTCGACATGGGGAATCCGTACTTGTCCGCGATGAGGCCGACGCAATAATGCGGCGCGGAGCCAAGCGTCGAAACGCCGACCGTGTGGCCCTTCATGTCCTTGAAGGAACGCAGGCCCTTTTCCCACGCCTCGTTGGAGACGACATAGCCATTGTTGGGGAAGCCGGCGTTGTCGCGGCCCTGGGCCGCGATGATGCGCATGACGCCCTGCGCCGCGAGATTGTAGAATCCGACGGCGAGGCTCGTCGCGCCGAAATCGAGATCGCCCGCGGCGATGGAGACCGCCAGCGTCTGGGCGTTGTCGAACTTGACGATCTCCGCGTCGAGCCCCTCCGCGGCGAAATATCCCTTCGCCAGCGCGACGAACATGGGGCCGGCGCCCGCGGTTGGCAGCACGCCGATTTTCACGCGTTCGCGCGGCGCCTGGGCCGAAGCGCGCGTCGCGAGGGCGGCGAGGCCGCCGGCGACGAGTTCGCGGCGTCGAAGATGAATCATGGCGTTCTCCCGGTGAGTCGATGGTTCAGGCGCGCAGGCGCGGCAGCAGCGCCAGCGCGTTGCCGCGGTCGATGGCGGCGCGGTCGGCGTCGTTGAAGGGATAGGCCTCGATCGCCCTGGCGGCCTTCACGGTCGGGCTGAACGGCGCGTCCGAGCCGAACAGCAAGTGCGAAACCGGCGCGATTTCCCTCAACGCGGCGAGCGAGGGCGCGGAATTGGCGCTGGCGGTGTCGTAGTAGAGCTTGCCGAGTTCGGCCATCAAGCCCCGCGGGAAAAATTGCTCGAAGCGCTTGTCGTGGCCAATGTTGCCATCGATCCGCCCGGCGATGGCTCCGATCGCGCCGCCACCGTGGGAGAAAATCCATTTGATGTCGGGCGAGCGGAAAATCGTTCCGCCAATGAGCAGGCTGACGATGGCGCGCGCGGAATCGAAGGGATATTCGATGGATTGCGGCGCGACGCCCGGCAACACGTTTCCACAGCAGGCGGCCGCGGTGGGGTGGAAGAACACCACCGCCCCGCGGCGGTTGAGTTCCTCGAACACGGGCCTGAACGCGGCGTCGCCGGGATATTTGCCGTCGTAGGTCGAGAGCAGGCCGATTCCGTCGGCCTTCAGCACGTCCAGCGCGTATTCGATCTCCTTCAGGGAGCCCTCGATGTCGGGCAGGGGGATCGTCGCGAACAGGCCAAATCTTCCGGGGAAGGTTTTGATCTGCTCGGCGGCGTAGTCGTTCCACTCGCGCGCGAGCCGCCGGCCCGCCGCGACGTCGCCGAACCAGACGCCGGGCGTCGAAATGGAGGCGATGGCGGTCTGGATGCCGGCCTCGTCCATGGACTCAAGCGTCTTTTGAGGCGTCCACGACAACAGCGCGCTGGCGGCGAGATTGTGCTCGAATTTCAGCCGCTCGTTTTCTTCCCGCATGTATCGCGGCGGCATGAAGTGATGATGAATATCGACGCGGCCCGGCTTCGGGCCGGGAGGCGCCGTCATTCGCGCCTGCGCATGAACGCGCGGCGCCGCGGCGAGGCTCGCGCAGGCGATGGAGCCGGCGAGAAAAGTCCGGCGCGTCGAGCGCGGACGAAGGGAGAGGGGCGGGGGACAGCAGGCGCAATCGTCGCGGGATTCACTCACGGACATCCTCCCTCGTTGTTCGGGAGGCATGATGGCGCGGTTCGCGCGGGCCCGCAAGGCGTGACGGCGAGCGCGTTCGCGTCGCCTGAAATCGCCGGGGCGGCGCGAACCGGACCCCGGCGAACCGGTCGCGTGGAAACCCCGGCTTACGCGCCGAGCACTTCGCGCAGCTTCTTGCGCCGCGCGGGGCTGTACATCTCGTCGTAGGAGCGCGGGCCGAGCGGGCCCTGTTCAATGATGATTTCGACGAAAACCGGGCCTTCTTCCTTCAGGATGGCGCCGATCTGCTGTTCGAAATTGCGAATGTCGTCGAGCCGGTAAACCTTGCCGATGCCGGCGGACCTGGCCATGCCCGCGAAATCCACGTCGCGGTTCGGCAGCGGGTGGCCGCCGTTGGCCTCGTAGCTGCCGTTGTGCCAGACGGTGTGGATGAAGTTCTTCGGCTTCGCGGCGGCGATGGTGACGAGCGTGCCGAGATTCATCAGGCAGCTTCCGTCGCCGTCGAGCACGACAACCTTGCGCTCGGGCCGGGCCAGCGCGAGGCCGAGGCCGTGCGAGGAGGCGAGGCCCATCGCGCCGAAGGAGAAATAATTCAGCGGACGGTCGTTGACCTCGATCCATTCCGAGGCGGTGGAATAGGTGGCGACGCAAATCTCGTCGGTGATCTGCTTCTTGAGAATTTCAAGGCAGGCGCGGCGGTTCATCATGGGGCTTGTTCCTGAATTGGAGCGCGTTGAGCTCAAACCGGCGGGTCTTTTCAGACGGGCTTGCGGCCGATGAGCATGGCGACGGGCGAGGAGGTCTCGTAGGCCTTTTTGATGGCCGGCGTGATCTTCGAAACGTCGGCGTCCGTGTCGATGTAGTGACGCTCGATTCCCATGACGTCGAGGATCGGCTCGATGATGCGCAGGCCGAAGCGCCTGGACTGCTGCGGGGCGACCCCGACCTCTTTCGAGAGCAGGCCGATCATCATCACCATCGGCTGCTTGTGTTCGCAGGCGATCGCGCGGATGGCGTTCATCGCGTAGAGGAAGCCCGTGTACTGGATGAGGATCAGAGCGCGCTTGTCGCCATAGGTCAGGCCGGCGGAAATTCCGAACGTCTCGTCTTCCTTGCAGGTGCGGATGAGCGTGAGATCCTTGTCGGACGTGATTGGCGTCAGCAAGCCTTTCGCCGTGTGCAGATCGGGCACCGACAGGACGTAGCTGACGCCGGCGTCCTTGACGGCCTGTATGATGCCGGCGCCGTGAAGCGCGTCGGCTGAATTCGCTGGATCGTTCATTCAAGTCCTCCCGAGAGTTTCCCGGACACAAAAACAGATTTGACTGTTCCTGTCGATTGCCGCGATCGCGCTGGACGCGCGGGCCGCCGGCGCCTATCTCTCCGGGCGCATGACACATATTCCCGACGATCCCGACATCCTTGTCATCGGCGCCGGCGCGGCCGGCGTCGCCGCGGCGCGCCGTCTGGCGCGGGCCGGCGCGCGGTTCGCCATGATCGAGGCGCGCGCGCGGCCCGGCGGGCGCGCCTGGACGGCGATGGAGGGCGGGTATCCCGTCGATCTCGGCTGCGGCTGGTTTCATTCCGCCGAAACCAATCCCCTGGTCGCCGAGGCCGGGGCCGCGGGGTTCGATATCGACCGTTCGACGCCGCCCTGGCAGAAGGAATTCGACTCCCGAGATTTTTCGCTCGCCGACCAGCGCGAATACCGGCGCGCCTGGAACTCGTTTTACGAGCGTCTGGAACGGGCCGCGGCGGAAGGTCGCGACCGTCCGGCGGCGGAGCTTCTGGAGCCAGGCTGCCGCTGGAACACGCTCATCGACGCGGGCTCGACCTATGTGAACGGGGTCGAACTCGACCGGCTCTCCGTCGTCGATTTCGACCGATACGCGGATTCCGGCGTCAACTGGCGCGCGCCAGCCGGCCTGGGCGCGCTTGTCGCGAGGCTCTGCGAGGGATTGCCCGTCGCCTTCGATTGCGCGGCGACGCTGATCGAACATTCCGGAGCGCGCTTGCGCGTCGCGACGACGCGCGGCGTCTTCACGGCGGGCAAGCTCATCGTGACGTTGCCGACAAATCTCATCGCCGGCGAGGCCGTGCGGTTCTCTCCCGCCTTGCCCCGAAAGATCGACGCCGCGTCGCGCCTGCCGCTCGGCGTCGCCGACAAGCTGTTTCTGTCCGTCGCGGGCGCCGACGACCTTCCCGTCGACGGGCGGCTGTATGGCGCGCGCGACAAGGTGGGCATGGGCTCCTATCACCTTCGCCCGTTCGGTCGTCCGCTGATCGAGGCCTATTTCGGCGGGGCTTTCGCGCTGGAGCTCGAGGCGGGCGGCGCGGCGGCCTTCGCCGACTACGCCATCGACGATCTCGCGGGCGCGCTCGGCAACGACGCGCGCAAGCGGCTGAAGCCCGTCGCCTGTTCCGCCTGGGCGCGCGACCCCTTCGCGCTCGGCTCCTATTCGCACGCGTTGCCAGGCTGTTCCGACGAGCGCGCCGAGCTCGCGGCGCCGGTGGACGGGCGGATTTTCTTCGCGGGCGAGGCCGTGTCGAAACACGATTTCTCGACCGTGCATGGCGCCTGGAGAACGGGAGTCGCGGCGGCGGACGCCGCGCTCGCGGCTCCCTAAAATTCCACGACGCTGCGGATCGACGCGCCGGAGTGCATGAGATCGAAGGCGTCGTTGATCTTTTCCAGCGGCAGTTTGTGGGTGATGAGATCGTCGATGTTGATCTTGCCGTCCATGTACCAGTCGACGATGCGCGGAACGTCGGTGCGGCCGCGCGCGCCGCCGAAGGCCGTGCCCTTCCAGACGCGGCCCGTCACGAGCTGGAACGGCCGCGTCGCGATTTCCGCGCCCGAAGGCGCGACGCCGATGATGATCGACTGGCCCCAGCCGCGATGGCAGGCTTCCAGCGCCTGGCGCATGACCGTGACATTGCCGGTGGCGTCGAACGTGTAGTCCGCGCCGCCGTCCGTGAGATTCACGAGATACGGCACGAGATCGCCCTCGACCTCCTTCGGATTGACGAAATGCGTCATGCCGAATTTCTCCGCGATGGCCTTGCGCGCGGGGTTGATGTCGACGCCGATGATCTGTTCGGCGCCGGCGAGGCGCAGGCCCTGAATGACGTTCAGCCCGATGCCGCCAAGGCCGAAGACAATGGCGCGGCAGCCGACTTCCGCCTTCGCCGTCCAG
>CAISEY010000090.1 GCA_903884435.1 uncultured Hyphomicrobiales bacterium | reverse complement strand
GCCGCCCGAGGAGCTTGGCGAACTTGCCGAGTTCGCCCTCCGTGGACAGGTCCGGGCGGCCGCAAGGGCGCTCGACCGGCTGGCGGCGGACCGCCCCGAACACGCCGCTTTCGTGGCGCAGTTGCGCGCCGCGCTGGACTGCTTCGACTTTGAACGTGTTCTCGGTCTTCTTGGCGCGGAGGTTCCCCATGATGGATGAGGAATCCTCGCGCGATATCGCGCTGGTGGTCGACGATTCGCCCGAGGCGCTGCGGCTTTTGACGGACGCGCTCGACGCCGCGGGAATGACTGTCATGGTGGCGCTCGACGGCGCCTCGGCGCTGCGCATTTGCGGACGCGTCACGCCAGACATCGTTTTGCTCGACGCTGTGATGCCGGGCATGGACGGCTTCGAGACATGCCGGCGCATGAAGCGCGACGCGCGCCTCGCTCATGTTCCGATCGTCTTTATGACCGGGTTGTCGGAAACCGAACACGTCGTGCGCGGCTTCGAGGCCGGCGGCGTCGACTACGTGGGCAAGCCCATCGTGGTCGCGCAGATGCTGGCGCGCGTCAGGGCCCACTTGTCCAACGCACGGATGACTCAAAGCGCGCGAAACGCGCTCGACGTGTCTGGCAGGTTTCTGCTCGCCGTGGACGACAAAGGGCGCCTGCTGTGGGCCACGCCCCGCGCCCACGCGCTTTTGACGCCGCCCGGCGCGGAGACCGACGACGAAGCTGATCGGTTGCCGCCGTTGGCCCGCGATTGGCTGGCCGTGGCCCGTTTGGCCACCGGATCGGAGGCGCCGGCGGTGCATTGCGCTCCGGACGGAAATTCGCTGCTTTACTTCCTGGGGGCGCTAGGTCCAGCGGAGTTTCTGCTGCGGATCGCGCGGGCCGCCCAGCCCGACAATCCCGCCAATCTCGGACGCTCCCTCGGCCTGACGCGGCGCGAGGGCGAGGTTCTCTCCTGGCTCAGCAAGGGCAAGTCCAACCGCGACATCGCCGAGATTTTGGGGTTGAGCCCGCGCACGATCGACAAGCATCTGGAGCAAATCTACGCAAAGCTCGGCGTCGAAAACCGCTCCGCGGCGACGGCGGTCGCGATCAACAAGGCCAACGACGCCAACAGCTCCTCGTGAGGCAGACCGAAAATCCGATGCGGCGGCGGTCCTGCGTCCGGGGCATGTCCACTGCCATCGCTACATGAAGCCCAGGCAACCGCGACTTGTTGTCGATATGCCTGCGTTGAAGCGCGTCCGGCGCGTGAGTTTGTATTTGAAAAGCCTGAAAATCCTGCGTCCTCTGCATTACGGGAACTCTCCTGTACGTCTTGCCAGATAATACCGGGACTCCCTGATCAGAACCGGTGCGCCCGGTCGCGCAATCCCATGGGCGTGATGCGCCATGGTTGATCACGCGCCGCCGCGCGATCTATACCCGCGTCTCCAACGACAACGGGCTCGATCAGGAGTTCAACTCCCTCGACGCCCCGCGCGAGGCTTGCGAAGCCTGTGCGGAAAGCCAGACCCACGAGGGCTGGCGTCCGGTTCCCGACCGGTTCGACGATGGCGGTTTCTCCGGAGCCTCGCTCGAACGGCCAGACCTCAAGAGACTTCTCGATCTCGTCGATCGCGGGCGGATCGACGTCATCGTCGTCTGCAAGGTCGACCGCCTGACACGCTCGCTGGCGGATTTCGCGAAACTCGTCGAACGTTTCGACGCCGGAAACGTCTCGTTCGTTTCCGTGACCCAGTCCTTCAACACGACATCCAGCATGGGCCGCCTCACGCTCAACATGCTCCTGTCCTTCGCCCGGTTCGAGCGGGAGGTCACGGGCGAGCGCATCCGCGACAAGATCGCCGCGTCCAAAAAGCGGGGCATCCGGGTCGGCGGGCCCGTGGCGCTCGGCTACCGGGTCGAGGAACGCAGGCTCGTCGTCGATCCCGGCGAAGCAGCGACCGTCCGCCTGATCTTCGACCTTTACCTTGCTCAAGGCTCGCTTCTTAAACTTCTCGCGGAGTTGCGGGAGCGCGGCGTGACGACGCGGCGGCGCGCATACGCGTCGGGAAAGATCGTTGGCGGCATCCCCTTCACGCGCGGCCCGCTCGCCTTGCTGCTCGAGAACCGGATCTGTCTCGGCGAGATCACCCATCGTGGAGCGAGCTATCCCGGCGAGCGCCACCCCGTCGTCGACCGGGACGTGTTCGACCGGGTTCAGGCGCTGCTGGCGAGTAACGGACGCGCGGAAGAGCCGCCGCGCCATGGTTCGCGGGCCCTCCTGAAGAACCTGCTGTTCGACGATCGCGGTCACCGGATGACGCCGGGTTCGGCCAGAACGGGTGGCGTTCGCTACCGCTACTATGTCTCCCGCGCTCTGATCGATGGCGCCGCCGGCGAGGCTGGGTCGATCAGCCGCGTCTCAGCCCCCGCGCTGGAGGACGCCGTGACGCGGGCGCTGGCGCCACGCTGGCGCAACTCGAGGTCCTGTTTGTCTGGCGCGGCGGCGGCGCGGCCTCGCTCTACCTCCACAAAGCCGACCGCGCGCGGCTTGGAAAAGAGGGCGTTGCAAAGATGATGCCGGGAACAAAAAACGAAACACTACCCGCACCTTGTGGGAAGCGCGGGGAGCACGGCGAAAAAGAAAGGGAAATCAGATGGTTAAAAAACCGATGGTGGGGGAAGCAGGACTCGAACCTGCGAAGGCATAGCCAGCGGATTTACAGTCCGCCCCCTTTGCCGCTCGGGACATTCCCCCGGAACCGGCGAAAGCCGGCCCGACAAAAAACCCCGCAACGCGCGGGGCCTGTCGGGGGCGCTTATCGGAAACACCGGGCTCCTCTGTCAACCCAAAAAGCGCGAAGCGATTGCGCGCCCGCCCGGGGCGTGACATGGCTGCCACGGGACGACGGGCAAAAGGAGCGCGCGTGGGCAAGCCGCCAAATCGATTCGGGCCTCCGGGCAAGGCGGGACGCGACCGCGGCGAACGGCGCGAAACGCCGCGGCAGGACGCCGGCGCGCGCCCGGGCGGTCAGCGGCCGGACTTCCGGCGCGGGCCGAAACCTCCGCGTCCGGAGCCCTCCGCCGGCGTGGCCCTGATGTGGGGCTATCACACGGTGCGCGAGGCCCTGCGCTCGCCGCGCCGTGAAATCCGCCGCCTGATCGCCACCCGCGCCGCGGCGGAGCGAATCGCGCCCGAAATCGCCGCGCGCGGCCTCGAACCCGTCATCGTCGAGGCGGACGCCATCGCCGCCCGCCTGCCGCAGGACGCGGTGCACCAGGGCCTGCTGATCGAAGTGAAGCCGCTGGAGCCCATCGAACTCGCCGATCTGCCCGCCGGCGGGCTGATTCTCGTGCTCGACCAGGTGACGGATCCCCATAATTTCGGCGCCATCGTGCGCACAGCCGCCGCCTTCGCCGTGGACGCCATCGTCACGACCGAACGTCACTCGCCGCAACTGGGCGGCGTGCTGGCCAAGAGCGCGTCGGGCGCGCTGGAACACGTGCCGCTGTGCTGCGTCGTCAACCTCGCGCGCGCCATGGAGGCGCTGGAGGACATGGGCTACCAGCGCGTCGGCCTTGATTCAGACGCTCCCGCGTCCCTCGCGGACCTGCCGCTGGCGCGCCCGCTGGCCCTGGTGCTGGGCGCCGAAGGCAAGGGCCTGCGCCGTCTGACCCGGGAGAATTGCGACGCGCTCGCGAGACTCGATCTGCCCGGCGCGATTCGCAGCCTCAACGTCTCCAACGCCTGCGCCGTGGCGCTGACCATGGTCGGCATGAAGCTGCGCTGACGCGTCAGTCCGGCCAGCGCGCGAAAGCGCGCGCCCGCGCCTCGACGCGCCCGCACGGATGCCGGAGTCCGTAGATGATTCGCGGCGCGCGTCCGCTCCCGCGGGCCGGCCGCACCTGATAAATCGCGGGTCCGGCGCAGGGATCGAGCATGGCGACGGGCGAGCCCGACCGCGATGGCGCGGGAGACGCGGGCATGAGTTCCGTCTCGTCCCGCGGGAGAACGGTCTCGCCTCCGGTCGCCGCCGGCGCGGCTCGCGCGAATTGCGAAGGCAAGGGATAAAAAACGCCGGACGCGGTGAAGCCGCGGAAACGGCGATCGCGGCGCGAGCCCGGATCGCGGGCGCCAGTTCGAACCGCGACCGGCGTCGCGGCGGGCGAGCCCGTCGCGCCGGCGTGGCGCGGAGTCGCGCCGCCGGAGAACGCGCTCGCGGCCAAAACGGGTTGCGAAAACAAAAGGGCCAGAGCGCCGGCCGCGGTCAGACAGGACGCGGGTGACATACGCTACTCCATCAACGGGGCGGCCTCCCCGAACGCAAACTCGCACGCGAGAACGGGCCCGCAAAGCAATTTACTTGTTGTTATGGTTAACGCCGCGGCGCGGGCGACGGCGCGGAAAAATCGAGAAAAAACCTGGCGCGCGGGACGGGCCGCCACGAGGCTTAGACTAAGGTTTCAACCTCGCCCACTGGACATTCATGAACGAAATCTTAAACAGGAACGATCGGACGCGGGCGAACCCGTGACGCGAGAACGGGGTCGCCCCCGCGAATTCGAACAACAGGCGGGCCGCGCGCCCGCCCGGGAGTGAACAGAGACAATCGCTGAAAGATCGTGCTTCGACGGACACCCGCTCACGCCCGCGAGGGACTTCGGAGCCGGCCGGGGCAAGAGCATGCCGGAAAATTCGCCGGGAGGCGGTTTTCCATTGAAGTAAACACGGAGAGGAGTTTTCAATGGCGATGGCAGCAACCGGCGTACACGCCGAGCCTAGACCGATGACCGCCGAGGAACGGAAGGTCATCATAGCGTCTTCGGCGGGCACCGTTTTCGAATGGTACGACTTCTACCTCGCGGGTTCGCTCGCCGCGAACATCGCGCAGACCTTCGTGCCCGGCACGAACGACACCGCGAAGTTCATCTTCGTGCTGTTCGGCTTCGCCGCCGGCTTCGCCGTTCGTCCCTTTGGCGCGCTCTTCTTCGGCCGCCTCGGCGACATGATCGGCCGCAAGTACACCTTCCTCGTCACCATGACCGTCATGGGCCTCGCGACCTTCGTCGTCGGCCTTCTGCCAAGCTATGAATCGATCGGCTATCTCGCGCCTGTCGGCTTCATCACCTGCCGCCTCGCCCAGGGCCTCGCGCTCGGCGGCGAATATGGCGGCGCCGCGACCTACGTGGCCGAGCACTCGCCGCACAGCCGCCGCGGCTTCTACACGTCCTGGATTCAAACGACCGCCACCGTCGGTCTGTTCCTCTCGCTGATCGTCATTCTGACGCTCCGCCTGAGCATGAGCCCGGAAGCCTTCGCGGCCTGGGGCTGGCGCGTGCCGTTCCTCGTGTCGATCGTGCTGCTGGCCGTGTCGATCTGGATTCGCCTCCAGCTCGCGGAATCCCCCGCCTTCCAGAAAATGAAGGACGAGGGCACCGCCTCGAAGGCTCCGCTCACCGAGGCGTTCGGTCGCTGGAAGAACATGAAGATCGCGATCATCGCCCTGCTCGGCGGCACCGCCGGCCAGGCCGTCGTCTGGTACACCGGGCAATTCTACGCCCTGTTCTTCCTGACGCAGACGCTGAAAGTCGATGGCACGACGGCGAACCTGCTGATCGCGCTGTCGCTGCTGATCGGAACCTCGTTCTTCGTCTTCTTCGGTTGGCTCTCGGACAAGATCGGCCGCAAGCCGATTCTGCTCGCCGGCTGCCTGATCTCCGCGGCGACCTATTTCCCGCTGTTCCACAAGCTCGCGGAAATCGCCAATCCGAAGCTGCTGACGGCGACGGAAACGATGAAGATCACGCTGACCAGCGATCCCGCGAAGTGCAGCCTGCTCTTCGACCCCGTGGGCGTGCGCACCTTCACCGAACCCTGCGACGTCGTCCGCCGCACGCTCGCGACGAACTCGATGCACTACGACCTCGTCGCCGGCTCCGGCGACCTGAAGGCGACGCTCAACGGCGCCGACGTGTCCGTGGCCGACAAGAATGGCAACGCGCTCGTCGCCGCCGCCCAGGCCGCCGGCTATCCCAAGCCCGGCGATCCGAGCATCCTCAAGACGCCGACCATCGGCGAGATGTTCGGCTCCAGCCGGGCGCTCTCGGCGGCGGGCATCCTGCTGATCCTCGTCATCTACGTGACGATGGTCTACGGGCCGATCGCGGCCATGCTGGTCGAACTCTTCCCGACCCGCATCCGCTACTCCGGCATGTCCCTGCCCTACCACATTGGCAACGGCTGGTTTGGCGGCTTCCTGCCGCCCACGGCCTTCGCCATCGTGGCTTCGACCGGCAATATCTTCTCGGGCCTTTGGTATCCGATCATCGTCGCGCTGATGACGGTCGTGATTGGCTTGATCTTCCTGCCGGAAACGAAGGACCGCGACATCTACGCAGAGGACTAGGCCGCGAGGCCCGCCAGTCCTGGCAAAACAGGGGGCTCCGCCAGCGCGGGGCCCCTTTTTCATGCGAAAGCCGCCCTACTGACAGACGCGGACCCGCCGCGGAATGTGATCGTAGCCGTTCCACACGTCTACGCGGTTCCACCAGCAGCGCACGGGCGGCGCGACGTCGTCGTCCACTTTCAGATAATGTTCCGAAAACAGGACGCCCGCCAGCGCGGCGCCAGGCAGGAACCCGCCCACGACCCCAGGCGGCTTTTCCGCCCCCTGCTGTCCTCGCACATAGCGGCGCGGCGCGTTCGCGTCGTCGGCCCGCGCGAAAGAGGGCGCGAGGACCAGCGCCGCCGCGGCCAGAACCGCCCGCCGCATCGAAACCCGGGACACACGCATCGGCAACCCCACGCACGAAGCCGGACCATGTCCGGACGCCCGATCATAATCCGTCAGGGTTAATCAATTCCGGCTGTTCGCGCGCGCCTGACGGGTTGCGTCGGCCCGGCGACGCTGCTAGCCATCGCTCCGGACGCTAAAGCGACGCCGCCTCGCGGGCCCCGTGGCAATGAATTTGCCACGGAGAACGACGCGGCGGAAAATCGCTTCCTGATGCCCGCCTTCGCCGCGCGCGAACCGGGCAAGCGCCAGACAGGCGCCGCGTTCGGGCGTCACGGGGGCCGGCGTAGCACAGCGGTAGTGCAGCGGTTTTGTAAACCGAAGGTCGGGAGTTCGATCCTCTCCGCCGGCACCACCCTCCTTTCCTGCCTGAAATGACCGGGCCGAAACCAGTCCGCCGGGCGCGAGAGAGAGGCCGCCGCCCTCCACCATGGTTCATCTCGTTCCCGGCGACCGCGATGATTTGCCGCTGGCCATGCCGGCGTCGCCCGGACCGTCATTCTCGTTTCGCAACCAGGTGGTCGCGATGATCGCCTCGCCCGCCGGGGAGACCGAATAAACCTTTGTGGATACGCCGCATACGCAAGCGAATCGAGGCGAAACCGGCCTCTATCCGGACGCTTCGCGAGGCGCCCGCTCTTCCCTTCGCGCCAACATTCTTCGGGCCGGGTGAAGCGAAAAAGTTTGGTCAGATCCAAATCGAATGTCCTGGACTTTCAACGCCGGCCTCACTTAGCTCGACGAAGTTGGGCCACCGCGAATGGCCACCGGCGAAGGAGAATGGCGATGGCCCAAGTTGGCGCGATGGCGAAGGGCGGCTCGCCTCTTCCCGAATATCAAACCCTGGCGTCCCGCTCGCTCGGCGACATTCCGAAGCTCGACGCGGCGACGCTGGCGGCCATGCCAAAAATGATATCAACGGATTCGCATGTCGTCGAACCCGACGATCTCTGGAAGCGCGAACTGCCCGAACGCCTTTCGAAGAACATTCCGAGGGTGAAGATCGGTCTGCCGCTGCCCGGAGCCAGCGACCCGGCGGTCCGCGTCGAGGATCAGGAGCGCGATGGCATCGAGGCCGAGGTGCTGTTCCCGAACAACGGCATGGCGCTGTTCGGCCTCGACGACGTCGAGACGCAGCGCGAGGGATTCCGCGTCTTCAACGACTGGCTCGCGGACTATTGCAAGACCTCGCCGAAGCGGCTCTTCGGCATTCCCTGCCTGTCGGTCTACGACATCGAAGGCGCGATCAGGGAAATGCATCGTGGCCTCGACATGGGCATGGTCGGCGCGATGGTCTGGCAGGTGCCGGATCCGCGCCTGCCCTTCATGGACCTCGACCATTACGACAAGCTCTGGGCGGCGGCGGCCGAATGCGGCGCGCCGATCGTCTGTCACATCCTGACGGGCCATTCCTACGCCAAGGACTTCTCGGCGCGTCCCAGGGGCAACGAACGCGTGCGCAACGCGGTCAACCGCAAGGAGGCCGACACCGCGAACACGCTGTTCGACTTTATTTTCTCCGGCGCGTTCGACCGCCATCCGAAACTGAAGCTCCTGCTTTCGGAGAGCGAGGTTGGCTGGGCGCCATTCATGCTCCAGCAGTGGGACTATTACTGGGAGCGTTTCCGCGAAACGGACGACTTCGCCATCGCCCGTCCGCCGAGCGAGATTTTCGCCGAGCATGTCTATTGCACCTTCCTCGAGGATTTCGTGGGCACGCGCGCCTTCTCGTGGTGGGGCGAGAACAATTGCGTCTGGTCGAGCGACTATCCGCATTTCAACATGAGCTTCCCGCGCTCGCGCGAGAACGTGGAGAAACATCTCCACGGACTGCCAGCCGACAAGCGCCGCAGACTCGTGCGCGACAACGCGGTCAATCTGTTCAACCTGCCGATCTAGGGCCAGGGGCAGACAACGAAAAAGCCACGTCATCTCCGGGGAACGCCAATGACAAAACCCAACGTCCTCATCTTCGCGCCACGCGATGAGCCAGCCTCCATGCTCGCGGAAGTCGAGAAAGCCGGCGTCGAAATTGCCCTGGGGAACCGCGACTGGCCATGGACCCGCAAGCCGGAATACGAGGACGAGCTGATCGCCGCGGCGCGGGAAAGCGTCGGCATGATGGGGTCGATGATCCGCTGCACCCCGATCAGCCGGCGCGTGCTCGAATCGTGCCAGCGCTTGCGCGTCGTCGCGAAGTACACGGTCGGCGTGGACGACGTGGACCTCGAGGCGGCGACCGAACTCGGCGTCATGGTCTGCCACGCGCCTACCGAGTCGAACTGCTACGGCGTCGCGGAGACGACGATCACGTTTATTCTCGCCATGTTGAAGAAGGTGCAGGAACGCGACGCCGCCGTGCGCGAGGGGCGCTGGCGCGAGCCCGTGCTGGCGACGACATTCCTCGGGACGCGCGTTTCCGAGGACGCGCCGGGCATCACCATCGGCCTCGTGGGACTCGGGCGCATCGGCATGCGCGTCGCCCAGCTGCTCGCCCCCTGGCGCGTGCGCCTTATCGCCTGCGATCCGCACGCGCCGCCTTCCTCGTTCCAGCTCTCCAACGCGAAACGCGTCGACTATCAGACGCTCCTGCGCGAAGCGGACGTGGTCTCCTTCCACGTCACGCTGACGAACGAGACGCGGTTCATGATGGACGAGAAGGAGCTTTCCCTCTGCAAGAAGGGCGCGACCATCATCAACACCGCGCGTGGCAAGGTGATCCGCGAGTCGGCGCTCGCGAAGGCGATCGAGTCCGGCCACGTCTCGGGGGCGGCGCTCGACGTGTTCGAGGACGAGCCGCTGCCGATGGACTCGCCGCTGCGCCAGCTCGGGACGAAGGTGCTGCTCTCGCCGCATTCCGCGTCCTACAACAGGGATGGCGAACTGCGGGCCGGCATGGCCTGGGCGATGCGCGCCATCGTCACGGCCCTGCGCGGCGACGTGCCGGACAACGTCTACAACAAGGACGTCATTCCGCGCTGGCGCGAACGCTTCGGCGGCGCCGGCGTGATCGACTGACCTTCGTCGCGGGATCGGCGCGGCGTGGTTGTTCCCACGACGGTCGCGCGGCGCTCGAGGCAGGACGCCGCGGACGCCAAGTTTCGGCGGCTTTCGCGTTATCGAAGACCAGCCCGGGAGATCATAGCGCCTCGATCTCGCGGCGCAGGCCGGCGATCAGCGCGGCGCTTTTGTGGAGGTGCTTTTCCTCCGCCCCGAGAATGCGCAGGAACCCGCGTTTCTTCAACGCGCGGATCGAGGCGGGATCGGCGCCTGCCTCGCTTCCGGCGCAATCGCACACAATGTCGATCAGCCGGTCGAGCGCGTGAATCCGGCCAAGCAAATAATCGTTCTCGCGATAGGCGCGCGAGAAAAACGCCGCGAAATGGGCGAAACCCGTGCCCTTCAGGCTGCCCGGGCCGCGAAAGCCCGGCAACGCGCTCGCGTCGAGCGGACTGATGCGGTCGATCCGGATCGTGTTGAGTTCCCCGACTTCCCGCCAGGGCATCACGGGGAAGGTCAGCACGTCCCAGAAGGGAAACCCGAACCAGGCGACGAGCACTTCGCGCCGCGCCTCGGGATGCCAGTCCGCGAGACCGGCGTTCGCGAGCAGCGCGTCGACGCCGCTGGAATTGTCGTGCAGATCGATGTGCGACGCGAGCCTTCGGGCGAGCGCGTCGAGTCCCGCGCGGCCGCGCGAGACGAAATCCGCGGCGGCGCGGCCATCTTCCCCGCCGGCGACGCCCGCGAACAGGGCCGCGGCGAGTTCCCTCGTTTCAGCGTCCTTCATGGCGCGGTTTTCCCGCTGCTTCAGCGTGTCGAGGCTCACGTAGAGGGCGCGCTTCAATCCATCCACGAGCCGCCTGTCGTGGCCCGCGAACCTCGGTTCGTCGAACATCTGGTAGAGACGGTTCAGCGCCTCGATCATGAAATGCAGGCGCCGCCGGCGGTAGTCGATGTCGAACGCGAGGAGAAAGCGGTCCGCCCGTCCGTCGCCGGCGCGCGTCGCGAGCGCCCAGGCGTCGACGATCTCCGCCACGGCGCGCGCCACCGGCGACTGCGGGCGGGCGTCGAGCAAGCCTGCGACGAGCGCGGCGAGAAAGCCCCGCGCGGCGGCCAGCTTGAGTCGCATGTAGCTCTCGTGCGCGAAACCGGCTTCCTTCGCGACCGCGACGTTCACCTTGTCGCGCCAGCCGCGAATTTCATCCGCCGACAGCCGCGCGTCGAGGGGCGCGGTCACGACCTCGCGCACCAGCGCGCCGACGCGCGGGCGCGCCTCCTCGATGATGGCGCGAATGCGCTCGATGCCGTCGTTGAACGTGTTGACCCAGGCGAGTTCGTCCGTCACCGGTTCGGCGCTCGGCAGATCCGACAGCGCTCCTTTCAGCGTCGCGAAAAAGCCCGGAATATCGCGATGAACCGGCGCGATGGGCGGCGATGGATCGGGATCGATGTAAACCAGCCGCCGGTCCACCTGCCGCCAGGCGGGACGACCGCGAATCGCGTTGATCGCCTCGCGAAAAGGACGGTTGTTGAGCACGCTCCCGTCGAGCAGACATGCCGTCGCCGGGTCGAGGCCGGAACGCAGGTAGGGCTCGAAGTTTTCCGCGAGGAAGTCCGCCCGGCCCGGCCATTCGACGCCCCGGCGCGACAGCAAGGCGTCCATCTCGCCGATTTGCGCCGGCGGAAAGGCGCCGGGAAACGACGCCGTCGCGCGCGCCGCGAAGGCGAGTCCTGGGGCCTTGTCGAACTCGAAATCGCTCTCGACCTCTCCGTCCGCGCGCCGCGCGTGACGAAACCTCAGCACGTGCCGGTGCTCGCGCTCGTGAATGACCGGCGGATTGTGAATGCGAACCGGCTGCGAATAGCCGTAGTGATCGGTGACCGTGACGAAGAGGTCGAGCCGCTGGCTGGTCGGCAACAGCGTCGCGGCGGGATTCGCGGGGCGGCCCATCGCGGTCACGGCGTCGTACATGAGCTCGGACATCCGCGCGCCGCTCAGCGGCGGCTTGAACCATCGCGAGCGCACGAACAAGGACAGGTTGCGGCGCACCTCCGGGTCGCGGATGGATTGCCACAGACCCGTGGCGCCGAGAAACCAGACGATCGGCTTGAGCACCAGCTTGCTGCCGGCGCTCGCGCGCGCCTCCGGCGCGAGCAGGCCGCCGATATCGGCGTGATCGAGCCAGAGATCGCGCAACGCGTCCATGGGAAGATCATGGCTGATGGCGCGCGCCAGCATCGTGCCGTTGATGCCGCCGGCCGACGCGCCGGCGATCACGTCGACCACGACGCGAAGCTCGAGCGTACGCCCGATGTCGCGCAACAGCTCGAAATAGATCGCGTCGGTGTCGTGTTCGGGATCGGCGGGATCGACCATCGCGTCGAACGAAGCCGCGGCGCGCGTCGGCCGGTCGGCGATGGCGTGCAGCGCGGCGGAGGCGCGCACGAGTTTCAGGATTTCCTTGCTGATGCCATGCATGTAGACGGCGAGCGAGACGCCGCCGAAACACACGAGCGCGATCCGGAGTTCCTTCTCCTTCAACGGCGTCTCCTTTCAGGATTCGCCCGGCCCCGTTCCGCTCGCGAGATTGGCCGGCGCGCGTCCATCGAAATAGGCGGCGAGATTGTCCATCATCATGTCGAGCATCGCCGCGCGCGCCTCGGAGGCCGTTCCCGCGAGATGCGGCGTGAGCACGACGTTCGGCAGGGCGCGAAGCGCCTCCCCGACATGGGGCTCGCCCTCGAAAACGTCGAGGCCCGCGCCCGCGAGCCGCCCCGATTGCAGCGCCTCGACCAGCGCCGCCTCGTCGATGACCGAACCGCGCGCGATGTTGACGACATGGGCGTCGGACCCGAGAGCCGCCAGGATGCCGGCGTCGACGAGGCCGCGCGTGTTCTCTCCGGCCCGGCAGGAGATCACCAGCGCGTCCGAATATTCGGCGAGACCGCGCAACGTGTCGAAATAGAGCCATGGCGCGTCCGCGCGGGGCGCGCGGTTGTGGTAGGCGATCTCCATGTCGAAGGCCCGCGCCCGCGTCGCGACTTTCTCGCCGATGGCGCCGAGGCCGAAAATGCCAAGCCGCCTCCCCGCGAGCCCGCGTCCCGTCATCGGACGCCGCCCCTTCGGCCAGTGGCCGGCGCGGACGAACCTGTCGCCCTCCGCCACCTTGCGCACGGAGGCGATCAGCAGGCCCATGGCGTGATCGGCGACGCTCGACGCGTTCGCCCCGGGCGAAAACGTCACCATCGCGCCGCGGGCCCGCGCCGCTGCCATGTCGACGCCCTCGAACCCCGACCCCAGACAGGCGATCAGCGCGAGCCGCGGCAACGCCGCGATGAACCCGGCCGCGGCGCCCGCGGAGCCGGTCGTGACGACGACCGTGGTTTCCGCGCGCGTGGCCGCGTCGAGCAGGTCCGGATCGGGGCGCGCGATCGGACCGAGCAATGGCGCGAGCGCGGCGAGGCGCGCCTCGACGTCCGGCCGGCCGGTGAAGGCGAGAAGAATTTTTCCCCTGTCTGTCACGTCCATCCCCTCGCGCGACGCCTATTTCGCGCCCTCTCCCGCTTCGACAAAGGCGGCGGCCCGCTTCACGATGTCCCCCGGCGTCGCGTAAGCCGAAGCAAGCAGCCTGTCGATGGCCTCTCCGGACAGCGGTTCGATGTCCATCTGCGCCTTCGCCGCGTCGGCCAGAAATTCGGGGTCCTTCATTGTCGCGTCAAACGAGGCGCGCAAGGCCGCGAGACGCTCCGGCGGAAGGCCAGGCGGCCCCGCGATCCCGCGGCCGATCTCCTGCCGCGTCAGCACCAGATCGAGCATCCGTCTGTCGTCCGGACTGGTCAGCAGGTCCGGCGCGTTCGGAACGTCGGGCAAATCCGGCAGCTTGTCGAACGCCATTTGCAGGAGGACATTGATCTTGCGCTCCGCGATCCACTCGGGATGCGAGGCCTTGATCGTCGCCCAGGCGAGCCCGCACACACCGTCGACTTCGCCGTTTTCCATGGCGATGGCGTGGCCTTGTCCGGGCTCGTAACCGCCGACCACCCTGAACTTCGTTCCCAGCAAGGAATTGAGGATACGCGGAAAGATCACCGTGTTCATGGTCGGCGCGTGGCCCGCGAGCACGACTTCGCTGACGCGCGCCTGCTCGATGGTCTTCACGGGGCTCGAGCGCCAGGTCACGCAAACGTTTTGCAACTTGCCGATGGAGCCAATCCACCCGAATTTTCGCGCGTCGAAGCGCGCGCCGGGATTTCCAAGCAACGGATCGAGCGAAATACCGTTTGAATGCGCGGCGACGGTCAAACCATCTTTCTCCACGCCGTTCGCCATCATGTTCGCCACGGCGAGGCCGCCGGCCGTCGAAAGATTCTTCGGCACCACGACCGGATTGCCCGGCATGTGCCGCGGCCAGTGCCGCGCGAAAAGCCGGGCGTAGATGTCATAGGCGCCGCCGGGCCCTCCGCCAATCATCAGCGTCACCGTCTTGCCGCGATAAAAATCCGCGACCGGATCGGCGTGGACCGCGGTGGCCGCGCAAAGCGCCGCGGCGACCAGAAAAGCTCGCATGTCAGTCTCTCCCGCGGACGTGCTTCATGGCGTCACTGGCCCCTGATGTCCATGACGCGCTTCACCGCGGCGGCGGGCGCGGCGAGAATTCGCGCGAGAACCCTGGCCGCTTCCTCCCCCGTCATCGGATCGATGTCGATCTTCGTCCGCGCCGCGTCCCGCAGAAACTCGGGATCCCTCATGGTTTCGTCGAAGGCCTTGCGCACGGCCGCGAGGCGCGCGGGCGGGGATGTCCGGCGGGCCGGCGACGGGCCGGCCCAGCGTCAGGTCGCCGAACACGAGGGTCAGCGCCTGTCGCGCCGGCTCGTCGTCGACGAGTTCCAGGACGGTCGGCACGCCGGGCGCCTGCGCGCTCCTCTCGAGGCTCAGCAACACGAAGATTTTCGCGAGGTCCTTTTCGAGCCAGTCCGGATGCGCCGACTTGATGCTGGCGATCGTGTAGCCGCAATAACCCTGAATCTCGCCCCGCTCCATCGCCAGGCTGATGGCGTTGGCGTCCGTGTAGCCGGCGACGATCCTGAATCGCGTTCCGAGGAGGGCGTTCAGCACTTGCGGATAGATCGTCGAAATCGAGTTCGGCGCCGTGGCGCCGATCAGAATTTCGCGCTCCCGAACATCCCCGAACGTCGAAACCCCGCTGCCACGCCAGGCGACGCATAAAGCCACGTCGCGCGACATGTTGCCGATCATGGAAAACCGCGCGGGATCGTAGCGCGCGCGGTCGTTGCCGAACAAGGGCTCCGTGTAGAGATTGCGCGCCGGCAGCGCGATCACCGACCCGTCGCGCGGCGCGATGTTGTAGAGATGATTCATCATCGTCAGGCTCGCAGCGCCCGGCATGTTTTGCGGCAGGACTTGTGGCTTGCCGGGAATATACGCCCCGAGGTGACGCGCGAGCGCGCGGGCGAAAACGTCGTAGCCCGTGCCCGTGTCGTAGCCGATCAGCACCTTGACGGTCGCGCCCCGGTAGAAATCCTCGACCTCGTCGGCGCGCGCCGCCGCGCACGCCGCGAGACACGCAAGGGCGAGCGCCGGAAGTTTGGACAAGGCTCGAAACATTCCGCGTCCCCGTCCGTCAGGCTTCGAAGAGACGGCCCAGTCCCGGAATCGGCCTCTCTGGCCCGAGCTTCGGCGCCAGCCTTCGCAGACACGCCCAGAGCACCGCCTGATTGCTCGTCACCACGGGCTTGTCGTGTTCGCGCTCGATGTCGGCGATGGCCTCGATCTGGCTGGTGTTGGTGCAGCTCAGGAAAAATCCGTCCGCCCCGGCGCGGGCGTTTTCCCTCGCGAGCGAAATCCAGCGCTCCGGCGGCACCTGCAACGTCTCGTCGCTGCCGGGAATCTGGAGCCCGACGTCGTGCACGACCTCGAAGCCCGCGTGCGCCAGATAATGTTTCTCTTCGTCGTTCACCTTCTGGAGATAGGGCGTGCAGAGAACGAGCTTGCGGATGCGCGCCGCGCGCAGGGCCTCGCAAACCGCCCCGGCGGTCGACAGCGCCGCGACGCCGGAGCCGCGCTCGATCGCCTCGACAATTCTGGCGTCGCCCTCCGCGCCGTCGCGCATCGCCGTGCCCGTGCAATGGAAGACGATGAGATCCGCCTTCGTGTCGGCGAGCGCCGCGGAGGCGCGTTCGATGTCGCCGATCAATTGCGCGAGGGGTTTGGCGTATTTGTTGGTCATTTGCAGGCGCGTCACGTGGACCCCGATGTTGTCGGGCGTGAACCGGTGGAACTGCGGCTCGGTCATCCTGTTGCTCGACGGGATGATGAGACCGATGCGCGCGTCGGGCGGAGCGAGACGCCCGCGCCTCGCCGCGGGGCGTTCGAGAACGCTTGTGTTCATGTTTCCCTCCCTGTTGTCCCGGCGCTTTCCGCGCCCGCGTTCATGTCATGAAAGACGGATCGAGCCGCTCGATCATCCGGCGATTCGCCTTCCAGGCGGCCTCGCCGAACGGACGCTCGCGCCGGCGCTCGCGAAACTTGCGCGCGCTCAGTTCACAAACGTCGAGCGGAACCGGTCGCGCGGCGGCGCCCGTGGACATGACGCGCGCCTGAACCTCGCAAGCCTCGACGAGCACTTGCATGGCGTAAAAGGCTTCGGCGATGTCGCGCCCCACCGTCAGCAGCCCGTGATTGCGCATGATCATGCAGAGCTTGCCATCGAGTTCGCGCGCGACGCGCTGGCCCTCGTCCGCCTCGTCCGCCGGCCCCTCGAAGTCGTGATAGACGACCTCCTCGTAAATCATCAGCGAATCCTGCGAATAATAGATCAGCCCGCTCTCGAGCGCGGAGACGACGACCCCCGCGAGCGGATGCAAGTGAAACGAACTCGCGAGCCGCGGATCGGCCTTCAGCACGGCGCCATGAAACGAGAGACCCGCGGGCCCTGGCCTGTAATCGGACGGGGTGTGGCAATGACCGTCGAAATCCACCTTGAGAAAATCCGAGGCGGTGATCTCGTTCCACAGGAGCCCGAGCGGATTCATCAGGAATCGATCCGGCTCGCCCGGAACCCGCGCCGTCAGGTGATTGAGGATCGTGTGGTTCCAGCCAAAAGAATGGGCGAGACGGCAGCCAGCCGCGAGATCGACCCGCGTGCGCCATTCGGCGTCGCTCACGAGCCCGCGCAACGACATTCCACACGGTCCCGTCGCAGCCGTCGTGCTCATGGCCGTTGTCTCCGCCTCCCCGAGGCGGAAAGACTAGCAGCGGGGGACCGCAAGTCAACGAACCCCGCGCCAGCGAGGCTCAGCGGCGTCGCAAACCCAGCATCTCCGCGGCTTTCGCCGGCGTGGCGACCTCGCGACCGAACTCGTCCGCGAGACGGCGCGCGCGTTCGACGAATTGCGCGGAATCGCGCCAGTGAACGCCCTCGCTGCAAAAGGGATAATCGCCCGGTCCGGCGCGCACGTGGCCGCCGCGTCCGATGGCGAGAGCGTGCATCAGAACCTGCTCCGGCCCGGCGACGGTGATGCTGTAGACGCACTCCTTCGGCAACAAATGAATCCGGTGCAACAATTCCTCGACGGTCGGCGGCGACCACTCGCCCCCCTCCCAGCCAAAAAACGGCGTCACCGCCAGCGGACGCGGCGCGTCGGCCTGCCCGAGCAAATATTCCAGGTTACGCACGCTGCCCGCGTGGAACACCTCGAAATCCGGCTTCACGCCAAGGGCGAGATGCGCCTTCAGCAAGCGCAATCCGTCGGCGCGGGTCCGCAGACTCGCGTGTTCGTGTCCCCGCACGACAATGCCGTGATGGCCCAGCAGAAACGACGCGATGTCCGGCTTCGTCGCCTCGAACATCTCGACGCGATCCTCGATCTGCATCGCCGCCGTCCCGGCGTGGACGAGAATGTCGCAATTCTCGCGAATGCCCCGGATCATCCCGATCCACCGCCCGAGATCGGTGCGCGGCCGGCCCGTCGCGGGATCGTGCCGACTCGGCGCGCGAATTTGCGCGATGGCCGCGCCCGCCTTCGCCGCGAGGACGACGGACCTGACCACGTCCTCGACGCTGTCGGGGCCGGCGCCCGGCGGACGCGTGAGTCCGCAGGCGGCGGTGATGATGAGCGGCTGCATCGCGGGCGTCTCCATGAACTTCGCGCGAGATTAGGAGTCCGCCTCGCCTTTGCCAAGCAAGGGCTTCCCGCGCCGCGCCCTTGATGCCCGCGGTGCGAACTGTTCAAATGCCGCGAGCCGTTCCTTCCAGATTTCAAGCTCCAGGACATCCAGCATGACCAGCGATCCTTCTCTCGTCGGCCGCGTTTCCATCATCACGGGCGGTAGTCGCGGCCTCGGCAAGGAAATGGCGCTTGCCCTCGCGGAAGCCGGATCGAAGGTCGCGATCACGGCGCGAAGCCGCTCGGAGGACATGGAAAGCACGCTCGCGGACATGCGAAAGCTCGGCGGCGCGGATTGCGCTCTCGGAATCGCCGCCGACGTGCGCAGTTACGCCGATTGCGAACGCGTCGTCGCGGAAACGATCGGGGCGTTCGGCGCGCTGCACGTTCTTTTCAACAACGCCGGCCTCGGCCTTCAGGTCTTCACCGACTACAATGGCAAGCCCCGCAGCATGTTCTGGGAGACCGACCTCGAACCCTGGAACGCGCTGGTCGACACCAACGTCAACGGCGTCTTCTACATGTCGCGCGCCGCGGCGCCGGCGATGATCGCGCAACGATTTGGCAAGATCGTCAACCTGTCCACCAATCGCCACACGATGCTGCGGCTCGGCGGCTCGAGCTACGGCGGCGCCAAGGCCTTCGTCGAGCTCGCCTCGCGCACATGGGCGCGCGAACTCGCCGAACACAACGTCACCTGCAACGTCTTCCTGCCGGGCGGTCCGGTCGACACCGGCATCCGCAAGGTGGCGCTGCCCGACGGATTCAAGTTCAATCCCGTGTCGATCATGCGCGCGCCGACCCGCTGGCTGGCCTCGGACCTGTCCAACGGTCACACCGCGGAGCGATTCGTCGCGCGCCTCTGGGACGAAGGCCTGCCGCTCGCCGAACGCGTCGTCGCGGCGCGCGAAAGCGGAATCGAATTGCCGCAAATCATGTGAGGCGGGGCGGGCCTATTTCGCCTCCGCCCATTCCGCCACGTCGAGCGCGCCCTTCGTCAGGCCATTCGCGGCGAGATATTTGCGGGCGTAGCTCACGTCCATCAGATCTTCGACCTTTGAAAAATAGGGGTTCTTCGCGCGGTCGGGATTGACGTTGGTCATCCAGCTTTCGATCGCGCTGCGCATGACGCCGAGCGGAAGGCCGCCATTGACGCCCCACGAGGGGCGATGCGCGTCGTAGAGCAGCGTCTTCTGTCCCGCGTCGTAAATTCCCGGCATCCATTTATCGACCACGGCGTCGAAAAAAGCGCGGTCTTCGTAGAGCTTGCGATTCGCCTCGATGACCGAATCGACGAAGGCCTGAACCACTTTCGGATTCTGCGCGGCGTAGCGGTCGGTGACGATCACCGCGCCGCCCGGATTGGGCGACACTTTCGAAATCTCCTCCGCGCTCACCAGCGTCCTGAGACTGGAGGAGAGCTTCAGCATGTTGAGCAGCGACGGCGTGTTCATCCAGGCCGCGTCGATCTGGCCGCTCGCGAGCGCCTGGATCGTGTTGGAGCTTTGCCGCGTCGCGACCCATTTGATCTTCGGGAAATCCACGCCCTGCTTGACGAGATAGCCCTGGGTGATGATGTATTCCATGGAGCCGATCGCCGAGGCGCCCATGGTCTTGCCCTCGAGCTGCTTGACGTTCGTGATCTCCGGACGGCTCATGATGACGCCTGGAAAATCGAAGTTTCCGGTCACGACCATCCTGGCCTTGACGCCCTCCGCCGCCGCGTTGGCGAGCGTCGTCACCGCGACGCTGGCGAACTCCGCGCGGGCGGAAATGCTGGCGGCGACGGAACTCGG
>CAISEY010000089.1 GCA_903884435.1 uncultured Hyphomicrobiales bacterium | reverse complement strand
TGCTTCGCGCTGTTCGCCTGCGCGTTCAACCTGCTGATCGGCTACGTGGGCCTCCTGTCCTTCGGACACGCGATGTTTTTGAGCACCGCGGGCTACGCGAGCGCGCACGCGGCGAAGGTCTGGGGCTTTCCGCCGGAAGGCGCGATCCTGCTCGGCGTCGCCGCCTCGGGCGCGCTCGGCCTGATCGTCGGACTTCTCGCGATCCGGCGGCAGGGCATCTATTTTTCGATGATCACGCTGGCGCTCGCGCAGATGATCTATTTTTTCTACCTCCAGATGAAATTCACCCACGGCGAGGACGGCGTTCAGGGCGTGCCACAGGGACATCTCTTCGGAATGTTCGATCTTTCGCGACCAATGGTTCTCTACTACGTCGTGCTGGCGGCGTTCCTGCTGGCTTTCCTGTTCATTCACCGGGTCGTCAACTCGCCTTTCGGCGAAATCCTGAAGGCGATCCGGGAGAACGAGCCGCGCGCGATTTCGCTCGGCTACAAGGCGGACCAGTACAAGCTCGCGGCGTTCGTCCTGTCGGCGGCGCTCTCCGGCCTTGCCGGCGGGCTCAAGGCGATCGTGGCGCAAAACGCCTCGCTCACCGACGCGCACTGGAACATGTCCGGGGAGGTCGTTCTGATGGTGCTCGTCGGCGGCCTCGGGACGATTTTCGGCCCTGTCGTCGGCGCCTTCGTCGTTATCGCCATGCAGCAATACCTGGCGGGCATCGGCCAGTGGGTTCTGGTGGCGCAGGGCGTGATCTTCGTCGCCTGCGTTCTGGCGTTCCGGCGGGGAATCGTCGGCGAGATCGCGCACCGGCGCGGACTGTCGCTCTAGGCTGGATCGCGCCCGCGCGCCGGGTCGGGCTCGCCGGCCGGCGGACGCGCGTTCGCCATGTCACGCGTGGCCTGTTCCATGAACCTGTGTTCCTGACGCCGGGCGAACCACCACACGCCCGCGGCCCCCGCGACGACGCCGGCGAAGGCGAGGACGCCGATCGGACCGGTGAAACGATGAACGACATCGCCGAAGGCGTAGCCGCCGAGGCCGAACGCCAGCGCCCAGACTATGCCGCCGGTGGCGTTGAAAAACAGGAACCGCCACCAGCCGAAGCCATGAACGCCCGCGAGCATGGCCGCGAAGATGCGCAGGAACGCCACGAAGCGACCGAAGAACACGATCTTCGCGCCATGCCGCGCGTAAAGCCAGTCGCCAAGTTCAATGTGCCTTTCGGCGAGGCCGACACGGTGGCCATAGCGCTTCACCAGCGGCAATCCGTAATGGCGGCCGATCCAGAAGCCGAGATTGTCGCCGATGATGGCGCCAGCCGCGGCGATGGCGATGACGAGGGCGATGTCGAGCTGGCCGGTCGCGCCGGCGTAGATCGCCGCGAGAACCAGCGCCGTTTCGCCGGGCAGCGGAACGCCGGCGCTTTCGAACATGACAATAAAAAAAACAACCCAATAGCCGTACTGTGCGATCAGCGGCTGAACCCAGGCGACAAACATGCGCGCTCCCGCATATCACATTAACTAAATGTGATATTTTTTATTATCTGGATTTCCAATGTGGTTTGACGTAGTTTCCAGCGTCACTGTAACGGACCCCGCCGCAAAATGCCACAGATCGTCTCCGCCAATCGCCTCTCGGACGGGATCGTCGTCTTTCTCGCGAAGGGCGACGTCTGGGTCGAGCGGCTCGCCGACGCCGAAATCCTCGCGGACAAGGCGGCGCTCGACGACGGACTCGGGCGGGCGCGGACGGCGATGGCCAACAATCTGGTCGTGGAAGTGGCGCCCGTCGAGGTGAAATTGACCGCGCAAGGGCCCGCGCCGACGCATATTCGCGACAAAATCCGCGCCGCGGGCCCGACGGTGCGGCTCGACCACGGCAAGCAGGCGGTCGCGTAAGACGGAGCCAGGCATGTATCGCTACGATGAATTCGACGCGGCCTTCGTGGCCGACCGGGTCGCGCAATTCGGCGACCAGGTGAGACGCCGCCTGTCCGGCGAACTCACCGAGGACCAGTTCCGTATCCACCGGCTGATGAACGGCGTCTATCTGCAATTGCACGCCTACATGCTGCGAATCGCGGTCCCCTACGGAACGTTGTCGCCGAGGCAAATGCGCAAACTGGCGTTCATCGCCCGCCGGTACGACCGCGGCTATGGCCACTTCACCACGCGGCAGAACCTGCAATTCAACTGGCCGGCGCTGAAGGACGTGCCCGAGATTCTCGGCCATCTCGCCGAAGTCGAGATGCACGCGATCCAGACCTCGGGCAATTGCATCCGCAACGTGACCGCCGATCATTTCGCCGGCGCCGCCGCGGACGAGATCGAGGATCCCCGCCCCTGGGCCGAAATCCTCCGCCAGTGGTCGTCGATCCATCCGGAATTCACCTTCCTGCCGCGCAAGTTCAAACTGGCGCTCACGGGAGCGCCGAAGGATCGCGCGGCGATTCAGGTGCACGACATCGGCCTGCATCTCGTGAAGAACGAGAAGGGCGAAACCGGCTTCGTGGTTTATGTCGGCGGCGGCCAGGGCCGCACGCCCATGGTCGCGAAGAAAATTCGCGACTTCCTGCCCGCGGCCGACCTGCTCGCCTACGTGACGGCGATCGTGCGCGTCTACAATCTCGAGGGACGACGCGACAACAAGTTCAAGGCGCGCATCAAGATTCTCGTGCACGAAAAGGGCCTCGAGCCCATGCGCCTCGCCGTGGAGAAGGAATTCGCCGAACTCGGCGCCGAGGGCGCGGCGCTGACGCTGCCGCGAGCCGAGGTCGAGCGCATCCGCGCCTATTTCGCCATGCCGGCGCTCGTGACGCGCCCCGCGCGTTCGGAGGCCTTGATGGAGCGACGCGCGCGCGACGCGAAATTCGCCGCCTTCGTCGATCACAACGTCTCGCCGCACAAGATCGCCGGCCATGGCGTGGTGACGATTTCCCTCAAGGGAATCGGCGAAATTCCGGGCGACGCCACCGCGGAGCAGATGGAGGCCGTCGCCGACCTCTCCGAGCGTTTCGGCAACGACGAGATCCGCGTGTCGCACGAGCAGAATCTCGTGCTGCCGCACGTCGCGCTCGACGATCTGCCGGCGGTTTACGACGAACTCGCCAGACACGGACTCGCGACTCCCAACGCCGGACTCGTCTCCGACATCATCGCCTGCCCCGGCATGGATTATTGCTCGCTGGCGACGGCGCGGTCGATCCCGGTGGCGCAACGCATTTCCGAGCGCTTTGGCGATCCCGCGCGCGCCGGCGACATCGGCGCCATGAAGATCAAGATCTCCGGGTGCATCAACGCCTGCGGCCACCATCACGTCGGCAACATCGGGATTCTCGGCCTCGAGCGGAAGGGCGTCGAAACCTACCAGATCACGCTCGGCGGCTCGGGCGACGAGACCTGCGCGGTCGGCGACATCACCGGACCCGGATTTTCCTACGAGGACGTGGTGGACGCCGTGGAAACCGTCGTCGACACCTACATCGGCCTTCGGGCGGACAAGTCGGAGGATTTTCTGACGGCGTTCCGCCGCGTCGGCATGGCTCCCTTCAAAAAGGCGCTTTACGATCGCGACAAGGGCGCGGATATCTGATCCTCGAAAGGCGTGGCTGATTTCATGGCGCTCTACAAGAACGGCGAATTTGTCGCGGACGGCTGGCGGACAATTCCGGACGGCGAAGCCGTTCCGGCGTCCGGACACGTCATCTTTTCAATCGACTGGTGGAAGGCGGAACGTCAGGCCTTCGAAGGCTCGAACGTGCCGCTCGGCCTGCGCGTCGAGCCGGGCGTGAAGATCGAGGAGTTCGCGGCCGACCTGCCGCGCTTCGCGGTCATCGCGCTGGACTTTCCGAAATTCGGCGATGGACGCGCCTTCTCGACCGCGAAATTGTTGCGGGAGCGTCATGGCTTCACCGGAGAACTACGCGCGGTGGGCGAGGTTTTGATCGACCAGATTCAGCCTATGTCGCGTTGCGGCTTCGACGCTTTCGAAATCACCGACCCCGTGACCGAGAAGGCCTTGCGCGAGGGTCGCGTCCCCGGCGTGACGCATTTCTACCAACCGTCGCTCGGTCGCGACGTCCCCGCGGGGACGCGGCCCTGGACGCGGCAAATCAACGCTACCTGAGCACAGGGCCTGTTTCGTCCGCCGGAGGAACCCCGGCGGACGCTGAACGGCGCTTACGCGCCGATGTCGGCGACGAGGCCGGCCTTCTTGATGGCTTCGACGGCGGCGGCCTCGTCATTGTCCGACGTGTCGCCGGAAACGCCGATGGCGCCGAGAATTTTCTTGTTCGCGTCGCGAATGACGACCCCGCCCGGCACCGGCACGAGATTGCCGTCGGCGACGCCGTTCAGCGCGTTGACGAAATGCGGGCGCTCGCCGGCCATGTTGTTGACGCGCCGCGAGGGCATGCCGAAAGCGACGCCGCCAAAGGCCTTTCCGTAAGCCACGCGCCACCGCATGAACGTCGTGTTGTCCTCGCTGCCCACGGCCTTCACGCCGCCGGCGGCGTCGAGGATGACGACGGACATCGGATTGAACTTGTTCTCGCGGCAATAGGCGAGAGCGTCGGCGAGCATTTTTTGTGCGACGGCGTAGGTCAGTTCGGACATGGCTGGACTCCTGTTAGCGGGGGCCTTTGTTCCCCGGCGGCGTCGCGAGGTCAAGCGCGCCCTGTCGCCAGGCGATCGCGAAAAATCCGCGGGCGCGAATTCCGGGGCTCCGGTCGCCAGGAGGCGGCAAACATGCCAGACTGGTCGAAACAGGATATGGAGGGAGTCAAAATGCGCGCGAAATCACTCATCGCGGCGTTCGTCGCGCTGCTTCTTTCGCCTCGCGGAATCGCCAGCGCCGCCGACGTCGTGCTTCTCGCGCCCGGCGCGCTGGAAAGTTCCCTTCATGATCTGCTGCCCGACTTCGAGAAATCATCGGGACACCGGGCGCGGATGGACTTCGGTCCGGCGGGCGCCATCGCGGATCGCATTCAAAAGGGCGAGGCAGCCGACGTCGGGATCGCCACCGCCGGCCAGATCGACGCCCTCCTCGCGCAAGGAAAGATTTTGCCGGGCTCCCGGGCGAATCTCGCGAAAGTCGGCATGGGCGTCGGGTCGCGCAAGGGCGCCGCGAAACCCGACATCGGGTCGGTCGAGGCCCTGAAACGGGCGTTGCTCGCCGCGAAGTCCATTGGCTTTCCCGATCCGGCGGGCGGCTCCTCGAGCGGCGCCCACGCGGCGAAATGGATCGGCAGCCTCGATATCGCCCCGCAAATCCAGCCGAAAATCAAACTGTTTCCGACCGGAGCGCCGCTCTTCGAGGCGGTGGCGCGCGGCGACGTGGAGCTGGCGTTCGGACAACTCAGCGAACTGCTCGCCGCGCCCGGCGTCGAAATCGCCGGGCCCCTGCCCGCCGAAGCGCAAAACTACACGCGTTTTTCGATCGGCGTTGTCGCGTCCGGCAAGGAGGCGGAAGCCGGCAAGGCACTGGTCGAATTCCTGACCTCGCCCGCAGCGCTCTCGCACATGCGGACGAAGGGATTCGAACCAGGCTGACACGCGCGTCCGGACCGCTTTACCCCATCACCGCCCTGGGCAGCCATGTCGCGATCTCCGGCACAAAGCAGAGAATAACGATGCTCAGGATCATCAGGCCGACGAAGGGCAGCACGCCCCATATGATGTCCAGCAGCGGAATGTCCGGCGCGATGTTCTTGATGACGAAAATATTGAGCCCGACCGGCGGGTGAATCAGCCCCATCTCCATGACGATTGTCATGACGACGCCAAACCAGATGAGATCGAAGCCGGCGGCCTTCAGCGGCGGCAGGACGATGGGCGCGGTCATCAGAATGATCGAGACCGGCGGCAGGAAGAAGCCGAGCGCGACGACCATGAGCAGGATGATGAACAGCAGCGGCCATTTCGACAGGCCCAGCGCCACGATGGCCTGCGCCGTCGATTGCGAGATGTGCAGATAACTCATCACGTAGGAATAGAGCAGCGACATGCCGATGATCATCATCAGCATGGTGGATTCTCGCAGGGTCGCGTTGACGATGGGCACGATGTCGTTGACGCGCCACACGCCGTAGATCGCGGCGATCAGGAGAAGCGCGAGAACGGCGCCGAGGCCGGCGGTTTCCGAGGGCGTCGCGTAACCGCCATAAAGCGCGATCATCACGCCGGTGAGCAAGGCCACGAAGGGGACGACGCGCGGCAACAGCGCGATTTTTTCCGCGCGTGAATAGACCTCGGCGTGGAGGATCGCCGCGGTCGCGCCGCTCTCCGCCTGGGCCTGTTTCGCGTCGCTGTATTCCCGCCGGAAGCGAACCACCGCATAGCCCGAAAACAGGACGACCAGCAAAAGTCCCGGCCCGAGCGCCGCGAGAAACAGGCGCCCCAGCGATTGTTCCGACGACACCGCGTAGAGAATCATGGTGATCGAGGGCGGCAGCAAGATGCCCAGCGTGCCGCCCGCGGCGATAATGCCGGCCGCGAACCCGCCGGAATATCCGCGCTTGCGCATCTCGGGGATGCCCGCCGAACCGATGGCCGAACAGGTCGCCGGAGAGGAGCCCGCCATGGCCGCGAAGAGCGCGCAGGCGAGCACGTTGGCGATGCCGAGGCCGCCGGGAACGCGGCTCATCAGGCCGTGCAACGCCGAATAAAGATCGGCGCCGGCGCGCGACTTGCCAATCGCCGCGCCCTTCAGAATGAACAGCGGGATGGCCAGAAGCGTGATCGAGGACATTTCCTCGTAGACGTTTTGCGCCACGGTATCGAGCGAGGCGTGCGGCATGAAAAAATACATGAAGGCGACAGCGACGGCGCCGAGCGCGAAGGCGATGGGAACGCCCGACAGCATGGCGACGAGAGTCGAGCCGAAATAGAGAAGTCCCAGCGTCAGCGCGCTCATTTCGGCGCTCCCCGGGCGATGGCGCCAAGGAATTGCAGCAAGATTTGCAGGCACAGAATACTCATGCCAGCGGACATCGCGCCGTAGGGAATCCAGAGCGGCGGCCCCCAGCTCGAGGCCGTGTGCTGGTCGTCGATCCAGGCTTCCTCGAACAGCTCCCAGGACTTCCAGGCGAAAAAGACGCAGAAGGCGAGACTGACGAAATCGACGAGGATCACGCGCAGATGATTGGCGCGCGGCGACAGAAGCTCCGGCAACGCCTCGATGCCGACGTGGCCGCGCAGCGACTGAACGTAGGGCGCGGACAGGAAGGTCGCGCCGACGAGGAGGAACACCGTCGTCTCGTCCTGCCAGTCGGTCGACTCACGCAGGAAATAGCGCACGAAGACGCTTTCGGTGAGCACAAGGGCGCCCGCGACGAGCGCGACGCCCGCCACGAGCATCGACACACGATTGAGCAGCGCGAGCGCCCGATCGGCGACGCTCCCGGACGCCGCCAGCGACCCCGCGCCCGCGTCGACGGGTTTCACGCGGTCTTCTCCGCGAGGTCGATGGCGAGCTTCATCAGTTTCGCGCCCGCTTCCGATTTGTCGGAATAGTCCTTCCACGCGCTCTTGCGCGCGAGTTCCTTCCATTTCGCCAGGGAGCCGTCGTCCATCTGCTGAACATTGACGCCCTTCTTCGAATAGACGTCCACGACGGTCTTGTCGTCCTGTTTCGCGGCCGCGTAGCCATAGTCCTCGAGTTCGGAGCCAACCGCCATGATGGCGTCCTGCTGCGCCTTTGGCATGGCGCTGAAGATGGCCTTCGACATGATCAGCGGCTCGAACATGAACCAGTAGGACTTGCCGCCGCCGCCGGCGAGGTGTTTGGCCAGTTCCTCCATGTGGAAGGAAATCAGGCTCGTCGAGGACGTGACGGCGGCGTCGACCGCGCCGGTTTGCATGGCGGCGTAGACCTCGTTGGATGGCAGCGAAACAACGGCGGCGCCGGCCTCCTTGAACATCAGGTCCATCTCGCGCGAGCCGCCGCGCACTTTCTTGCCCTTCGCGTCTTCCGGCCCGACCAGTTGCGTGGACCGGCTGGCGCAGCCGCCGGCCTGCCACACCCAGGAGACGATGACGATGCCCTTTTCCTCGCTGATGCGATTGAGTTCGCGGCCCACGGGCGCGTTCTTCCAGGCCTGGCCCTGCGTGTAGGACGAAACGAGGCAGGGCATCAGCGTGATGTTGAGTTCCTGAACCTCGCCGCCGGCGTAGGCGAGAGGATAGAGGCTGAGATCGAGCGCGCCCTTGCGCATCGAGGAAAATTGCGCCGTCGTCTTCATCAGCGAGGAATCAGGATAAACCGTGCCGGTGATTTCGCCATTGGTGCGTTTGGCGATCTCGGCGGCGAAGCGCCGGCACATGCGGTCCCGGAAATCGCCTTCCTCGCCGGTTCCACCAGGAAATTGATGGGAAATCTTGAGGTTGGTCGCGGCCGCGGCGGGGCCGGAGAATTTAAGAATCGCGGGGCTGGCAATGGCGGCGGCGGCGAAATGGCGGCGGGTCAACATGCGGGGCGTCTCCCTTGTTCCGGCGCCCGTCAAGACGACGCCGGATGCTTCGCCGAGAGTCACCACCCCGGAGCCGGAGTCAATCCCGTGACGAAACCCCGGTTCGCGCGTTATGCTAAAGTATCATCGACGCGGGAGCACTCGATTGGCCGCCACCGAAGCAAACTTGCGCCGCGAACTCATCGCGCGGGCGCTGGAGATGAACCGCCTCGGCGTCAACCAGGGAACTTCGGGCAATCTTTCGGCGCGGGTTCCGGGAGCCATGCTGATCACGCCGACGGCGACGCCCTACGACGAACTCCGGCCCGCGATGATCGCGCGGATGAAGCTCGACGGCGGCGATGCATGGACCGGGCCTCTGAAGCCATCGAGCGAATGGCGCTTTCATCGCGATATCTATCTCGCGCGGGACGACGCCGGCGCCATCGTTCACGCGCATTCGATCTACGCGACCGCGCTCTCGATGCTGCGCGAGGATCTTCGCGCGACCCATTACATGATCGCGGCCTTCGGCGGTCCAACCGTGCGTTGCACGGACTACGCGCCCTACGGAACGCCGGAACTGTCGAGCCTCGCCGTCGAGGGATTGCGCGACAGGACCGGCGTGCTGCTGGGCAGCCATGGCATGATCGTGACGGGCGCCAATCTCGCGCAGGCGCTGTGGCGCGCCGTGGAGCTTGAAACGCTGTGCAAGCAAACGTGGATCGCCACGCGGGCGGGGCCGCCCGCGATCCTGCCGGACGACGAGATCGCGCGGATCGTGGAGAGATTCAGGGGGTATGGCGCGGCGGCGACGGAAGCGCCGGTCGCGAAAAAGCGGACGCCCGGGAGCGTCCGCCAAAAGAAATAAACGTGGCGAAGCGCCCTACTTCGCCAGATAAAAATATCCGACGCGATCGTTCGGCGGCGAGCCGAACCACATGCGGCCCTTGTCGTCCATGAAGAAGTCGCGCATGGAATTTTCGGGCCGCGGCGTCGGATATTCGACGATCTTGCCGGAGGCCGGATCGAGCTTGCCGATCACGTCCATCCATTCCGAGGAATACCAGACCTGTCCGGCGCCATCGATGCCGAGCGCGTAGGGCGAGGGCAGCGGCCCGGGCAGCTGGAACTCCTGGATTTTTTCGGTCTTCGGATCGAAATGCGCGAGCTTGCCGGAATCGAATTCCGCGAACCAGACGGTCTGGTCGTCGGCCACGACAATGCGGCGCGGCTTGCCGTTGACGGTCGGCAGCGCCCATTTTTTCACTTCCATGGTCTTCGCGTCGACGCGGCCGATCCTGCCGGTGTTGGTCATCTCCGCGAACCAGACGTTGTTGTCCTTGTCGAGGGAAATTCCATACGACGTCGGCACGTCCTTGATCGGCTCGTATTTCTCCGTCTTCGGATCGAAGCGCGTGAGTCCGCCCGTCGCCCAGACAAAACCGTTCGTGTCCACCTGGATCGTGTGCTTGCGCAGATCGTCGGCGTATTCGGTGATCTTGCCGGTTTTCGGATCCCACTTGCCGAGGCGGTTCGAGCCCTGTTCGGTGAGCCACACGGATCCGTCGGGGGCCGGCACCGCGGAGTGGATCGCGGCGGTTCCCGCGAAGGGCACGGGGTATTCGGTGATCTCGCCGGTGTCCGGATTCAGGCGGCCGATCTTGTTGGCCTTGCCGTAATAGGGAATCCAGAAATTGCCGGCCTTGTCGGGCTTCGCGCTCCAGGGCATGCGGTTGCCGCCGGGCATTTCATATTCGACGTAAACGATGTTGAGCGCGTCATCGGAGACCGGGCGCACCGTGTCCTTGTATTTTGGCAGTTCGGCGGGCGACTTCGGCAGGATCGAATCCTCGCTGAACATCGCGGCGAGATACTGCGTGACCTCCTCCGCCTTCTGGTCGGTGAAACCAAAGCGAGGATCGGAAACGAAGAAGCCCATGTCGGTTCGCATGTAGTTGACGCGGTCGCGCCAGCCATCCTCCGTGCGGCTCATGCCCGCCATGCGCGACTGAAATCCGTGGCAAGCCATGCACAGGCCGAACAACATGCCCTTGCCCGGATGATCGGGCATGAGTTGCTTGCCCTGCCAGATCGAAAGATCGCTCCAGCGCACCTCGCCTTTCTTCAGGGCGAAATCGGCGGAAGCGCTCTGGTCGGCGGCGAACTTCAGGCCGGTCTTCGCGTCGGCGCGAAAGCCGGGCGCGCGGATGGTGACGCGATAGTCGCCCTCGCCGAGATCGGGCGCCCTGTACTTGCCATCCTTGCCGGTGAGCACGCTCACGGTGATTTTGGTTCTGGCGTTGCGCGCCTGCACGAAGGCGCCGCGGAAGGGCTGGCCATCGGGACCCGTGACGACGCCCGTGAGCGTGGCCGCTTGCGGCGCGCCGAGGGATACAAAAAACGACGTGACAAAGGCCGTCGTCGGCAACAAACGCGATCGCATGGGGCTTCCTCCTTGACGGTCACGTTTCCACCGGGTCTCGCGACCCGGGGCGAACCGGTTATTTTCATGTTCGAACGATTTGGCCCGGGCGTCAAATCAGTCGTTCCGCCGCCGCGGCGCGCCATCGGCGTCCGGACGCGGAATTCATCCGCGCGCCCCCGTTCCGCCACGTTGCGGGAGCAGTCTTGAAATGTCGCGGCGTCGCCGCGGCGTCTCTGGAACTCGGGAGAAAATCATGGAAAGACGTTCGTTTCTGAAGACTTTGCTGGCCGCCGGCGGAGCGTTCCTCGTCGCCTCGCTGGCTCCGGCCGGCGCGATGGCGATGCCCCTCGCCCCCGCGAACGCCCCGCGGACCACCGCGCAAGGAGACTTCGCGCCGGCGGAGGGCGAGGAGGCGCGCCTCGAAGACGCGCGCTGGGCGCCGCGCCGACGGCGGAGATTCTGGCGACGCAGACGGTTCGCTCGCCGGCGCTTCCGCTAGACCGCGGCCTTCGCCGCCGGGCCAACGCCCGGCGGTTCGCCGTCGAAGCGATCGTGTCAGGCGAAGCGATTGAGAAGCCGCCAGAACACGCCCATTCCCAGACCCCAGGCGCCGTTGATCAGCATGGAATTGAGAATGCTGTTGCGCGGCCCGAGAGGCGCGCCCTTGATCAACGGCACGACATACCAACTCACGAGCGGCAGCAGGATCGCTCCGAACAGAAACGCCGTCACCCACCACAGCGCGCCCGCCGGGAAGCGCGACGAAAGCCAGACGAAGGCGAGCCCCCAGACGCCGCCCCAGAAGGCCTGATTGAAAACCTGGGGAACGCCGAACGGCGGGACCAGCGGCGTCATGTTCCATTGCATCTTGGCGTTGATGACGCTGGAGGCAATCTGGTGAAACACGAAGACCGCGAGGACGCCGGCGACGAAGGCCAGCGCCAGCGATTTTGGCGAGCAGGATGACGTGTTTTCCATGGCCAATCCTCAGACCTTGCGACGAAGCAGATCGAAAATGATCGCCATCACGAGCCCCCAGGCGCCGTTCAGCATCAGCCCGACAAGACCGATGCTGCCGAGCGGCTGGCCTTTCAGCGCGGGCACGACATAGGCGGAGACCGCCGTCGCGCAGAGACCGCCGAACACGATGGCGACGACCCAGTAGAGCCAGCCCCGAGGCACCTTCGGGTCGATGAGCGCCCAGAGGACGCCCCAGACGCCGCCCCAGAAGGAAAGATTGATCAGCGAGGGAAGGCCGAAGGCCTGGAACGCCGCGCGCGGGTTGGGAGCCATGTCCCAGGGAATCGTCGGCCGCCAGCCGATGAGAAAATGAATGTAGGCCATGACCTGATGCCCGAGCGGCACGGCGAGAAAACCGGCGACAAAGCCCAGAATCAGAAGTTTGGCGGACAATCCCGCGCCCGCTCCGGCGGCTTCGTTCGAAACTGACATGATTTTCCCTCCCGGCGGTGGACGTTATCCCGTCCCTGAACGCACGGCGTTGATCCTAACGGGAAAAACGCCGGTTGCAACCCGGCGCGGCCCGACTCACCAGACGCCCGTGTTCGGCATGGAGATCCACGGTTCGCGCGGCGGAAGCCCCTCGCCCTTTTGCAGAAGCTCGATGGAGATATTGTCCGGCGAACGAACGAAGGCCATGCGGCCCTCGCGCGGCGGGCGGTTGATCACGACGCCGGCCTTCATCATGCGTTCGCAAATCGCGTAGATATCGTCGACCTGATAGGCGAGATGGCCAAAATTGCGGCCGCCCGCGTAGTCGTGTTCGTCCCAGTTGAACGTGAGCTCCACGAGCGGCGCGCGCGAGGCCTTCGCGGCCTCGACATCCTCCGGCGCGGCGAGGAAAATCAGCGTGTAGCGCGCTTTCTCGTTTTCCGTGCGGCGCACTTCCACGAGGCCGAGCTGGTTGCAATAGAAATCAAGGGACTTCTCGACATTCGCCACGCGGACCATGGTGTGAAGATAACGCATGTGATCGCCTCGCTGCTCGCCGCCCCGCCGCGCGTTGTCCACGAAAGGATGACGCACGCGGTCCGAATCCACCTGTTGGACCGCACTCATACACGCTATGCAGCGGGCCCGGGAGTCCCGGCGGAACGACGGACGCGCGCGCATGACTGAAAATCACGATCTCAAGGAAAAGGCCGCGCTCGCCTCGATCGCGGCGAGCGCCCTGCTCACGCTGGGCAAGCTCGGCGCCGGCCTGCTCACGGGATCGCTGGCGCTCCTGTCCGAGGCGGGCCATGGCCTGCTCGACACGGGCGCGACCATTCTCACCTATTTCGCGATCCGCGTGTCCGGCAAGCCGGCGGACGACGAACATCACTATGGCCACGGCAAGGTGGAGGCCGTCGCCGCGCTCGCGGAAACCGGCCTTTTGATCGTGCTGGCCGCCGCTGTCTTCGTCGAGGCGTTGCGTCGCCTGTCCGGTCACGCGGCGGAACAGGTGGACGCCTCCTGGGTCGCGTTCGCCGTGCTGATCGTCTCCATCGCCGTCGATCTCGTGCGCTGGCGGTCCCTGACGAAAATATCCATCGACACCAAAAGCGACGCGCTCGCCGCCGACGCCCTGCATTTTTCCAGCGATCTCGTCGCCTCGGTCTGCGTGCTGCTGGGGCTCGTCGCGACGCGGTTCGGCTACCAGCAGGGCGACACGTTCGCGGCCATCGCCGTCGCGCTTTTCATCGGGATCGCGGGATACCGGCTCGGGCGGCGCACCATCGACACGCTGGTCGACGCCGCCCCGAGGGGACTCGCGGAGCGCGTGCGCGCCTCGACGGAATCCATCGCGGGCGTCGTCGCCGTCGAATCCGTGCGGCTGCGGCCGGCGGGCGCGGACGTTTTCGGAGAAATTTCCATCGCCGTGCCGCGCACCATGCCGCTCGAAAAGGTCGCGCTGGTGAAGGCGGCCGTGTCGAGGGCCATCGCCGACGAAGCGCCCGAAATCAGCGCGACCGTGACGGCCAATCCCGTGGCGCTCGACGACGAGAGCGTGCTCGAGCGGGTGTTGCTGATCTCCGCCCGGCGGCGGCTGGCGGTTCATCACGTCACCGTGCAGGAAATCGACGGCGTGCGGTCGGTCAGTCTCGATCTCGAGCTCGACGGCGCCATGTCGCACGGACAGGCGCACGACATCGCCACCGCGCTCGAGAACGCCATCGAGGCCGAACTTGGCGGCGGAATCGAGGTCGAGACCCATATCGAGCCGATGGAGGCCAGCGAACTCACGGGACGCGATCTGCCGCCGGAACAGATCGCGCCGTTCGAGGCGGCTCTCGCCGCGGCCGCGCTGGGCGACGGCAAGATCACGCATGTCCACAACGTGCGCGTGCGCGAAACCGCCGGAGGTCTCGTCGTGAATTATCATTGCCACGCGGACCCCGGCCTCACGGTCGACGCCGTGCACGCGGCGGTGGACGCCGTCGATCACGGTTTGCGCGCCGCCTTCCCGCGCGTGACCCGAATTGTCGGGCACGCGGAGCCGCCGGAATCGTGAGGGTTCGCCATGGCCGCGAATCCCGGCTAGACTAGCCGATCATTCGCAGAGTTTCAAAATGATCGCGTTTCTGAAATCGAAGGCGGGCCTCGCGGTGCTCGCCGGTTTTCTCGTGCTGTTCATTGGCGGCGGCGCGCGGTTCGCCATCGGGCTGACGTTGCGGCCCATGGTGGAGGAGCTGCACTGGGGCCGCGGCGAGGTCGGCGGCACGGTGGCGCTGTTCCAGATCGTCACCGCCTTCGCCATGTTTTTCGCGGGGCGCGCGGCGGACCGCATGTCGTTGCGGCTGATTCTGATCGGCGGGCTCGCCGTTTGCGGCGTTTCCATCGGGCTGATGGGATTCGTCACGCGGCCATGGCAGGCCTTTCTGCTCTATGGCGTCGTCTTCGGCCTCGCCAACGGCACGGCCTCCGTCATTCCGGTCAGCGTGATGGTGACGCGCGCCATGCCCGCGCGCGCCGGCTTCGCCAATGGCGTCGCCATGGCCGGCATGAGCCTCGGGCAACTGGTGATTGTCGCGGCGCTCGCCGCGGTGCTCGTCACGACGGACTGGCGTCAGGTGTTTTTCTGGCTCGGCGCCGTCCACGTGCTGTTTCTCGCGGCGCTGGCCCCGATGATCCCTGGCGCCGCCGCCCATGGCCGCGCGGAAGCGGCCATGGCGCCGCGCACGGGAATGACGCTCGCCGGCGCCATGCGCACGCGCCAGTTCTGGCTGCTCGTCGCCGTCTACGCCATCTGCGGTTTTGATGATTTTTTTGTCGCGACCCACGTCGTCGCCTTCGCCCAGGATCGCGGCGTCGACGCCTTCCTCGCCGGCAACCTGCTGGCGATCATGGGCCTCGTCGGCCTGCTCGGCGTGGTGATCGCGGGCTGGTGGGGCGACCGCGCCGGCCCCGTGGCCGCGACCGCCGCGTCCTTCGCCGCCCGCGTCGCCTGTTTCGGCCTCGTGGCGCTCGACCAGTCGCCGCTGTCGGTGACGATCTTCGCGCTCGTGTTCGGCGTGACGTTCCTGATGACCGCGCCGCTGACCGTGCTGTTCGTGCGCGAGAGTTTCGGCGCGGCCAACCTCGGCGCCATCGCCGGCCTCATCACCATGATCCATCACATCTGCGGCGGAATCGGCGCGTGGATCGGCGCGGCCGTGTTCGACGCCAGCGGAAAATACGACTCGGCGTTCCTGTTGATGTTCGTCGTTTCCGCGCTGGCGCTCGCCCTGACGCTGATGCTGCGCAAACACCCGCCCGCCTCCGTTTCCACCTCGTAAGCTCCCGTTAACCGACGCCGCCGCCCCGGCCTTGACATGCCCGCTCCGGATTGTTAGTAAATACTCACAATCAAGAGATATTGATTCTGTCTTAACCAGGTTCGGGCAGGACTGCACGACTGGAAACGCGGGAGAGACCGGGCATGTTCGCATCCTTGATGACGTCGCGGCGTTTCGCGCCGCTGTTCTGGTGCCAGTTCTTTTCCGCCTTCAACGACAATTTCGTGCGGCAGATGCTGGCAATGCTGATTCTCTTCCGTCTCGGGGAGGATCAGGCGGGAGCGCTCATCACCCTCGCCGTCGGCGTCTTCATCGCACCGTCGCTGCTGCTCTCCGCGCTCGGCGGAGAAATCGCCGATTCCAGCGACAAGGCGCTGATCGCCCGCCGGCTGAAATTCGCGGAAATCTTCGTTCAGATGATCGCCGCCGCCGGTTTCTGGACGGGATCGCTGGCGCTGCTCTATCTCGCGCTGTTCGGCCTTGGCGTCATCGCGTCGCTGTTCGGCCCCATCAAATACGGCATTCTGCCCGACCACCTCGAAACCCGGGAACTCCCGGCCGGCAACGCGCTCGTCGAGGGCGCCACGTTTCTCGCGATCCTTTGCGGCCTGATCGTCGGCGGATACGCCGCGAGCCACGACCGGAACGTCGTCAACATCGTCGTTCAGCTGATGCTGGTGGCGCTCGCCTGCTGGGGCGCGAGCCGCTTCATCCCCGCCACCGGCGTCGCCGCGCCCGACCTCCGGGTCAACCCCAATGTCTTCGCCTCGACCGGCGCGATGCTGCGCGAACTGAAGACCGAAGCGCGCCTGTGGACCGGCGGCCTCGCGGTGAGCTGGTTCTGGATGACCGGCGCCATCGCGCTTTCGCTCGTGCCGGTCGTCGTCAAGACGCGCATTGGCGGCGGCATCGACGTGGAGACGGCGATCAGCGCGCTGTTCGCCGTCGGAATCGCCCTCGGATCGCTGCTCGCCGCCGTTATCGCGCATGGCCGCATCATGCTCTTTCCGGTGCCGGTCGCGGCGCTGGTCATGGCGGGCTTTCTCATCGATCTTGGCTTCGCCACGAGCGGATTGCCGATGGCCGCGCGCGAGATCGGCCTAGGCGCCTTCCTCGCGAGCGCCACGGGAACGCGCATCGCCATCGACGTCATGGCCATCGCGGCGGCCGGCGGCATGTTCGTCGTGCCCGCTTTCGCTGCGGTGCAGGCGTGGGCTGGAGAGGATCGCCGCGCCCGCGTCGTCGCGGGCGTCAACATCATGACCTCGCTGTTCATGGTGGGCGGCACGATCGTCTGCGCCGCCCTGCAAAAGGCGGGCGTCGACGAGCCGCCGCTGCTGATCGGCCTTGGCGTCCTCAACATCGGCCCGGCCATCTGGCTGTGGCGCAACCTGCCGGGCAATTTCGTCGCCGATTTCCTCAATCTGCTGTTTCGCTCGCTCTACCGGATGGAAGTCGTCGGGCTCGAAAACGTGAAACTCGCGGGCGACCGCTGCGTCATCGCCCTCAACCATGTTTCGTTCCTCGACGCGCCGGTCGTGCTTTCCATCCTGGAGGACAAACCGGTTTTCGCCATCGACTGGCAAATCGCGAAGGCCTGGTGGGTGCAGCCCTTCCTCGGCATCGCCCGGTGCTTTCCGATGGACCCGACGAAACCGCTGTCGACGCGCGGCCTGATCAAGGAAGTGAAGGAAGGCCGCAACCTCGTCATTTTCCCCGAAGGACGCCTCACGGTCACGGGCGCCCTGATGAAAGTCTACGACGGCGCGGCGATGATCGCCGACAAGTCGGACGCGATGATCGTGCCGGTGCGGCTCGAGGGCCTCGAGCGCACGCCGTTCACGAGGCTTTCGGCCAGCCAGGTGCGGAAAGCCCTGTTCCCGAAATTCCGCATCACCTTCATGGCGCCGCGCAAGCTCACGCTGGAGCCCGGCCTCGTGGGCCGCAAGCGTCGCATGGCCGCCGGAGCAGCCCTTTACGACGTGATGTCGGATCTCGTTTTCGCGACGAGCGGCCTCGACAAGACGCTGACGGAGGCGCTCACGGACTCGGTCGAGCGCTGCGGCCCGAAAAAAATCGTGCTGGAGGATCCCGTCACCGGGTCGACGACCGCGCGCGCCCTGAGGGTCGGCGCCGCGGTGCTGGCGCGCAAGTTCATGGCGTTCACCGAACCCGGCGAATGCATGGGAATTCTGCTGCCCAACGCCAACGCCGTCGCCGCGACCTTCTTCGCCGTGCAGCAGGCGGGCCGCGTCGCGGCCATGCTGAACTACACCGCGGGCGCCGCGAACGTGCGCTCGGCATGCCTTTCGGCGCGGGTGCGCCACGTTCTCACCTCGCGCGCCTTCGTCGAAAAGGGCAATTTCACGGGCCTGATCGCGGAACTCGGCAAGGACGTGGACATTCATTATCTCGAGGATATCCGCAAGACCGTGACGCCGGGCGACAAGCTGCGCGGCTTCATGGAAGCGGGCAAGCAACTCTCGCCCCGAAAGAGCGAGGATCCCGCCGTGGTGCTGTTCACGTCCGGCTCCGAAGGCGCGCCCAAGGGCGTCGTGCTCTCGCATCGCAACGTCATCGCCAACGTGGCGCAGATCAACGCGCGTTTCGACATCACGCCCGCCGACATCGTGTTCAACGTGTTGCCGGTGTTCCACTCCTTCGGCCTCACCGGCGGACTGCTGCTCGGCCTGCTCTCGGGCATGAAGGTCTATCTCTATCCCTCGCCCCTGCACTACCGGCAGATTCCCGAACTGATCTATGGCATGAACGCGACCGTTCTGTTCGGCACCGACACGTTCCTCAACGGCTACGCGCGCATGGCCAATCCCTACGACTTCCGGTCGTTGCGCTACATCGTCGCCGGCGCGGAACGCGTGAAGGACGAGACCCGCAAGACCTACATGGACAAGTTCGGCCTGCGCATCCTCGAGGGCTACGGCGTCACCGAAACGTCGCCGGTGCTGGCGGTGAACTCGCCGATGTTCAACAGGAACGGCACGGTCGGGCGCCTGATGCCGGGCGTCGAGTACAGGCTCGAGGACGTGCCGGGAATCGACGAGGGAGGACGCCTTCACGTGCGCGGCCCCAACGTCATGCTGGGGTACTATCGCGCCGACAATCCCGGCGTTCTGGAGCCAACTCCCGCGGGCTGGCACGACACGGGCGACATCGTCACCGTAGATCCCCTGAGCTTCGTCACGATCAAGGGGCGCGCCAAGCGCTTCGCGAAAATCGCGGGCGAGATGGTCTCGCTCGCCGCCGTCGAGCAGATGACCGCCGACCTGTGGCCGGAAAACGCGCCGGCACTGGTTTCCATCCCCGACGCGCGCAAGGGCGAGAAACTCGTCATGGTGACGACGAAAAATGGCGCGACGCGCGGCGAGGCGCAGGCGCACATGAAGGCGAGGGGCGCGACGGAGCTGATGATGCCGGCGGAAATCATGATCGTCGACGCGCTGCCGCTGCTCGGCTCGGGCAAGACCGACTATGTCGAGCTCAACCGCATGGTGCGCGCGAAGTTCATGCCCGCATCGGCGGTGGCCTGAGATGGCGAAAGTCGCCAGAAAACACGCGCGCGACGGCGTGGCGACGCGGGCGCGGATCGAGAAGGAGGCGTTGCGGCTCTTCGCGTTGAAGGGCGTGGACGGCGCGACGATCCGCGACCTGTCGCTCGCGGTCGGCGTGGCCGACGCCGCGCTCTACCGCTATTTCCCGTCCAAGGAGGACATAGCCGCCGAAATATTCACGCGCCATTATGGCGCGCTGGCGCTGGCGGTGCGGGACATCGGCGCGAGGCTCCAGCCGTTCCGCGACACCGTGCGCGCGCTCGTCGACCTCTTCTGCGACCTCTTCGACCATTCGCCCGACGTCTTCACCTTCATCCTGCTCAACCAGCACACGCATTTGCGATATGTGCGACCCGGCGAGAACGTCGTCGAGGAACTCAGCCAGATCATGGCGCGCGCGCGGAGCCGAGGCGAAATCACCGTGGACGACGCGGACCTCGCCGCCGCCATGGCGCTGGGCGCGGTGTTGCAGCCCGCCGTGTTCAAGATTTACGGGCGGTTGCCGGGGGCGCTGCGCGACCGCGCGGAAACGCTGGCCGCCGCCGCCGCGAAAGCCGCGGGCTGCGTCGATCGACCGGCGCGAGGTTGAAGCGGACGTCGCTTCGCGCGATACAGGAGCCGTTCACTGAAAGGATGCCCGGATGCGCACGGACGCCGCCCGCCCAGTCCACCTCGCCGACTATCTGCCGCCAGACTATCTGATCGACACGGTGGACCTGGATTTCCGGCTGCATCGCACCGCGACGCGCGTTCACGCGAAACTGGTCCTGCGTCCCAATCCGAAAGGCCGGCCCGGCGCGCCGCTCGTTCTCGACGGCGACGACCTCGTGACCGTGGCGCTCGCGCTCGATGGCGTTTCGCTCGATCCCACGGGGGTCGTCGCGGGCGACCGCCTGACCATCGCCGCGCCGCCAGCGCGGCCTTTCGTTCTGGCGATCGAAACGCTGATCGACCCCTCCGCCAACACGCAATTGAGCGGGCTCTATCGCTCGGGCGCCGCCTGGTGCACGCAATGCGAGGCCGAGGGCTTCCGGCGCATCACGTGGTTTCTCGACCGCCCCGACGTGCTTTCCGTCTACACGACGCGCATCGAGGCGGAAAAATCCGAGGCGCCGCTGCTGCTTGGCAACGGCAATCCGGGCGAGGCCGGCGACATTCCTGGCACGTCGCGGCACTTCGCGGTCTGGCGCGATCCGCATCCCAAGCCGAGCTATCTCTTCGCGCTCGTCGGCGGCGATCTCGGAACGGTCCGCGACACGTTCCGCACCATGTCGGGCCGCGACGTGAAACTCGCGATCCATGTCGAGCACGGCAAGGAATCGCGCGCCGGCTGGGCGATGGATTCGCTGAAGCGTTCGATGCGCTGGGACGAGCAGGCGTTCGGCCGCGAATACGACCTCGACGTCTTCAACATCGTCGCCGTGTCCGACTTCAACATGGGCGCGATGGAGAACAAGAGCCTCAACATCTTCAACGACCGCTACATCCTGGCCGACCACGACACCGCCACCGACATGGACTACTACCTGATCGAATCCATCGTCGGACACGAGTACTTCCACAACTGGAGCGGCGACCGCGTCACCTGCCGCGACTGGTTCCAGTTGTCGTTGAAGGAAGGTTTCACCGTCTTCCGCGACCAGGAATTCACCGCCGACATGCGCTCCCGCGCCAACAAGCGCATCGACGACGTCGAGGTCCTGCGCGTCACCCAGTTCCGTGAGGACGCCGGCCCGCTCGCTCATCCGGTGCGCCCCGACAGCTACATGGAGATCAACAACTTCTACACCGCGACCGTCTATCAGAAGGGCGCGGAGGTCATCCGCATGATGCACACCATCCTGGGACCAGAGAAATTCCGCGCCGGCTGTGATCTCTATTTCCAGCGCCACGACGGCCAGGCCGTCACCTGCGACGACTTTGTCGCCGCCCTGGAGGACGCCTCAGGCGTCGACCTCGGCCAGTTCAAACTGTGGTACCGCCAGGCCGGCACCCCCAAGATCACAGCAGCTGGCGCCTACGATCCCAAGGCCCGCACCTTCACCTTGACCCTGAAGCAGGAATGCCCGCCGACACCGGGCCAGCCGACGAAACAGCCCATGCACATTCCCTTCAACGTCGGCCTGGTGGGCGAAGACGGCACCGACATGGCGCTGGACGTGGAAGGCAACACATCAAAATCTACCACCGCCGTGCTGGAATTGACCAAACCCGAACAGACCTTCGTCTTCAAAAACGTGAGCGCCCGCCCGCGCCCGTCCCTGAACCGCGATTTCGGCGCGCCGGTGACCGTGGATTTCACCCAGACCGACGCTGACCGCGCTTTCCTGGTGGGCCATGACAAAGACCCCTTCAACCGCTGGGACGCCGCGCAGGCCTACGGCAAGGAAGTCATCCTGCGCAGTGTCGCCGAACTCCAGGCCGGCAAGACCGCCGCGCCGGACGAAGATTTCCTCAAAGCCCTCGGCGCGGTTATTGCCGACACCTCCATCGAGCCCGCCTTCAAGGCCTCGCTGCTCAATCTCCCGGCGGAGGATTACCTCGCCAACTGCATGACGGTGGAAGACCCGCTCAATCTCCACATCGCCCGCAAGGCCGTGCGCCGCGCGCTGGGTGAGAAGTACGGCACGGCGCTCAAAGGCATCTACGACTCCCAGCGCATCAACGCGCCCTATGTCCCCGACGCCAAAGGCATGGGCAGCCGCATGCTCAAGCGCATCGCGCTGTCTTATCTCGCCGCCACCGAAACCAGGGAGACAACCGGCCTGGTCAAAGCCCAGTTCGATGCCGCCGACAACATGACCGACCGCATGGACGCGCTCTCGATCCTCAACGGCCTCGATGTTCCTGAAAGAGGCGCCGCGCT
>CAISEY010000088.1 GCA_903884435.1 uncultured Hyphomicrobiales bacterium | reverse complement strand
GGTAGCTCAGTTGGTAGAGCATGCGACTGAAAATCGCAGTGTCGGTGGTTCGATTCCGCCCCCGGGCACCATAATGCCATCCGGACCCGTCCAGAACCGTCCGAAATCCCAAATAAATCAATGATTTAACGCGATTTAGCGGCTGATGCCGTCCGATTTCGTCCAGTTGCAGCCGCCCGAATTGTTGGTATTTCTGTTGGTACCCCTCGATACCAACACGGGCGGATACCAACATGCTGACCGAAACCGCCGTCAAATCCGCCCGGCCTTCCGCGAAAATGGCCAAACTTTCAGATTCCGGAGGCCTCCAGCTCTGGATTGCGCCGGAAGGCGGAAAATATTGGCGAGTGGCGTATCGCTTCGATGGCAAGCAGCGGGTCCTCGCCCTTGGCGCTTACCCGGCGGTCAGCCTGAAAGAAGCGCGCGCCGCCCGCGACGCGGCGAAGAAGGACCTCGCGGCCGGGCATGACCCCAATCAGAAAAAGAAGCTGGACCGGCTGGAGGCGGAAGCCGGTTCAGTTCACACTTTCAAGGCCCTCGCCGGCGAATTTCTCGACAAGAAGAAGCGTGAGGGGAAGGCGGAAAACACCCTGATCAAACTTGAATGGCTCGTGGGCCTCGCCGCGCCGGATTTGGGACCGCGACCAATAGCCCGGATTGCCGCGCCTGAAGTGCTGGCCGTACTTCGCAAGATAGAGGCGCGCGGGCGGTTGGAAACAGCGCGGCGGTTGCGGGCTGTCATCGGCGAGGTCTTCCGTTACGCCATCGCGACCGGCAAGGCGGAGGGCGACCCGACCTTCTCCCTTCGCGGCGCATTGATCACGCCAAAGACCAAACACCGCGCCGCCATAGTGGAGCCCGTTCCGTTCGGTGCGTTGCTTCGCGCCGTGGACAGCTACGATGGCACGCCGGAAGTCGTCGCCGCGCTTCGATTGCTGGCGCTTGCCTTCGTCCGGCCCGGCGAGTTGCGGCACGCGGAATGGACCGAATTCGACCTTGAAGCCGGCCTGTGGATCATCCCGGCGGCCCGGATGAAAATGAAACGCACGCACCGCGTGCCGCTCGCGCCGCAAGCCGTCGCGGTTCTGAAGGGCCTTCAGGCCATCACCGGGCGCGGCGCGCTGCTGTTCCCGTCCGTCCGCTCGCCGGCCCGCTGCATGTCCGAAAACACGATCAACGCGGCCTTGCGACGGCTCGGCTACGGCAAGGACGACATGACCGGCCACGGCTTCCGCGCCGCCGCTTCCTCGATGCTCAACGAAAGCGGCAAATGGAACGCCGACGCCATCGAGGCGCAACTCGCCCATGTCGAGAACAATTCAATCCGCCGGGCCTACGCGCGGGCGGACTTTTGGGACGAGCGCGTGCGGATGATGTCCGCGTGGGCGGACCGGCTCGACGCCATGCGGCGCGGGGCCGAGGTGATCCCCCTGCGCGCCTGAAGCGCCCGCCATTTCCGTTATTGCCTCTCGCGAGGCCCTGCCGGCTTTCATTGCCCGGTCCGCGCCGCTATGAATCGGAGGCCTCGCCGCGCCGGGATCGTCGGGCAAGCCCGGTCTTGCGACCACCGGCTGTCTGGCGCGGCATGTTCGGGGATGCTCCAGGCCAATGAACGCAGTCGAAATCGAGGAAGCTGTCTCCGACCTCGCGGCGCGGCCTTTCGACGCCGATGAATTCCCCTGGGCCTTTCTCGCCGCGTTCGGCAACAGGGACACGACCATCAAACGTCTGCGCGGCGGCGCGTCGAACGGGTCGGATATTCCTGGCGGGGTTCTCCAGCGCAACAACATCCACATCGCCGTCTGCGGCGCGGGCGCGGTCGGCGAGACGCTGGCGGCCTTGCGCGCCAGCCCGGCCACCGCGAAGCAGAAAGCCAAATTCATTCTCGCCACCGATGGCGACACGCTGGAGGCGGAGGAAATCGGCTCCGGCGAAACCCGCGCGTGCGACTACGCGGACTTCGCCAATCACTTCGGCTTCTTTCTGCCGCTGGCGGGCATTTCCACCGTCGGGCAGATCAAGAACAATCCCATCGACATCAAGGCCACCAGCCGGCTCAACAAGCTCTATGTCGAATTGCTGAAAACCAACGACGACTGGGCGAGCGACGCCAGGCGGCACGAATTCAACCAGTTCATGGCGCGGCTGATTTTCTGTTTCTTCGCCGAGCGCACCGGCATTTTCATCGGCGAATCCCTGTTCACGTCCACCGTCACGCAAATGAGCGATGGCCAGTCCGCCAACACGCACGAAGTCCTGCAAACGCTGTTTCGCGCCATGGACACGAAGCCGGCGGATCGCGCGTCCGCGGATTTGCCGCGCTGGGCCGACGCCTTTCCCTATGTGAATGGCGGCCTCTTCGCGGGCTCCACATCCTGCCCGAAGTTTTCCCGCATCGCGCGGTCCTATCTGTTGCGCGCGGGCGAACTCGACTGGCAGGGCATCAACCCGGATATTTTCGGCTCGATGATTCAGGCCGTGGCCGATGACGACGAGCGCGGCGAACTTGGCATGCACTACACGAGCGTGCCGAACATCCTGAAGGTGCTCAATCCCCTGTTTCTGGATGACCTGCGAAAAAGTCTCGCGGAAGCGGGCGACAACGCCCGCATGCTGCTCAACCTGCGCAAGCGCATGTCAAAAATTCGCGTGTTCGATCCGGCCTGCGGCTCCGGCAATTTCCTCGTCATCGCCTACAAGGAAATGCGGGCGATCGAAGCCGAGATTAATAAGCGGCGAGGCGAGGCTGACCGGCGCACCGAAATTCCGCTGACGAACTTTCGTGGGATCGAGCTGCGCGACTTCCCCGCCGAGATCGCGCTCCTGGCGCTGATCATCGCCGAATATCAGTGCGACGTGACCTATCGCGGCCAAAAGGAAGAGTTACGCGATTTTCTACCGCTCGACGCGCAGAACTGGATCACCTGCGGCAATGCCCTGCGGCTGGATTGGCTAAGCATCTGCCCGCCGACAGGCACGGGTGTGAAGCTTCTTGGCGACGACCTGTTTAACGCACCGTTGGATCAAGCACAGATCGACTTTGAGAACGAAGGCGGCGAAACCTACATCTGTGGAAATCCACCATATCGCGGTAGCTCTTGGCAGACGAAAGAACAAAAAGACGACTTAAGTCAAGTCGCCGGCGACGAAATAAAATCATGGAAGAGTCTCGATTATGTGGCCGGTTGGTTTCTCAAGGCTGCCGACTTTCTCAAGAACGTAGATGCCACTTTTTCTTTTGTGGCAACGAAGACGATCTGTGAAGGCGAGCAAGCTCCGATTCTCTGGTCGTACATTTTTAAACTCGGACTAGAAATAGTGTTCGCGCACACACCTTTCAATTGGTCAAACCTTGCGTCAAATAAAGCCGGAGTAACCGTCGTAATTGTTGGAGTTGGTCGTGGAGGAGTGTCTAAAACACTCTACTACGGCTCAGAGCGTCGGGCCGTGGACGTGATCGGCCCTTATCTGGCGCCTGGGTCTTCCGCCATCGTTTTAAAAACTATGTCACCTATAGGACCTCAGTCGAAAATGCTCCGTGGAAACATGCCTACTGACGGTGGAAATTTTCTGATGTCCGCTGACGAGGTTGCTGAGAAGCTCTTAAGCGGGGCTTTGCCGAAAGAATTCGTTCGCCCCTTCATGGGCGCGAGCGAAGTACTAAACGCAAGACCACGCTACTGCATTTGGATTGATGACAAGGATGTTTCGAGTGCGCTGGCCTCCGCGTTCATAGCCGAGCGCGTAGAAAACGTGCGCCAAATGCGACTTAATAGCAGCGCCCCGACAACACGAAACACACGTGTTCCCCCCCATAGATTCATGCAAGTGGAGGGGGTTGCGAAGCAATTTTCCATTGCTGTCCCAGCGATCACCTCTGAGAACAGAGATTACCTCCCTGTCTCTCTGGTTGATGGAGACGTCATTTTATCAAATAAATGTTATGCCCTATATGATGCTCCGCTTTGGAATTTCTCCTTGATCTCATCTGGAATGCACCGCATTTGGATCGGAACAGTTTGTGCTCGAATGCGCTCAGACTATTCATATTCTAACACTTTCGGCTGGAACACCTTCCCCGTTCCCACGCTTACGGATAAGAACAAGGCCGACCTGACGCGCTGCGCCGAGGACATCTTACTAGCACGCGAGACGCATTTTCCGGCAACCATCGCCGATCTCTACGATCCCCAAACCATGCCCGCGAACTTGCGCGAGGCGCACGGGCGCAACGACGAAACGCTGGAGCGCATCTACATCGGGCGTCGCTTCCGCAACGACACGGAACGGCTGGAAAAGCTGTTCGATCTCTACACGAAGATGACGGCGGGCAAGTCCGCGACCGCGCCGGCGAAGAAAGCCACGAAAAAGGGAGCGGCCACGAAGACCAGCACGCCATGAACGAAGTCGTTATAGGCTTGTCAGAATTAG
>CAISEY010000087.1 GCA_903884435.1 uncultured Hyphomicrobiales bacterium | reverse complement strand
CTTCGCAGGCGGCGGCGAACAACTCCGCGGTCTTGGCGCGGATCACCGCGAGATATTCGTCCTCGGTGGTCGCGGTGTTCTTGGCGGCGCCGAGTTGCATCACCTCGCCCTCGGCGATGACGGCGGCGGCGTTCGACAGGATGTCGAGCGCCCGCAGCGAGCCGACCTCGACCATCATCTTGAATGCCTGGCCGAGCAGGAAATCGCCGACCAGCACGCTGGCTTCGTTGCCCCACAGCTTGCGCGCGGCGGCCTTTCCGCGGCGCATGTCGCTCTGGTCGACGACGTCGTCGTGCAGGAGCGTCGCGGTGTGCATGAACTCGACCGAGGCGGCGAGCTTGATGTGCCCCTCGCCGCGATAGTCGCACAGGCCGGCGGTCGCCAGCGTCAGCATGGGCCGCAGCCGCTTGCCGCCCGACGAGATCAGGTGATTGGCGACTTCCGGAATCATCGTCACGTCGGATCCCGTCCGCGACAGGATCATCTGGTTGACGCGTTCCAGATCGGGCGCGACGAGGGCCACGAGCCCGTCTATGCCGGGCTCCCTGGCATTTTCGTCGAGTGGAACGACTACGCCCACGGAAATCCCCTTTTGTCACAAAGCGCTCCAGTTTAGGGGCGCCGCCGCCGCGCGGCAAGTCTGGCGGCCGGCGGCGCTTGCGCGCGCCTCGCGCCGCGTGCGACCCTGCCGGCGTGGAAGAATTGCTGCGCACCAACGATCTCGTGCTGATTTCCGCCGTGGAAGCCCTGCTTTCGGCGGATAACATTGGCTGTTTCGTCGCGGACGCCCACATGAGCGCGCTGGAGGGGTCGATCGGCTTCCTGCCCCGCCGGGTCATGGTCCAGGGCGCCCACCTCGTCCGGGCGCGCCGCCTGCTGACCGAAGCCGGCCTCGCCGCCGAATTGCGGCCGGACCGTTCCGGTGGCTGAGAGCCGGCCCACGCTGCTGCTCGACGGCCGCCTCGCCCTGCGCCAGCCGGAGCGCGGCCATCGCGCCGGCACCGACGCGGTCCTGCTCGCGGCGGCCGCCGGACCCGTCGGGGGATTGGCCATCGACGCGGGGGCTGGCGTCGGGACCGCGGGTTTGATCGTCGCCCTGGCGAATCCGGCGGCGAGCGTGACCCTCGTGGAAATCGACCCGGCCGCGGCGGCGTTCGCCCGCGAAAACGTCGGTCTCAACGGGCTGTCCGCCCGGGCGAGCGTCGTCGAGGCCGATCTCCTCTCCGCCGCCGCCCGCCGCGCGGCGGGACTCGTGGACGCCGGCGCCGACCTGGTTCTGACCAATCCGCCCTGGCTCGCGCCTGGCGAGTCCCGGGCCTCCCCGGACCCGGCGCGAGCGCTGGCGCACGTGCGCGGCCCTGGCGGGCTCGACGCGTGGATGCGCGCGGTCGCCGCCCTGACGAAGCCCGGCGGGCGGATGGCCGCCATCGTTCGGGCCGAAGACCTGACCGACATGCTGGCCGCCTGCGCCGGCCGTTTCGGCGAACTCGCCATCCTGCCGGTGCATCCCCGCGCGGGCGAGGCGGCGATCCGCCTGTTGCTGCGGGGCCGCAAGGGCGGCAGGGCGAAACCGCGGATCTTTCCGGGTCTCGTCCTGCACGGGAGCGACGGGCGCTTCACGCCGCTCGCCGGGGCGCTGCATCGCGGCGAGGCGACGCTCGCCTTTGGCTGACGGCGCGCCTCCGCGCGGTCAGAAACACACGCGGCGTTTCACCCGGCGCGGGCCATGGCGCGTCTCGACCCAGACGCGGCGGATGACGCAATGGCGCGGATAGGCCTGGTATCCGGGCTCGTCTTCGTAGACGGGATAGCCGCCATACACGGGATAGTCCTGGTAGACCGGCGCCGGTGCGTAAACCGGAGGCGGGACCGGGACGGAGGGATAAAAGCGCGGCCCCGGACGCGCCTGGAAGCGCGGCGCCGCGAAATTTTGCGGCGCTCGCGGAACGAATTGCGGACGCGGCGCGAAGCGCGGGGCGGCTCCCGGAGCCTGGCGCGGCGCGCCCTGTCCCTGGTGGATGGCGCGCCCGGCGCCGTAAATAACCTGTTGCGCGGCGGCGGGCGAGGCCGCGGCGAGCCCGGCGGCAAGGGCCAGGGCGATCTTGCTGAAACCGGAAATGCCGAACATGGTCTTCGCTCTCCCGGGTCCGTCCGGCGGAAACGACCGCCTCCGCGAACCCATGGCGGCGTTTATAGTTAATCAATTCTTAACGGGGCCTGAGGCGCGCGTTCATCCGGCGTTCACGACCGCGGACCATTTGACCCGCGGGGCCTCTCCCCCTAGTTTGCGCGCCTTTCCGCAAGGCCTGAAACCATGTCGCCATCGCTCGATCCCGCCCGTTCGTTCCAGGGGCTCATTCTCACGCTCCAGCGATTCTGGGCGGAGCAGGGCTGCGTTATCCTGCAACCCTACGACATGGAGGTCGGAGCCGGCACGTTCCATCCCGCCACGACGTTGCGCTCGCTCGGCCCCAGGCCCTGGAAGGCCGCCTACGTGCAGCCCTCGCGCCGCCCGAAGGACGGGCGCTACGGCGAGAACCCGAACCGGCTCCAGCATTATTACCAGTTCCAGGTGATCCTGAAGCCGTCGCCGCCCGATCTCCAGGATCTCTACCTGCGCTCGCTCGCCGCCATCGGGGTCGACGCGAGACTGCACGACATCCGCTTCGTCGAGGACGACTGGGAAAGCCCGACCCTGGGCGCCTGGGGTCTCGGCTGGGAATGCTGGTGCGATGGCATGGAAGTCTCGCAATTCACTTACTTTCAGCAAGTGGCGGGCTTCGAATGCGCGCCCGTCTCGGGCGAACTGACCTACGGGCTCGAGCGCCTCGCCATGTACGTGCAGGGCGTCGAGAACGTCTACGACCTCAATTTCAACGGGCTCGAGGGCGAGGGCAAGATCACCTACGGCGACGTGTTCAAACAGGCGGAACAGGAATATTCGCGCCACAATTTCGAACACGCGGACACGGCGCTGCTGTTTCAGCACTTCCGCGACGCGGAGGCCGAGTGCAAGTCGCTGCTGGCAAAGGGCGACCGCGGCGAGCGCCACGACATGGCGCTGCCCGCCTACGACCAGTGCATCAAGGCCTCGCACCGCTTCAACCTGCTCGACGCGCGCGGGGTGATCTCCGTCACCGAACGCCAGAGCTATATCCTGCGCGTCCGCGAACTGGCGAAAGCCTGCGGGGCGGCCTGGCTGAAGACGGTTGCGGGCGGGGCGGCTTAGACGGGCGCTGTCCCCTCTTCCGTTGGACGTATGGCGGATGAGCTTGGGCGTTTCCGATTCAGG
>CAISEY010000086.1 GCA_903884435.1 uncultured Hyphomicrobiales bacterium | reverse complement strand
GGCGCCGAGCGCCAGGGGGAGACTTAACAACGGACAATGAAAATCGAAAGGCGCGCCGGCCGGTTCCTCCGGCAGAAGGACGCAATCACGGTCCAGCGTCTTCATCAGTCGCAGAAGTCCGCGCTGGGGCAGGAACAGAACGCGCGCGCCTCGCTGTTCGAGGACTTCGATGTATCGACAAAATTGCAGCGTGTCCCCGAGTCCCTGCTCCCAGTGGACGAGGATCGATTTCCCCCGGATGTTTTCCCGCCCGAGCCACGGCGGGCGCGGGAATTGTCTGGCGCCGATGGCGGGCGAAAGTCGCTTGCGCCATTCATATGACTGGAAGCCACTTCCGAAGTCGCCTCGCAGCAGGAGCGTCATGGCGAGATTCCAGTGCGCGCTGGCGTGGTCCGGCTTGATTGAAATGGCTTGTCGGTAGCATTCAACCGCCTGATCGAGCCGGGCGGTTTCGTGATGGATATTGGCCTTGTTGTAGAAGGCCTCGCTGAATGTCGGCGAGCGGCGAATCGCCTCGTCGAACGCAGCGAGCGCGTCGTCCGCGCGGTTCATCCGTCCGAGGATGACGCCGCGATTGTTGAAGGCTTCCGGATCGACGGGCGCGAGCGCGATGGCTTCGTCGCAACGCGCGAGCGCCTCGTCGCAAGCGCCGAAATCGGCCAGCCCGACCGCGAGCCCCTTGTGGCACTCCGGATCTCCCGGCCGCAGCGACAGCGCGACGCGATAATCGGCGAGCGCGTCTTCATGCCGGCCGAGGGAGCCCAGGGTTCGCGCCCGGTTGAGATAGGCGTCGGCGAGAGCGGGCTGTAAACGGATGGCGATTTCGAGCTCGGCGAGCGCTTCCCCCGCGCGTCCCAGATCCCGCAGAACCGCCGCCTTGTTGTTGCGGGCTTCATAATAAGCAGGATTCAATTTGATGGCCGTTTCATAGGCCGCGAGCGCGTCGTCCTTCCTTCCCGCGGCTCTCAGGGCGTTGCCGCGATTATTGAAGGCGAGTGGATTTGCCGGGCTCAACCGAATGGCGAAATCATAGAGCCTGATTGCCTCCTCCGCGCGCCCGGACGCCGCCAGGGCGTTGCCGTGATTGATGTACGCGTCGACATACTCCGGCGCGAGGCTGGTCGCCCTTTCGAAGTCCACGAAGGCTTCCGGGAACCTCCCCATTCGCGCGAGGACGTTGCCCCGATTGTTGAAGACATCCGCGTCGGCTGGAGTGAGACGGGCGCATTCCGAATAACTGGCGACGGCGTCCGCGAGGCGGCCGTGATCGCCGAAGAGTTTGCCCAGATTGAAATGCGCCGCCGGGTACGCCGGACTCCGGGAGATCGCCCGTTGGAAATTCCTCGACGCGTTTTCGAAATCGCCCGCCTCCTGATGAACGAGCCCGAGGCTGTTGTACGCGGGAGCGAGCGGATTGATTGCAATCGCTTTTTCGATGGCCGAGATCGCGGCCGGCCGTCGATTCAATTTCGCGTGAATGACGCCAGACAGATGCAGAGCGTCCCAATGCGCGGGATCGCGGGCGATCACGGCCTCGTAAATCCGCAACGCGTCCTCGATCAGCCCTCGCTGGTGCATGGCGAAGGCCTGACGGAAAAGTTCAGCGGTCGTCGCGTCCGGGTTTCGGGAAACAGCGTCGGTCATGATGGCCAGATTGAAACACGGGGGAGGACGACAACTCGCTTGCTTGATCGGCGGGCAAGATGGCGATGACCATATTCCTCGACGATCCTGGATCCTGTCATGTCATCGATCCTCGCTTTCAATCAGACTCTTTCGTCGTTGAGCTTTCGGCGAAACTTTTCGCCATGGCGGAAACGTGACGCGAACCGCTGGACGATTTCAAATTTTCGCCAGTTCGACGGGCCAGCGTTTCGGCCAGACGCTGGTCGCGACATGGTCGTCGAGCGCCTGGTGGAACGCGTCGCCCTTGTAGCCGAAGACGTCCCTGAGACCAGGGTGTTCGATCGTCAGGCCGGTTATTTCCCGATTGTCGTTCCAGCCGGAATTGGTGATGACGCCGTGAACCTCGCCGAACTTCATGTCCGACGTCCAGAACCATTCTCCGCTCCACGTCCGCGCTTTGATGCCGTTGCCTGAATGCTGGTAAAAGTTCTCCTTGACCTTCGCGCCGATGTCGGGCTGGAGCGAAACCCCGGGGCGGTCCCCATCGACGTGGACGATGCTCGATCCGATCAGGCTGTGCGCTCGCCGGATGATAAGCGGGGTGGTCGGCGCCAGGGCGCCGACTCCCGGGATGGGCGGCTTGCGTCCCCCGGCGAAAATCGGAAGGTCCGCGAGACAGACGTAATTGATGGTCAGTTCGCCTTGC
>CAISEY010000085.1 GCA_903884435.1 uncultured Hyphomicrobiales bacterium | reverse complement strand
TCTCCGGGCTCGATGTCGATCTGGATGAGTTTCACGTCCTTGCCGGGACGTTTGCGCGTCGCCTCGTATTTGAAGCCGCAACCGACCGAGAGGATCACGTCCGCCTCGCCGGCGATTTCAGCCGCGGGGAGCGTGTGATAGCGCCCGCGCACGTAGCCGCCGATGCCGAGCGCGAGCGGATGATCCTCGGGGAACGCGCTCTTTCCGTTGAGCGTCGTCGCCGCCGGCAGCGACAGCAATTCCGCCAGACCCACGAGTTCGGCGGTGGCGTCGGAAAACAGCACGCCGGCGCCGGCGTAGAGATAGGGCCGTTTCGCCGCGGCGAGCATGTCGACGGCCAGGGCGACGGTCTCTGGATCGGCGCCGCTCCGCAACCGCGGCTGCGCCGAAACCGGGCGATACGCGAACTCGCCGATCTCCATGCCCGACACGTCGTGCGGCACGCCGACGACGACGGGGCCCGGACGCCCCGACCGCAATTGCATGAACGCGCGGCGCAGGATCTCCCCGAGTTGCGAGGGATGCTCGATCACCGCTGCCCATTTGCTCACCGGCGCGAAGACCTCGAGAAACGGAATTTCCTTGGTGTCGCGAAACGCCGTGAGCGACGTGTTGACGTGCCCCGCGAAGAACAGGACCGGCGTGGAGTCTCCCCATGAATTGACGAGCCCGCCCATCGTGTTGACGGCGGCGGGACCGGAATCGGTGAACACCACGGCGGGCGAGCCGCTGGCGCGCGCGAAACCATCGGCCATGTCGAACGCCGCGCGCTCCTGCCGCGCGTACATCAGCGAGATTTCCTCGCGCATGGCGATCGCGTCGAGCAACCGCCCGATATGCGTGCCCGCGAGCCCGGCGGCCATGGTGATTCCCTCGGCGACGAGCGCCCGGGCAATGGCTTCCGCCACGATCATCTGCTTCTCCCTTTTCCAGAACTCCCGGCCTTCGCCGGGCTCGTCTCGCTTCGTTGTCTATCTCGCCTCGTTCGGCCCCGGTTCGATCAGGGCCTTCACGCGATCACGCACGTCTTGCGGGGCGCCAACGAGATCACGAATGAGCCGGTCGAGTGTTTCGCCCGGCATCGGGCGAATGTCGAGTCGCTGCCGCTCCGCGTCGGCGATGAACTCGGGATCCTTCACCGTCGCCGCGAAGGCGGCGCGCAAGGCGGCGACGCGTTCCGGCGGCGCGCCCGGCGTCGTGGCGAGGGGCCTGCCGACGGTCGCGCCCTTCGACATGAAATCGACCAGCGGCTTGTGTTCCGGCTTCACCGGCTGGTCGAGCAACAGCGGCGTGTCGGCGAGCCCCGGCTCCTTCTCCATGCCGATCTGGATCAGCGGATTGACGAGCTTGCCCGGAATGTAGTCGGGATTGGACGCCATGTAGCTCGCGTAGGTGTTGGAGCCTCGCCCCTCGACTTCTCCGCGCTCCATCGCGATGTTGATTTCCTGTCCGCCCGGATAGCCGGAAACGAGCTTGAACTTGGTGCCGAGCACGTTGTTGTAGAAGGTCGGAAACTGCACCGAAACCGAGCCGGCGCCGGTGGTCCCGAGCGTCGTCGCCCGCCGCCTGGCGTCTTCGAGCGTCTTCGTTGGCGACGCGTGCCAGACGACGAGCACCGGGTTGGAAAAAACGATGTTCGAGATCCAGTTGAAATCCCGCAGGTCCGACGTGAATTGCGGCGAGGTCCCGAGCGCCTGGTCGACCGCCATGCCCTGCCCGACGATCGACAGCACGGTCCCGTCGCGCGGCGCCACCTGTCCAAGGTAATTCGCCGCGGCGATGCCGCCGCCGCCCGGCATGTTGACGACGATGATGGAGGGGTTGCCGGGAATGTGACGGCCCATGTGCCGCGACAGCACGCGCGAAAGCAGATCGTAATCGCCGCCAACCGTCGTGCGCACGATAATGCGAATTTGCTTGCCGGGACCGGAATAGAAATCGCGGACGGACTGCTGGGCGCGCGCGGAACCGTGCCCGTGCGCCACGCAGGCGGCGAGACACACGGCCACGCGCCAGACCTTCGACATGCCACGCCTCCCTTTTCGCGACATATTGTTTCCGGACGCGACGCGCTCCGCAATGGAAAAATCGTCACACACGCGGGCCGGCGGCGCGCGACAACTCACGGCTGCAACATCTGTCGCAGCCGGTCGGTGATGTCGCGCGGCGTCGCTTCCATCTTCGCGATCAGGCCGCGAATTTCGTCGCCGCCCAGCGGCGCGATGTCGAGGCCGAGCTTTTCGGCCTCCGCGAGAAACAGCGGATCTTTCATCGTCGCGTCGAACGCGGCCTGCAAGGCGCGCACGCGCTCCGCGGGAACGCCTGGCGGAAGCAACACGGGCCGCGCGATCTGGAACTTGAGTGAGTAAAACTGGAACATCGCGCGCGTGACGTCGTCGCCGGCCGCCTCGATGGCTGTGGGCGCGTCCGGCAAGCCGGGTAGGCGCCGCGCGCCGAATTGCAGAAGCACGCGCGCCTTTCCCTCTTTCACCCAGTCCGGCTTGCCGACGACGATGTTCGACCAGGACGTGCTGTTGCCCTGCATTTCGCCGCGCTCGATGGCGAGGAAAATATCGCTCTGGCCCTGATATCCCGTGACGATTTCGAACTTCGTGCCCAGTGTCTTGTTGACGATGGTCGGCAGGGTGAAATTGTCCGCGCCCGTCGCGGTCGAGCCCAGCAATATCTTTTCCGATTTCGCTTCGGCGATGTTTCGCGCCGGCGTCGAATGCCAGACGAACAGGGCTTGCGGATCCTGCGTCGGCGTTCCCACCCAGTTGAACTGTTCGAGATTGAATTGCGCCGCTCCGCCCTCGCGCGAGAGCACCTGCAATCGCGGTTCGAGCGGAATGCTGTTGTTGGGCATCCCGATCGTCGTTCCGTCGCGCGGCGCGCGATTGAACAGAAAATTCGTCATGGTGAGGCTCGCCGCGCCTGGCATGTTTTGCACGACCATGTTCGGGGCGCCGGGAATGTGCCGCGGCATGTGGTTGGCGAGCGCGCGCGAGGCCACGTCGTAGGCGCCCGCGGCCGCGGCGCCGACGAGGAAGGTGATCGTCTTGCCGCGGTAGAAATCCGCCACGCCCTGCGCCCGCGCGGGAACCGCGGAAACAAAGACGATCGCCAGCAGGCTCCCGAACGACGCCAGAAATCCGGACCTTGAAAAAGAACGCATTTTCGCTTGCCCCGTCGCGATCGCGCCGTCAGTTCACACGAAACTTCTCGATGACGTCCATGTCGATTTCCACGCCGAGACCAGGGCCTCCGGGGACCGCGAGCGCGCCGTCGCGCGCCTCGCAAAACGGCGCCAGCGGGTTGGCGCCGAGATCGCAATAGCGCAATTCGCAGGCGACCCCGTCGCCCAGCGCCGCGCAAGCGTGCATGGCCGCGACGAGCGCGGGTCCGTGAAACGGCGAATGCGGAACGCAGGAAACGCCGGCCCCGCGCGCCGCGGCGGCGCCTCGCCAGACCTGGGTCAACCCGATTTTCGCCGGGCTGGGCTGCACGATATCGACGCCGCCCGCCGCGAGCAGGGCCTTCAGATCGGCGAGGTTGCCGAGGTTTTCCCCCGCGGCGACCGGCGTGCCGACGCGCCGGCGCAATTGCGCGTGCAACGCGAAATCGTCCGACGGATAAAGCGGCTCCTCGAGCCACGCGATTTCATGTCGCGCGGCGGCGTCGCAAAACGCGGCGACCTCGTCGATGGTCGTCCAGTGACAATTCACGTCGACCATGATGTCGACGCCCGGCCCGGCGCCCCGGCGCGCCGCGGCGACCGCTTCCGGCGTGTATTCATGCAGCTTGATGCTTCGGTAGCCGCGCTCGACCGCCGCCGCGCAAACGCTCTCGACGTGACGCGGATCGCCCAGACGAAACAGACTCGCGTAGGCGGGAATGGACGCGCGCCCGGCGCCGCCCAGCAATTGCCACACGGGCTTGCCGGCGATCTTTCCCTCGATGTCCCACAGGGCGATGTCGAGCGCGGCGAGCGCGAAGGCCACGGGCCCGCCAGCCCGGGCGACCGAATTCGTCGCGCGTCGCAGCTCATCCGAAAGGCGCGCGGCGCCGGCGATCTCTCGCCCGACCGCGTGCTTCGCGATCACGTCGGACACGGCGCGCGCCGTGAGCGGTCCGCACGAGATCGCGAACGCCTCGCCCCAGCCGGTGACGCCGGCGTCGGTCTCGACGCGCACGAACAGAATATTGACGTTCTCCCACGACACCGTCGCGGTCGATGGCGGTTTGGGCGCTCCCTGCTCGTAGGGAAGCGCCACGAGAATTGGCTCGACGGCGGTGATTTTCATCGTTCACGTCTCCGGTTTGGGACTGGTCGAAGCGGCTCGCGCGCCGGCGGACCAGCCAAGAAATTCATTGAGCGCGCGGCCCATCGCCCAGTCCCTGTCGCCGGCGGAGAGAAATGAAAGACGTTCCGTGAAATGCGTGACGCGTTCGCGATAGGAGCATTTGTCGAAGGAGATCGACACGTCGGTTCCCCAGAAGCAACGCCTCGGCCCGAAGGCGTCGAATATCCGGCGGATATGCGGCTCCATGTCGCTGAACGGCCAGGGTTCGTTCGAATAGGTCGGCGCCGAGGACGTCTTGACGAAGACATTGGGATATTTCGCGAGCGCGGCGCATTTCGCGATCGTCTCCGCGGTTTGTCCGCGCGCGACCACCACGCGGGAAATGCCGAAATGATCGATGACGAGACGCAGCGCCGGATGGCGTTCCGCGACGCGCGCCACCTCGTCGAAACAGTCCATCGGTTGCAGCATCACCGGCACGCCGGCCTTCTCTGCGGCGGGCCAGAACCAGTCCGCCGTGCCATCGCGCAGCCAGTTTTCCTTGCCCGCGGAAAAGGTCAGGCGCACGCCGGCCATGCCGGGTTGCGATGTCCAGCCCGGCAACAGATCGCGCGACCGCGGATCGTCGAGCGCGACGCGGCCAAACACGCGAAAGCGATCCGGATACAGCCGGACTGCCTCCAGCGCGTAGTCGTTGCGGTCTCCCTCCCACGACGGCGGAACGATGATGGCGCGATCGACGCCGCCCCCGTCCATCAACGCGATCATGCGCTCGAATGTCAGGGGATCGGCGAGATGAACCATCTCCCGCCCCCACGCCGGCCAGGGCCGGTCCGGCGCCTCGGCGCGCCACAAATGCACCTGCGAATCGACGATCATCGCGTTGCCTCCCGTCCGCGCGAGCAGCCTACAGGTCCACGGTCTCGAGGGCGAAGCGTCGCAAGGCGGCGGGATCGAGCGCGTGTCCCCATCCCGGGCGCGGCGAGGCATGCGCGAAACCGCCCTCGACGCGCACCTGTTCCGCGTAACAGGGCGTGGCCCACGGCATGACCTCGAGGCAATCGCCGTTCGGCAGGCACGCCATCAACGACAGCGTCATCTCCGGCGCGGTGTGCCCGGAGACGCGGACGTTCGACGCCGCCGCGAGCTGGCCGATTCGAAGAAACTCGGTCGGCCCGCCCACGCGCTGCACGTCGGGCATCAGAATATCCGCGCACCGATGCTCGATCATCAGCCTGAACTCGTCGTGAGAGAAGGCGCTTTCGCCGCTGGCGATCGGCACGTCGAGCGCCGCGGCGAGTCGCGCCTCGCCCGCGTGATCGCGCGCGTCCACGGGCTCCTCGAACCAGTGAATGTCCCAGGACCCGAGCGCGCGTCCGAGCCGCAGCGCCTGCTGCTCGTCGAGCCGCTGGTTGGAATCGATCAGCAACCTGACTTCGGAACCAACGGCCTCGCGCACCGCCCTGACCCGGTCGATTTGCGAGGCGAGCGATCCAGGACCGACGCGAAGTTTCATGCCCCAGTATCCGCGCTCGACGATGCGACGCGCCGTCTTCTGCAACTCGTCGAGTCCCACGTGCAGCCAGAGCGCGCCACTGTAATAGGCGGGCACTTTCTCGCGCATGGCGCCGAGCAGGCGATGAACCGGCATGGACGCCGCCCTGGCGCGCAGATCGAGCAGGGCGCCATCGATGGCGCCGATGCCGATCAGCGAAACGCCAGTGGAGCCGAGATGACGCGTGTCGAGCCGCGCGTCCTCGAAAAAGCCGGCCGCGAGCAACGGATCGCGCCCGACGATCAGCGGCTCCAGCGAGCGGATCATCTCCACGAGCACGGACAAGCGCTTGCCGTTCACCGCGATGAGCAAGTTTTCTCCCACGAGACCGGCGTCCGTCCGCAACAGGACCGCGACGGCTCCCAGATGCTCCGTCGTGGAGAACGGCGCGCCGATGTCGCAAAGGTAGGGCACCTTCATCGGCAGGACGATCATTGACGTGATTTTCATTTCCGCGACGCTCCGGCTTGACGGTTGTCCTGTTGCATCCCTTGACCTCGCGCGCGTCAGTTCGGCGGCACGATCGCGTTATATTGTTCGATCACCGCCTTTGGCGTCGCCGCCGCCTTCACGACGAGATCCAGAACCGCGGCGCCATCGATGGGCGAATAGTCGATCTGCATGGCGTTCGCCTCTGCCCGGAACGTCGAATCCCGCGTCATATCGATGAAGGCGCGCTTCAGCGCCCCGGCCCGCTCCGGTGGCAGGCCGGGCGGCGCGACGAGGGGCAGCGACATCAGAAACGAGAGTTCGGCGAATTCGAGCAACGCCAGCTTTCCCGCGTCCGTGACGAGTTCCCGGGCCGTCGGCGTGTCCGGCAATTCCGGATGCCGCGTCGCCCGTCCAAATTGCACGAGCGCCCTGAATTTTTTCGACGACCAGAGCGCCGGTTGCGTCGACTTGATCGAACTCATCAGCACGACCTGCCCGTCGATCTCGCCACGCTCCATCTCGAGAAACGGCGCCGTCGGATAGCCGCGGATGATTTTCAGATCGAGGCCGAGCACGTCGCGCCCGATCAGCGCGAAGGTCAGATTCGTCGAACCGGGCGTTCCCGAACCGAGCGTGGCCGATTTGCCCTTGCGCAAGTCAGCGGCGGAGCTCGCGGCGTGGCCGGGATTGACGACGAGGAGATCCGCGTCGTCGCCGAAGGAGGAAAGGCTGCCGAGCCAGTTGATTTTCTCGGGATCGAACCTGGCGTTCGGATCGCCCTGGATCGCCACCTGCGCGGCGCCCGGCTGTAACACGGCGATCGTCGAGCCATCGCGTTCCGACGTGTTGAACAGGCGGTTCGCCATGATCAGGCCGCCGCCGCCCACGAGGTTCTGCACGGCCACGGCGGGTTCGCCGGGAATGAAGCGGCCGAGATGCCTGGCGATCAACCGCGCGTTGAGATCGTATCGGCCGCCGGGCGCGTTCGCGACATACAGATTGACGGTTCGGCCCCGGTAGAATTGCTCGACGGACGAAGCGCCGCGCTCCTGCGCGCGAACGCCCGCCGTGAAGAGAAGAGAAGCCGTCAGAACCGCGACTGTCACGCGCGCCATTGCGCTGCCTCCAGATTGAATGAACGCGAAGGCGAAACCACTCTATCGCCGCCGTCCTTTCAGCAACTGGCCCGCCAGTTTGCTCCAGGTCTCGTATTCGGTTTCGAAATCCGGACGGCTGCCAAGATAGAGCTTTTGCGCCGGTTCGCCCGCCCGCGCCATGTCGTCGCGCATCGAGGAATAACCGAGATCGTCGCGATACATGGCTTGCGCCCGCGCCGACAGCATGAAATCGACGAACAGCGCGGCGGCGTTCGGATGCGCCGCGCGGCTCGCCACCGCCGCGGCGCTGACGGTCGCGTAAACCGGTCCGATCGCGCGCCACTCGACTTTCGCGCCCTCGCGCTGGCTCGCGATCATGTGCGAGCGTCGCGCGCTGACGACCAGCGGCGCCTCTCCCGAAACAATGAGATTGGCGACGGCGCGCCCGCCCATGTTGTAGACCACGGGCTCCTGCGCCGCGACCTTGCGCAGAAACGCCTCGCCCTCGCTGAGCAGCATCGTCCCGACCCAGTGCGCGAGAGCCGTGGCCTCGCCGTAGAGACCCAGCTTGCCCTTCCATTTGGGATCGAGCAGATCGGCGTTGGCGCGCGGCGCGTCCGCGGGACGAATGGACGCGGTATTGAAGCCCATGGAAATCAGATCTTCGCGCATGACGACCCAGTGACGACCCGGCTCGATGGCCGCCGCGGGATAATGCCCGAGTTCCGGCGATTTCAGCGGCGCGAGAAGGCCGGCCTCCATCAGGGGCGCGAGGCCGTAGTCGTTGAGTTCATAGGCGTCGACGTTGTAAACGCCCGCGCCATGTTCCTCCATCACCCGCCGCGTCACCGCGACCGTGTCCGCCTTGTGGGCTCGCACTTCGATATACGGATATTTCGCGCGAAACGCCGCGAGCAGGGGATCGATCTGCGCGCCGACCGTGTAGACGAGCAACTCGCCTTCCTCGCGGGCGCCCGCTTCGAGCCGCGCGGCCCGGTCCGCTCCTTCGGTGGCGAGGATCGCCGCGACGGCCTTCTCGTCGGCGGCCCGGACGGGTTGGCACGCGAATGTCGCGCACGACATGGCGAACAAGGCAAACGCCTGGCGCAGTCTTCCCATGGCCTCCTCCGCTCGCGACGACCGCGCTCGCGGACATCCTGACGGCGACAATGCCGTCCGGGGCTCGCCGCGGTCAACCCGGGCGTTCGAAGCTAGAGTCCCGGCCCGCCGTTACGGCGGCTGAGCCGCATGAAGAACCAGCCAAACACCGTCGCCGTGACCGCGAGAACGACGCTGACCGCTCCGACCGCAGGAACTTTCCCGTCGTGCCAGAGATCGAGAATCACGGTCGCGATCAACGGATTTTGCGGCCCCGCCAGAATCACCGGCAGGGAGAGATCGCGGATGGAATAGAGAAACACATAAATCCACACGGCGCCGATGGCGGGCGTGGCCAGCGGCGCCACGACGCGAAACAGGGTCGCCCCGGCCGTCGCGCCGCTCATGCGCGCCGCCTCCTCGAGTTCCTGGTGAAGTCCCGTGATCGCGGCGTGGCAAAAGCGCAGCCCGTAAGGCATGAACCGGATCAGAAAAGCGAAGACCATGATCCAGATGGTTCCATAGATCGGAATGAACCTCAGGTGCAGAAATTCGATCAGCACGGCGGCGCCAAGAACGACCCCGGGGAAGACGAGCGGCAACGAACCGAGAGAATCAAGCAGCCACCGCGCGGCCTCGCGACGCCTGACGACAAACCACGCCATCACGAAGGTCAGCGCCGCGACGAGGCTCGCGCTGAGGCTCGCGACGACGACGCCGTTGCGCAAGCCCGCCAGCGTCTGCGGCTGCGAGAGAAGATCGCGGTAATTCGCCAGGGACAGCCGGTCCATGTCGGCGAACGACGGCGGTTCGTAGATGGGCAGCAGCGAGGCCCACGCGAGAATCAGCAGGGGCGCGACGAGAGAGAGCGGAATCAGCCAGAGCCAGCAGCCGGCGACCATGCGCCAGCGTCCAAGATCGATCCGCGCGGGCCGGAAGTTCTTGCCGCTCACGGTCGCGAAACGTCCGCTTTCCCGCGTGGCGCGATGAGCGAGAATCAGTGGAAGCGCCGCCAGCGCCACGAGACACACGGCGAAGGCGCTGGCCTCTCCATAGCGTGGCCGCAGCCCGGAATGAATTGTGTCGTAAATCACCGTCGTGAATGTCTCGACCCGTCCCGGCGCGCCGATCAACAGCGGCACCTCGAAGGATTCCATCGACCGGATGAAGGTCAACAGCAGCACCGCGAGAATCCCGGGCGAGGCGAGCGGGATGGTCACGCGCCACAATGTTTGCGTCCAGCGCGCGCCAGCCATCGCGGCGGCTTCCTCGAGCGCGGGATTCATCGCGCCCAGCGCCGGCAACGTCAGCAGAAAGACGACGGGCGTCCACAAAATACCCTCGACGGCGATCATGCCGCCCAGGCTGAACAGCGTGACGGGAACGCCCGTCATCCCCAGCGCGCGCAGCGCTTCGTTGACGACGCCCTTGTTGGGGCCAAGAAGCAGGATCCAGCCGATCCCCTTGACGATCACCGGCGCCGACATCGACAGAAACGCGCCAACGAGCGCGGCCGTCCTGCCATATGCGTTGGTGCGCGCGACAAGCCAGGCGCTCGACACGCCCAGCGTGATCGCGAGAAGCGAACTGCCCGCCGCGTAGATCAGCGTGACGCCCCAGAGATCCAGGCCGCCAAGCGTCCAGACGGCCACGAAATTGTCGAACCCGAGCCGCGCGGGGATCCGCGGCCTCTCCACCGTCAGGCTTGTCCGGAGCAGATAAAAAAGCGGCGGCGCGACGATCGCGAAGACGAGCGCGACAAGCGCCCGCAACGCCAGTTTGCCCCGATCGATCCGCCCGAACTTCATCGTCCCCCCGAGGCGGCCAGTCTTTTGTTGCGGTTCGCGGCGTTCATCCTAAGATAGCGACAAACAGGTTTCAACGTCGCGACGCGAAACCGGACGCAGGAGTGAAACAGCCCCATGGACGAGAAACTGCTTGTCAATTTTCCACCCGATCCCAATCCCAGGAAGCCGAAGCTGAAGGCGCCGCCGGGAAGCTGGGACACGCATTTCCATGTGTGGGGACCGCCGCACCTGTTTCCCTATTCGGAGAAGCGACGCTACACGCCGCCCGCGGCGCCGGTTGAGCACTATCTCAAGATGGCGAAATACATCGGGCTCGAACGCGGCGTGATCGTGCAGCCGAGCGCCCACGGTATGGACACGGCCATCACGCTCAACGCCATCAAGGTCTCCGGAGGCCGGCTGCGCGGCATGATCCGCGCCGATCCCGCGCTGACCCCCGAGGACGTGAAACGCCTGCACGCCGGCGGCGTTCGCGGCCTTCGCATCGCCCTGCGCCGCGCCCATGGCAACGCTTTCAGGGAAGACCTTTTTCACCAGATGGTGAAACTCATCGCGCCGGCGCGCTGGCCGCTCGATCTGCAGATCGACGACGACGCCATCGAACCCATGAGCGACCTCATCAAATCGGTGAAGGTTCCCGTCATTATCGACACCTTCGGCCACGTCGATTTCCGCAAGGGCGGGCTTGAACAGCCCGCGTTCAGGGCGATGCTGGCGTTGCTGGACACCGGCAACGTCTGGGTGAAAATTCACGGCGCCAACCGGTTTCTCGCCTGGGGCGTGCGCTACGAGGACATCGTCTCGATGGCGCGCGCCTATGTCGCCCGCGCGCCGGACCGCGTCCTTTGGGGCACGGACTGGCCGCACTCGGAAATCTTCGAACCGGGACAGATGCCCAACGATGGCGATCTCATCGACATGCTGCTGGACTACGCGCCCGACGAGGCGAAGCGAAACAGGATTCTCGTCGACAACCCGTCGAAACTCTTCGATTTCGACTGAAACCGCGGCGCCGCGAGGAGGCGGACCGAACGAAAATCTGGAGGATACCGATGCGGAAACTTCGGCTGGCCATGAGCGCGGCGCTTCTTTGCGCCGCCGGAGCGGCGCGCGCGGACGCCATCTCGGACTTCTACGCGGGCCGCGCCGTCACGATGGTCATCGGCAATGGCGCCGGCGGCACCTATGATCTCTACGCCCGCGCCATCGCGCGCTACGTCGGAAGACATATTCCGGGCAATCCGCGCGTGAACATCCAGAACATGCCCGGCGCCGCGAGCTATATCGCGGCGTCGCATGTGTTCAACGTGGCGCCGCAGGACGGAACGGTCATCGGCTCGATCTCCGCCGCCTTGCCATGGCAGCCGCTGATCGATCCCAACTCGCCAAAGCTCGACGTGCCCCGGATCAACTGGCTGCACTCGCCCTCCACCTTCACCGTGGTGACGATCGTGCGTGGCGACAGTCCGGTGAAAACCTGGGAAGACCTGCGCACGCGCCAGACCGTCATGGCCACCATCGCCCCGGGACAATTGCCCTCGCTCATCGTCGCGGCGTCGAACGACACGCTGGGACTGAAAATCAAGGGCGTCAACGGACACCCCGGCCTCAACGACGCCATGCTGGCGCTGGAGCGCGGCGAGATCGACGGCTATCCCGCGGTGCCCGTGGACGCGCTCAAACGACTTTATCTCGAGCAGATGAAGGCCGGAAAAATTCGCGTGCTGCTTCAGTACGGCCCCGCTCCCTCGCCCGATCATCCCGAGGCGCCCTACGCGGTCGATCTCGTCAAGGATCCGGAAGACCGGATGCTGCTCGACCTCGCGCAGGCGCCGTTGAAGGTTGGCTATATCTACATGATGGGACCAGGCGTGCCGAAAGAGCGCGTCGAGGCCCTGCG
>CAISEY010000084.1 GCA_903884435.1 uncultured Hyphomicrobiales bacterium | reverse complement strand
GGAAGTCGGCTTCAAGGCCAAGAGGACCCTGGCCCTTTCTCTGGAAACATGGTCAACGGCGAGAGCCTCGGCGATCGTGCCGGGATCGCGGTCGTCGCCGGCGCGCGCGGCCTGTTCGCACACCTCGGCGACGATGCGGGCGATGTCGTGGAAGCCGATTCCGCCAGCGAGAAACGCCTCGACCGCGATCTCGTTCGCGGCGTTGAGAACCGTCGGCATCGCGCCGCCGGACCGCAGCGCGTCCATCGCCACCCGCAACGCCGGAAAGCGCCCGAAATCGGGCGCCTCGAAGGTCAGCGAACCAATTTCCGCGAGGTTGAGCCGGCGGGCCCGGGTGGCGATCCGGTCGGGCCAGGCGAGGCAATGAGCGATCGGCACGCGCATGTCGGGATTGGCGAGCCCCGCGATGACCGCGCCGTCGGCGAACGTGACGAGGCCGTGCACGATCGACTGCGGATGCACCAGAACGTCCAGCTTTTCCGCCGGCACCGCGAACAGGTGACAGGCCTCGATGAGTTCGAGCCCCTTGTTCATCAGTCCGGCGGAGTCGATGGTCACCTTGGGTCCCATCGACCAGTTCGGATGCGCCAGCGCCTCGGCGGGCGTCGCCGCGCGGATACGTTCGGCGGTCCAGCCGAGAAACGGACCGCCGGACGCGGTCAGGATCATTTGTTCAATCGTTGAAACGTCTGCTCCGCCAAGGGCCTGGTAGATCGCGTTGTGCTCGCTGTCCATCGGCAGGAGCCTGGCGCCGCGGCGGGCGGCCGTGCGCATGAAGGGACCGCCGGCGCAAACCAGGCATTCCTTGTTGGCGAGCGCGACTGTCCGGCCCTCCTCCAGCGCGGCGTGGGTCGGCTCGACTCCCGCGGCGCCGGCGATGGCCGCGACGACCATGTCGGCGGGATATCGCGCCGCCTCGACGACCGCGGATGGCCCGGCGGCGGCTTTCACCGGCGCGGAGCCCAGCGCCGCGCGCAGCGCCCCGAGCGCGGACGGATCGGCGATGGCCGCGAAGCGCGCTCCGAGCTCCATGGCGACGCGCGCCAGCGACACGGGATCGCGGCCGCCGGCGACCGCGACGACCTCGAAAGCGCCTTCCGGCGCGTGGGCGAGCACGTCGGCGGTCGAGCGGCCGATCGACCCCGTCGCGCCCAGCAGAACCAGCCTGCGCGGCGCGTGCGTGGTGGCCTTTGCGCTCGCGCGCGCTGAATTGAGGATGCTCGTCACGACGCCACTTAGACCATTGCGCGGGCTACCACCGCAAGACCCCGATGGCGATTGTCCCCGGCCCCTGACGCATGGCGCCAACGATCGCGGCGAAAGCCGCCGCGAAGAGGAAACCGTCGAGCCGATCCATGAAGCCTCCATGACCGGGAATGAGGTGGCTCGAATCCTTGACGCCAAAGTGGCGTTTTATGGCCGATTCAAAGAAATCGCCGGCCTGCGAGACGATCGCGGTGACAAGCCCCATCGCGAACAGGGGCAGGACGTTGCGCGGCGGCGCGCCGTGGAAAATTTTCATCGCCCCGACGCCAAGAAGCGCTCCGCACGAGACGCCGGTCAGGAATCCCGACCATGTCTTCTTCGGCGAGACGCGCGGCCACAGTTTCGGCCCGCCGATCGTGCGTCCGCCAAAATAAGCCATGACGTCGGTGCCCCACACGACCGCGAAAAGCCAGAGAATGGCTTCCAGCCCGTCGAACAGGGACAATCTCAGCACGATCACGGAAACCACGAGCGCCGCGGCGTAGACAAGGCCGCCAGCCGCCCAGACCCGCTTTCCGGGTCCGGCGAGCCAGGCCACGCCCGCGCAGCCGGCGAGCAACAATGGAAAAGCGAGATCGAGCGCCAGTTGCCGCGCGAGCACGCCAACCACGACGAGGCAGGCCGCGCCGCAGGCAAAACGGGCGAACGGCGCGGGAGCGCCGATCATGTTTTGCCATTCCCAGAGAACCGCGAGGCCCGCGAGAAGCCAGAACAGCGCGAACCAGTCGCCGCCGAGCCAGAGCGCACCGAGGGCCAGCGCGACCATGACGATTCCCGAGCCCACCCGCGGCCAGAGATCCGACGAAGCCGCCGGCTTCGCGCCACCGTCCGGCTCCCGGGTTTGATCAATCCCGCCTGTCACGATCCCGTCCGGGCGCTGGCGGTTCCGAGCCCGCCGAAACGGCGTTCCCGGGAGGCGTATTCCGCCAGGGCGGAATCGAACGCGGAGCGGTCGAAATCCGGCCAGAGCAACGGCAGGAACACGAGTTCTGAATAGGCCGCCTGCCACATGAGGAAATTCGACAGACGCTGTTCGCCAGACGTCCTGATGACAAGATCCGGATCGGGAATATCGGCGGTCTCGAGTTCCCGCGACATCGCGGCCACGTCGATCGACGCGGCGTCGATCTCTCCGGCGACGGCCTTCAGGGCGAGCCGTCGCGCGGCGTCGGCGATTTCCTGACGACTTCCGTAATTGAAGGCGATGACCAGGGTCAGCCCCGTGTTCGCCCGCGTGAGGTCCTCGGCCTCGGCGAGCAACGCGCGGATATCGGAGGCGAGATTGTCCCGGCGTCCGATAATTCGCACGCGCACGCCCTGGCGGTGAAGATCCGCCAGATCGTTGCGAATGAACCGCTTCAGCAGCCCCATGAGGTCGCTGACCTCCTGAACCGGCCGGCTCCAGTTTTCAGCGGAGAAACTGTAGAGCGTCAGATACCTTATCCCGATATCCTTCGCCTCGCGCACGGCCCGGCGCACGGCCTCGACGCCACGACGATGGCCCTCGAAGCGCGGCAACCCGCGCGCCGCGGCCCAGCGACCGTTGCCGTCCATGATGATGCCGACATGCCGCGGCGGCGCTGTCGCGGCGCTCCGTTCCCGCGCGGCGGCCTCCTGTTCCAGTTGCTTGTGCATCATCCGCTCCGGCGCGTCTCCGGCAGCGTCTGTCCGGCGATCGCCGATCAAACCTGCATGATTTCTTTTTCCTTGGCGGCGAGGACCTGATCTATTTCGACAATTGCCTGATCGGTCGCCTTCTGAACCTCGCCCTCGTGCCTTTTCTGGTCATCTTCGCTGATCGCCTTGTCCTTGAGAAGCTTTTTCAAACCATCAATTCCGTCGCGGCGAACATGTCGCACGGCGACGCGACCGTCTTCGGCGTACTTGTGCGCGATCTTGACCATGTCCTTGCGGCGCTGTTCGTTGAGTTCCGGAATCCGGATGCGCAGGGTCAGCCCCTCGACATTGGGGCTGAGCCCAAGGTTCGCGTCGCGAATCGCCTTGTCCACGGGACCAACCATCGTCTTGTCCCAGACCTGGACGGCGATCATGCGCGGTTCGGGAATGCTGATGGTCGCGACCTGATTGAGCGGCATGGTTTGCCCGTAAGCCGAGACCTGAACCGGCTCGACGAGGCTCGCGGAGGCGCGACCGGTGCGCAGGCCGTTAAGCTCGTGCTTCAGCGACTGGATCGAGGCCGCCATGCGGCGCTTGATATCGGCGAGATCGAATGTTCCGCTCATGTCGAATGTCCTGGTCGGTGTCCGGGAATGGGCTGGAAACGAGCCCTACAATGCGGCGGGCCGCGGCTCAAGTCACGGCGTGACGAGCGTGAACCGTCCCTCGCCCCGGAGCGCCTGACAGATGGCTCCGGGGGACTGGAGATTGAACACCACGATCGGAATGCGGTTCTCCCGCGCCAGCGCGAAAGCGGCGGTGTCCATGACGCCCAGATTGCGGGCGATCGCCTCGTCCTGCGTCAGATGGTCGTAACGGACGGCCGCGGGATCTTTCTTCGGATCGGCGGAATAAACGCCATCAACCTGGGTCGCCTTCAGAATTGCGTCGCAGGACAATTCCGCCCCGCGCAGCGCGGCGCCCGTGTCGGTGGTGAAGAACGGCGCGCCCGTGCCGCCGGACAGCACGACGACGCGGCCCTTGTTGAGGTGGTTGAGCGCGGCCTGGCGCGAATAGGGCTGGCAAACATAGGGAACCGGCAGAGCGGACAGCGCCCGCGCGGGCTGCCCCGCCCCTTCGATCGCGTGTTCCAGCGCGAGTCCGTTCATGATCGTCGCGAGCATGCCGATCGAATCGGCGCGGGCCCGTTCGATGCCCTTGTCGGCGCCCTGGATGCCGCGGAAGAAATTTCCACCGCCCACGACGATCGCGATCTGGACTCCGGTCCGGGCGGAGGCCGCGACATCGTCGGCGATGCGCGACAGGGTTTCCTGATCGAGCCCGTGACTGAGCTTCCCCATCAACGCCTCGCCGGACAATTTGACGACGACGCGCTTCCAGGCGCTGGGCATGGCGACCTCAATGATAACGTTGCAAGCCGCTGTTAGACCGATTCGCCGGGGGAAACCAGAATTTCGGCGCCCGGCGATCTCACGCGCCGCGTCTGCGCGGGCCGCGCGATGGCGTGTAGACGCTGAGCCCCGCCGGTTCGCGACGCTGCTCCCAGGCCGCGAGCCAGCCGGTCATGGCGACGGGATCGAGGGCGGCGGCGTAGAAATCCCCCTGCCCGACATCGCAGCCCAGTTCGCGGACGCAGTTCGCGCCTTCCGACGACTCGACGCCTTCGGCCACGATTTGCATGTCGAGTTCGTGACCGAGCCGCGCGCAGGCGCGCACGACGCGGGCCATGTCCGGATCGGACAGGCAGGCGCGGGAGAACGCCCGGTCGATTTTCATCTCGCTGAACGGAATTCTCGCGAGAACCGCGAGCGACGACGGGCCCGCGCCGAAATCCTGAAGGGCGACGCCGACGCCAAGCACTCGCAACCCGACGAGCGATTCCGTCGCTCCCGCGAGATTGCCCCCGACCGCCGCCTCGCCCACCTCGACGGTCAGTCCCCGCGCGGGCATCCCGCTGTCCGCCAGAGCCCGATCGATCCGCTGCTGCAGGTCGCCATCGCCGGGAAGCAAGGCCGACAGGTTCACCGCGACCGAAAATCCACCATTCGCGGCCGCGAGTTCACGCGCGGCGAAACACGAGGCGCGAAGCATGTGCCCCGAGATCCGGGCCGACAATCCGGCCGCTTCCGCCATCGGCAGGAAAACGTCCGGGCGCAGAACCCCCGCCGTCGGATGTCGCCAGTGCGGCGTCGCCTCGCATCCGGTTACCCGGCCATCGACGAGTTCGACGCGAGGCTGAAAAAACGGAACGATTTCGCCGCGGTCGAGAGCCGCCTCGATATCCGCTCCGCCAAACGCCGGCGGCGGCGCGGACGTTTCGGACGCCCGGGGCTGGTTGGGCCAGTTGGCCTGCAACGACGCCCGCAATTCCGAGAGATCGAGAGGCTTGGGCAACTGGCAGGACGGCAAGCCAAGCATGTTGGCGAGGCGGACGGCGGAATTCAGCACCCGTTCCTCGCAGCCGCTGATGACGATCACGGCGGGATGACCGGCGTCCGCGATCGCGCGGAGCAGGTTCGTTCCGGATTGCTCGCCCAGCGAGAGGTCGAGGGTCACGCAATCGAAAGTCCCCGCCCGCAACGCGCGCGCCGCTTCGTCGACCGACGCCGCGGCGCGGACTTCGTAGCCAACCTGGGCGCCAATTCGCGAGATGATCGTGCGCTGGACGAGATCGTCGTCAACGACCAGCAAACGGGCGCCTGAACCCGCCGGAGCCGCGCCGGCGTTCGCTGAACTGTCGCTCTGCATGTCGAAAACCACCTTTTGCGCGCGTTCGCGCGTGTGAACGTGCGGGAATACTAGCGGGACCGGGCTGCGAAAGATTTAAGACGCGAGAGCCAGCGGCGCGGAAGGCTCCAGCAATTCCCTTGTTTCGTTAATCGATTTCTCGAATGTAGCGGAGAGTTCCGCCACGCACGCGTACAGCGCCGGGGATGGCAGATCCCTGCCTCCCTGTTCGAGACGCTTCGCCCGGGCGGACAAGGCGAGCAGTCCGAGCGAAGCCGCGGAACTCTTGATCGCGTGCGCGTCGCGCACGACCGCCGCCCGCTCCGCGCGCAGGGCGAGGATGGCCATCGTCGCGAGGCGATTGCGCGTGTCGTGCATGAAGGTCGAGAAAACCGCGCGCGTGTCCTCCGCGCCAATGGCGTCGGCGAGTTCGTCGTAGATTGACTTGTCGAAAACCGGCTCGGAAGACGTGGACGCCGGCGGGACTGCCGCCGCAGCGGTCGCGGCGTGAGCCGGGATCTTCGGCGTCGCGATCCCGGGCGCCGACGCGAGGAAACGCTCGAGCTTCAGGCGCAGATCGTCCTTGACGAATGGCTTCGCCAGAAAATCGTTCATGCCGGCCTGGCGGCAGGTTTCCTCGTCGCCACGCAGCGCGTTGCCGGTCAGCGCCACGACCCAGGCGTCGCAATTGGGCCGCGGCAACCGGCGAATGGCATTCGTCGCGGCGATTCCGTCCATTTCCGGCATCATGATGTCCATGAGGATCAGGTCGTACCTGGTTTCCGAACAGGCGGTGAAGGCATCGACGCCGTTCGCGACCACGTCCGCCGCGAGGCCGAGCGACTTGAGCATCTTGATCGCGACAATCTGGTTGGTGGGATTGTCCTCGGCCAGAAGAACGCGAAGCCCGCGTTCGGCGAAGATCGCGCCGGGGCTCCCGCCCGTTCCGGCGTCGGTCCCGGCGGCTTCGGCGCCATCGCCGTCGTCGAGGGGTTCCGCGACGCCCTGATGGAATTTCGCGGTGAAGCGGAAGCTGCTTCCCTTGCCCTGCTCGCTTTCCACCGAAATTCCCCCGCCCATGAGATCGACAAGCCGCTTGCAGATCGCCAGCCCCAGTCCGGTGCCGCCGAACCGGCGGGAGATCGAACTGTCGAGTTGCGAAAACTCCCGGAACAGCAGCTTGCGCGCGTCGGGCGGGACGCCAATGCCCGTGTCGACGACCGTGAACGCCAGCACGTCCGCGCCGCGCCCGAATTCCGCCGCCCGCTCGACCTTCACCGTGACGCCGCCGACGCGGGTGAACTTCACGCCGTTTCCGATCAGATTGAGCAGAACCTGACGCAAGCGGGCCGGATCGCCGTTCACGCGGGCTGGCACGTCCGGCGCGATTTCCACGCGAAGCTCGAGATTTTTTTCCCTCGCGCGCGGTTCGAGAATCGCGACCGTGCCGCGGACAACCCGCTCGACATCGAAGGGGATCTGCTCGATTTCGACCCGCTCGGCCTCGAGCTTCGAGAAGTCGAGGACGTCGTTGATGATCTGGAGGAGATGTTCCGCGGAATCCTTCAGCGTGGCGGCAAGCTGGGCCTGTTCTTCGTCGAGCGGGCTGTCGAGCAAAAGGTCGGCCATGCCAACGACGCCATTCATCGGCGTGCGAATTTCATGGCTCATCATCGCCAGGAACTCGGACCGGGCGCGCGTGCCCGCTTGCGCAAGGTCGCGGGTGCGGGCGAGGCCGCGCTGATAGCGCGACATGACGCTGGTCACGAGCAGCAGCCAGAACGTGAGAAGAGTCGCGGCGAGCAAATAGGTTCTGCGATCGTTGGCGAACTGTTCGAAAACCTCGTCGCGGGCGAGGCCCACGACGACCGCGAGCGGATAGTCGGCGACCTTGCGGTAGGCGAACAGGCGTTCAACCTGGTCGAGCTGGCTTTCGCTCGAATAAAACCCGCTGTCGGCGCGGGCGAGGTTGTCGAACAAGGCTCCACCGGCGATCGAGGCGCCGATCGAGTCCCCGTTTCGCCGGGCGCCGCGGGCGCGCACGACGCCATCCATGCCCACGACGGCGACCGAACCGTTCTCGCCCAGATTGATCGACTGGTAGAAACTCGCGAGATATTCCGGATCGAGCGAGACCACGACGACGCCGCCGAAACTTCCGTCGAGCATGGTGACGCGGCGCGTGAGCTGAACGGACCATTTGCCGCTGACGCGCCCGAAGACGGGCTTGCTGATGAAAAGTTCGTCGGTCTCCCGGCCAACGTGGACGCGGAAATGTTCGCGGTCGCCGAGATCGACGCGTTGCGCGCCAGGATCGAGATTGCTCGTCACCATCAGGCCATCCCTGTCGATGACGGCGACCTGGAAGGCGAAGTCCGACAGGAACTGACTGTTGCGGGACCACAGGGATATATCGAAATTGCGCGGATTGCGGGCGTAGCTGTCGCGGGCGTAGCGAATGGTCTGGTCGGCGGCGCGAATCGAGCGGATGAGTTGCTCCTCGAAGGCGCGCGCGAGATTGCCGCTGTTCTGCAACGCCGCCTGTTCGGTTTGCTGATACTCTTTCTGGATGAAGTGGAAGGCGCCCAGCCAGACGAGCAGGACCGCCGAAAGTCCCAGGAGCAGGCTGCCGTGAGGGCCCACGCGTTGCATCAACCAGGTGAATTTTCCGGTACCCGCGGCGGGATGGGTTCCGGCGGCTTTTGCGTGCATTTCGCGACCCGACGTGGACTTTGACTTCGCGGCGACACTGCCGGCTCATGCTCACCAGCGAATAAACATTTCGTCCCGCGCGGCGGCGCTTCGTTCGACGCGCCCAGGAAACGCTTTCAAAACTCGTTAAAATGCGATCGTCCAGGACGGCTTGAGCACGACCCGCCCGCGTGCGATCCTGCGTCCATCATCAGGGGAGAAACACCATGGCCTATCCGCTGCCGCGCGGCGCGAATTTCAGACGCACGAAATTTCTCTGGGAGATCGGCCTCGACGTCGCCGGCAATCCCGAGACGCCCTACGGCGGCAATCGCGACATGTGCATCACCGTCGGCAACGGCTCGGGCACGGCGTTCCGGCCGTGGCTGCGCATGGCGACGGGTTCGCCCATCCTGCTGACGGACGTCGCCGCGGGCGGCATCGAAATGTCGATGGTCAACCCGTCCGGATTCCTCACGCAGGCCTATCGCGGCGTCGGATTCTGCAAGGCGCCCCTCCCCGTCCGCATCGTCGCGATGTACCCGAGCTATGACCGCTTCGTGTTCCTGCTGAACCCGAAGACGGGCCTGAAGTCGCTCAAGGACGTCAAGGACCGCAAATATCCCCTGTATGTTTCCGTCAAGGAGGACGTGACGCATTCGACGCGCGTCTTCATCGACCAGGCGCTGTCCTATTACGGCTTCAGCCTCGACGACATCGTGTCATGGGGCGGCAAGCTCAACCTGACCGGAGCGCCCAACGACAAGCGCCGCATGGACGCGCTCGCCGATGGCACGCTCGAGGCCATTTTCGACGAGGGATTGATGACCTGGCTCGAGCCGGCGCTGCGTCACGGACTGAAACTGGTCGATCTCGAAAAGGATCATTTCGAGTATCTGGCGACCCTCGGATGGCGGCGCGTGCGCTTGCCGAAGGGCAAGTGGGGATCTCCCTGCGACCACGACTGCATCGACTACAGCGGCTGGCCGCTCTATTCGAGCGCGAATCTGCCGGACGACACCGCCTATCAGGTGGCGAAGGCGATCGTGGCGCGCCAGAACGAAATCGTGTTCGAGCCGGAATTCTCCGGCGTTCACGAATGTTTCACGGAGACTCCGTCGAGCCCGATGGACGTGCCGCTGCATCCGGGATCGGCGCGCTTCTGGAAGGAATATCAGGCGGGGAAATGAACGCCCGCCGCGCTCAATTGAGCTTCCAGATGGCGAAATTGAGCGCCGCGGCGAAGGAGACCCACGCGAGATACGGCGCGAGAAGCCAGGCGCAAAGGCGTTCGATCCGGGCGAAGGCGCGGATCGTCGCGACGATCGTGGTCCACAGGAGCGCGATCACGACCAGTCCGGCCAGGGGCGAATGGGCCGCGAAAAACGCGAACGACCAGGCCGTGTTGAGCACGATCTGGGCGAGATAGGCGAAGATCGCCCGGCTGCGTTCGGGCCGTCGCCCGCGCGAGACGAGGACGCGCCAGAAGGCGAAGGCCATCAGCGCGTAAAGCGTCGTCCAGACAGGGCCAAATATCCAGTTCGGCGGATTGAACGGGGGCTTCGCGAGGCCGGCGTACCAGCCCGGGATTTCCGGAAAGGTCGCGAGGCCGCCCAGCGTGCTCGCGGCGATCGCCGTCAGCGCCGCGTAGATCGCGAAAACAGGCTCGCGCCGCATGGCGTCAGCTCCGCCGCGGGCCAACGTCCGGCAGGAACCAGACAAGCAGACCCAGCGCCGGCATGATCGCGCAGATTTGGTAAACGGTCTCGACGCTCCAGGCGTCCGCGACGCGCCCGAGCGCGGCGGCGGCGATGCCCGAGAAGCCGAAGGCGAGGCCGAGGAACAGGCCGGACAGCATTCCGGTCCGCGCCGGCGCGAGCTCCATGGCGTAGACCACGATCTGCGAGAGCGACGACGACATGATGAAGCCAATGACGATGGTCAACGCGATCGACCAGGGGAGGTTCGCGAAGGGCAGCATCAACGTGAACGGGAGCGCGCCGAGAATGGAGAACCAGAGGATGCTCTTGCGTCCGAAATGGTCGCCGATGGGCCCGCCGAAATAGACGCCCGCCGCGACCGAAGCCATGTAGAAAAACAGGCAATATTGCGAATTTTCGAGCGACAGGTGGAATTTTTCCATCAGGAAAAACACGTAAAACGTGTTCAGGCTCGCCGTGTAAACGCTCTTGGAGAACATCAGGAGCAAAAGCAGGCCGATTGCGAGCGCCACCTTGTCGCCCGGCAGGGAAGAGCCGGCGGCGCCCGCCGCCCGGCGCGCCCGCTTCGCGGCCGTGGCGATGTTCTCCGAATACCAGCGCCCGACCCAGGCGAGCAACGCGAAAGTCGCCAGCGCCACGCCGGCGAACCAGAGAATGCCCTTCTGGCCCAGCGGAACGATGATAAAGGCCGCGCTCAGCGGCCCGGACGCCTGGCCGAAATTGCCGCCCACCTGAAAGATCGACTGCGCCGTGCCCAGCCGTCCGCCCGCCGCCATCCGCACGACGCGCGAGCCCTCGGGATGAAAAATCGAGGACCCCGTTCCAACCATCGCCGCGGCGAACAGCAGCGCGGGATAGGTCGTCGCCGTCGCGAGGAGATAGAGACCGAGGGTTGTCGCGAGCATGCCGCAGGGCAGCGACCACGGCATCGGCCGCTTGTCGGTATACCAGCCGACAAGGGGTTGAAGCAGCGAGGCCGTGATCTGGAAGCACAGGGCGATCATGCCGATCTGCGTGAAATCGAGATGATAGGCGTCCTTCAGGATGGGATAGACGGAGGACAGCAGGGCCTGAAGCGTGTCGTGCAGGAAATGCGCGAGGCACATCAGCCAGAGGATCGACGTGACCGGCCCCGCGTGAACGTCCGAGGACAGCCGCGTCTGGCTTCGGGCGGCGGCGGGCGCCACTGTCTTGATTTCGGCGTTCGCGCTCATGACATCACCTTCGCGCCATTTGTCCGCGCATGAAAAAGGCGGCGGGAGGATCGACCTCCGCCGCCTTCGCGTTTCATCTTAGGAGCGCGTGGAGACCGCGGCAACCGGCGTGGCGGGGACCAGCCATGCGCGCGGCGCGGAACGCCCCGTTACTTCGTCATGCTCGCGACTTCCGCCGCGAAGTCAGGCTCGTCGCCCTTTTCGATGCCCTCGCCAAGCGCGAAGCGCACGAAGCCCTTGAGCGCGACGGGAGCGCCGGCGGCCTTCGCCGCCTCGGCGACGACCTGCGCGACGGTCTTCGCGGGATCGTGGATGAACGCCTGATCGACGAGGCAGACTTCCTTGAAATAGGTCTTCAGGCCGGACTCGACGATCTTCTCGAGAACATTGGCGGGCTTGCCCGCGTTCTTCTCGCGCAGAACGTTCTTTTCGCGCTCCAGCACCGCCGGATCGATGGAGGAGGCCTCGAGCGCGAGCGGCGAGGCCGCGGCGACGTGCATCGCGATCTTGCGGCCCAGCTCGGCCAGCGTGGTCGAATTGCCGGTCGATTCCAGAGCGACGATCACGCCGATCTTGCCGAGGCCATCGGCGATGGCGTTATGGATGTAATGGCCGATGACGCCATGAGCGACCGACAGGGAGGCGGAGCGGCGCAGGGTCATGTTCTCGCCGATCGTGGCGATGGAATTGGCGATGGCCTCCTCGACGGTGCCGCCGCCGGGATAATGATGGCCCTTGAGCTTCTCGACGTCGCTCAGGCCCGTCTCGAGCGCCACGGCGGCGATGGATTGCGCCAGCGCCTGGAACTCGGAGTTGCGGGCGACGAAATCCGTTTCGGAGTTCACCTCGACGACGACGCCCTGCGTTCCCTTCACGGAGACGGCGACAAGGCCCTCGGCGGCGACGCGCCCGGACTTTTTCGCGGCCTTGGACAGGCCCTTCTTGCGCAGCCAGTCGATGGCGGCCTCGATGTCGCCGTTGGTTTCAGTCAGCGCGCCCTTGCAATCCATCATGCCGGCGCCGGTTTTCTCGCGCAGATCCTTGACCAGCGCAGCGGTGATTGTCGCCATGGGTTCTCCCCCCGGGGTTGAAACAAAGAAACCGGCCTCGGCCGGACGGAAAAGCGGCCGGCGACGAGCCGGCCGCGGAAAGCAGCGTCAAAAAGCAGCGCCCGAAGGCTCAGCCGGCCAGAAGCGTGCGCGCCTGGTCGACCCACTTGTTGCGGTTGATGCGGCCGCTCAACTTGAGCTTCGCGTCGATCTCGGTCACTTCCGCGGGAGTCATCGCCGCGATCTGCCAGTAATGGAAGATGCCGCCGTCGTTCAACGCTTTCACGACCTGCGGACCCGCGCCCAGGAGCTTGGCGAGATCGTCAGGCGCGCCGCGGGGGGCCGAAAGGAGTTCGAAGACTTCCGCGGGAGCCTCCGGCGCCTCGGCGGCGGCCTCGGCGAGAGCCGGCTCGGCCGGCGGAGCCTCCATGGCGCCGATGTCGACGCCCTGCGCGCCCTGGCTGCGGGAGATGCCGTCGATGGCGGCGCGCGAGAAGAGATCGCAATAGAGCGCGATGGCGCGGCCCGCGTCGTCGTTGGCCGGCACCGGGAAGGAAATTCCGTCCGGATCGCAATTGGTGTCGACGATGGCGGCGACCGGGATATTGAGGCGGTTCGCTTCCTTGATCGCCAGCGCTTCCTTGTTGGTGTCGATGTTGAAGATGAGGTCGGGGATGCCGCCCCTGTCACGGATGCCGCCCAGCGCCTTGTCGAGATTGTCGCGCTCGCGCGACAGCATCAGGCGCTCTTTCTTCGTCAGGCCGGGGCCGCCGGCGCCGAGCTGTTCATCGAGCTTGCGAAGACGGCTGATCGAGCCGGAAATGGTTTTCCAGTTGGTCAGCATGCCGCCGAGCCAGCGGGAGTTGACGTAGTACTGGGCCGAGCGCTTGGCCGCTTCGGCGATGGAGTCCGCCGCCTGGCGCTTGGTGCCGACGAACAGCACGCGGCCGCCACGGGCCACCGTGTCGGACACGGTCTTGAGCGCCTGATGCAGCAGCGGCACCGTCTGGTCGAGGTCGAGGATGTGGAGGTTGTTGCGCGCGCCGAAGATGAAGGGCGCCATCTTCGGGTTCCAGCGATGCGACT
>CAISEY010000083.1 GCA_903884435.1 uncultured Hyphomicrobiales bacterium | reverse complement strand
GTAACCGAGGACAAGATGATTCCGGTTGGCGCCGAAATCACCGCCGACCATTTCCTCGTCGGGCAAGATGTCGACGTGTCCGGCACCTCGCTTGGCAAGGGCTTCGCCGGTCCGATGAAGCGCTGGAACTTCGGCGGTCTGCGCGCCACCCACGGCGTCTCCGTGTCGCATCGCTCGCACGGTTCGACAGGCGGTCGTCAGGATCCGGGCAAGACCTTCAAGAACAAGAAAATGGCCGGTCACATGGGCGTCGAGAAAGTGACGACGCTCAACCTGCGCGTGGTCCAGACCGATGTCGAGCGCGGGCTGATCCTCGTCGAGGGTTCCGTGCCGGGTTTCGCCGGCGGCTATATCCGCATCCGCGACGCCGTGAAGAAAGCGCTTCCGAAGGACATTCCGAACCCCGGTAAATTCCGGGTGAAGGAAGCCGCGCCCGCCGCCGCCGCCACGAAGGAGGGCTGATCCGTGAAAATCGACATTACGTCGCTTGAAGGCTCTTCCTCGGGCTCCATCGAGCTCAAGGACGACATTTTCGGCCTCGAACCGCGCGAGGATTTGATCGCGCGCATGATCCGCTACCAACTCGCCAAGCGCCGGGCCGGCACCCACGCCGTGAAGAACCGCGCGGACATCTGGCGCACGGGCAAGAAAATGTACAAGCAGAAGGGCACCGGCGGTGCCCGTCACGGCTCGGCCCGCGTGCCGCAGTTCCGGGGCGGCGGACGCGCCTTTGGACCGCAAGTGCGCAGTCACGCGCATGGGCTTCCCAAGAAGGTGCGCGCGCTGGCGCTGAAACACGCGCTCTCGGCCAAGGCCAAGGGCGGCGGTCTCATCGTGTGGCAGAGCGCCGAGATCGACGCTCCGAAGACGAAGGATCTCAAGGAAAAGTTCGCGAAGATCGGTCTCGATTCGGTGCTGATCATCGACGGGGCGACGACCAACGAGAACCTGTCGCTGGCCGCGCGCAATATTCCGAAGATCGATATCCTGCCGGTGCAGGGCATCAACGTCTACGACATCATTCGCCGCGACAAGCTCGTCCTGACGAAGGCGGCTCTCGATGCGCTGGAGGCGCGATTTAAATGAGCAACACCGCGCGCTTCGCCGACACCCGGCACTACGACGTCATCGTCTCCCCGGTCATCACCGAGAAGGCCACCATGGCGTCGGACTACAACCAGGTTATTTTCCGCGTCCGCAAGGACGCGACCAAGCCGCAGATCAAGGCCGCCGTCGAGCGTCTGTTCGACGTGAAGGTCACCGCGGTCAACACGCTGGTCCGCAAGGGCAAGCGCAAGGTTTTCCGTGGCACGAACGGCCAGCAGTCGGACGTCAAGAAAGCGGTCGTGACCCTCGCCGAGGGCCACAAGATCGACGTGACGACCGGTTTGTGAGCAGGGTTTCAGGATCAAAACCATGGCGTTGAAAACATTCAAACCCGTCACCCCCGGCCTTCGGCAGCTGGTGATCGTCGACCGGAGCGAGCTCTTCAAGGGCAAGCCCGTCAAATCGCTGACCGAGGGAAAGCACTCTCAGGGCGGACGCAACAACACGGGCCGCATCACGGTGCGGTTCCGCGGCGGCGGTCACAAGCAGACCTATCGCATCGTCGATTTCAAGCGCCGCAAGGCGGACATGCCCGCGAAAGTCGAGCGGATCGAATACGATCCAAACCGCACCGCCTACATCGCGTTGATCCGCTACACGGATGGCGTGTTGTCCTACATTCTCGCGCCGCAGCGTCTTTCGGTCGGCGACGAGGTGGTTTCCGGCAACCAGGTCGACGTGAAGCCGGGCAACGCGATGCCTGTCGCGAACATGCCGGTGGGCACGATCGTGCACAACGTGGAAATGAAGATCGGCAAGGGCGGCGCCATGGCCCGCTCGGCCGGCACCTACGCGCAGATCGTCGGGCGCGACCAGGGTTATGTGATTGTTCGCCTTAACTCGGGCGAGCAGCGTTTGATCCATGGTCAGTGCTACGCCTCGGTTGGCGCGGTTTCGAACCCCGATCACATGAACACGTCGATGGGCAAGGCGGGCCGTCACCGCTGGCTCGGACAGCGCCCGCACAACCGCGGCGTCGTCATGAACCCCGTCGATCACCCGCACGGCGGCGGCGAGGGTCGCACCTCGGGTGGTCGCCATCCGGTTACTCCGTGGGGCAAGCCGACCAAGGGAAAGAAAACCCGGTCGAACAAGTCCACCGACAAGTTCATCATCGCATCGCGGCACGCCCGCAAGAAGAAGGGCTGATCCATGACACGTTCGATCTGGAAGGGCCCGTTCGTCGACGGATATCTGCTGAAGAAGGCCGATACTTCGCGCGCGTCCGGCCGCAACGAAGTCATCAAGATCTGGAGCCGTCGCTCCACCATCCTGCCGCAGTTCGTCGGTCTCACCTTCGGCGTCTACAACGGGCACAAGCACATTCCCGTCAACGTCACCGAGGACATGATCGGCCACAAGTTCGGCGAATTCTCGCCGACGCGGACGTTCCACGGCCACGCGTCGGACAAGAAAGCGAAGAGGTCCTGATCATGGGCAAGGAAAAGTTCCCGCGCGCGCTGAAGGACAACGAGGCCAAGTGCGTCGCGCGCATGATTCGCGTCGCGCCGCAGAAGCTCAATCTTCTCGCCCAGCTCATTCGCGGCAAGAAAGTCGACAGGGCGCTCGCCGATCTCGAATTTTCGCGCAAGCGCAGTTCGGTCGAGGTGAAGAAGGCTCTGGAAAGCGCCATCGCCAACGCCGAGAACAATCACTCGCTGGACGTCGATGATCTCGTCGTCGCCGAGGCCCACGTTGGCAAGGCGCTCGTGATGAAGCGCTTCAGCCCGCGGGCGCGCGGTCGCGCCGGACGGATCGAAAAGCCGTTCTCGAACCTGACGATCGTCGTGCGCGAAGTTCAGGCGCCGGCCGAAGCCGCGAAGGCCTGAGGAGTTTCAGATGGGACAGAAAGTCAATCCGATCGGTCTGCGGCTTGGAATCAACCGCACCTGGGATTCGCGCTGGTTCGCTTCGCGCGGCGAATATTCGAAGCTTTTGCACGAGGACATGGCGATCCGCGAGGTTCTGATGAAGACCCTCAAGCAGGCCGCTGTTTCCAAGATCATCATCGAACGTCCGCACAAGAAGTGCCGCGTGACCATCCAGTCCGCGCGTCCGGGCGTCGTCATCGGCAAGAAGGGCGCGGACATCGACAAAATCCGCAAGTCTGTCGCCAAGCTGACGGATTCCGAGGTCGTGATCAACATCGTCGAGGTTCGCAAGCCCGAGATCGACGCCACGCTGGTCGCCGATTCGATCGCGCAGCAGCTCGAGCGCCGCGTCGCTTTTCGTCGCGCGATGAAGCGCGCCGTGCAATCGGCGATGCGTCTCGGCGCCGAGGGCATCCGGATTAATTGCTCCGGTCGTCTTGGCGGCGCCGAAATCGCCCGTCTCGAGTGGTATCGTGAAGGACGCGTTCCGCTGCACACATTGCGCGCGGACATTGACTATGGCGTCGCGACGGCCCACACGGCCTACGGAACCTGCGGAATCAAGGTCTGGATCTTCAAGGGCGAGATTCTCGAACACGATCCGATGGCGCAGGACAAGAAATTCGCGGCTCAGGAGCAGGGTGGCGGCGGTGGCGAAAACAGACGCCGCCGCGATCGCGACGCGGCCTGATCCGAAACCATTCAGGAATAGAGACGTACCATGCTGCAACCCAAGCGCACGAAATTCCGGAAGGCCTTCAAGGGCCGTATCCGCGGCGTGTCCAAGGCGGCTTTCAGTCTTGACTTCGGCCAGTTCGGCCTGAAGGCGCTGGAGCCGGAACGCATCACCGCGCGCCAGATCGAGGCGGCCCGCCGGGCGATGACCCGTCACATGAAGCGCGCCGGGCGCGTGTGGATCCGCGTGTTTCCCGACGTGCCGGTGTCCAAGAAGCCGACCGAAGTGCGCATGGGCAAGGGCAAGGGCGCTCCTGAGTTCTGGGCGTGCCGCGTCGCGCCCGGTCGCATCATGTTTGAGATCGACGGCGTGCCGCTGACGATCGCCCGCGAGGCGATGCAACTCGCCGCGGCGAAACTGCCGATCAAGACGCGCTTCATCCAGCGCATCGCTGAATAGGGAACGCCCGCCATGAAGTCCAAACAGCGTTTCGGCGACATTCGCGTCATGACCGACGATCAGTTGTCCGACGAGCTTCTGAAGCTCAAGAAAGAACAGTTCAACCTGCGCTTCCAGCGCGCCACGGGACAGCTCGAAAACACCTCGCGCGTGCGGGTGGTTCGTCGCGACATCGCCCGTGTGAAGACCGTCGCCGCGCACAAGCGCGCCGCGGCCAAGAAATAGGGTCTCAACATGCCGAAGCGAATCCTCCAGGGCGTCGTCGTCAGCGACAAGCAGGCCAAGACCGTGGTCGTGAAGGTCGAAAGGCGTTTCACGCATCCATTGCTGAAGAAGACCGTGCGCCGCACGAAGAACTACCACGCGCACGACGAGAACCGCAGGTTCAAGGTGGGCGACACAGTCTCCATCGAGGAGAGCAAGCCGATCTCGAAGCTGAAACGCTGGACCGTGGTCGAGACCGCGGCCGCCGACGGCGCCAAGAGCTAAACATCAACGCAAGGGAAGAGAACCTTCCCTTCAGGCGAAGTCCGGCGAGACGTTCTCCGGAAACCAGTCTGGAAAGAAAGGCACAGCGCCATGATACAGATGCAAACAAGTCTCGACGTCGCCGACAATTCCGGCGCCCGTCGCGTGATGTGCATCAAGGTTTTGGGTGGTTCGAAGCGGAAATACGCCGGCGTCGGCGACATCATTGTCGTGTCGATCAAGGAAGCCATTCCGCGCGGCAAGGTGAAGAAGGGCGACGTCATGAAGGCGGTCGTCGTTCGCACGGCCAAGGACATCCGCCGCTCCGACGGATCGGTCATCCGTTTCGACTCCAACGCCGCGGTGCTGATCAACAATCAGTCCGAGCCCGTTGGCACCCGCATTTTCGGGCCGGTGCCGCGTGAATTGCGCGCGAGGAACCACATGAAGATTATTTCGCTCGCGCCGGAGGTGCTGTAATGGCCGCGAAAATCAAGAAGGGCGACAAGGTCGTCGTTCTCGCCGGGCGCGACAAGGGCCGCTCCGGAGAGGTCGTGCAGGTGATGCCGCGCGAGACGCGCGCGCTCGTGCGCGGAGTCAATCTGGTCAAGCGCCACCAGCGCCAGACCGGGACCCAGGAATCGGGCATCATCACCAAGGAAGCCCCGGTGCACCTGTCCAATCTCGCGATCGCCGACCCGAAGGACGGCAAGCCGACGCGCGTCGGCTTCAAGGTTCTCGAGGATGGCCGCAAGGTTCGCGTCGCGAAGCGTTCGGGAGATTTGATCGATGGCTGAGGCAAAGAACGACAAGGGCGCCAAGGGCGCTCCGAAGGGCGGCGCCAAGCCCGAGGCCAAGGGCGGCAAGACCCCGCGCGGTCAGGCTCCGGCCCCCGAGAGAATCGCGTCCGCCGCCGATCTGGCCGTGCCCGCCGGCTACACGCCGCGGCTGAAGAAGCACTATGAGGACGTGGTGCGTCCGGCGCTGATCAAGGAATTCGGATACAAGAACGTGTTCGAGGTTCCCGCGATCGAGAAGATCGTGCTGAACATGGGCGTTGGCGACGCGGTCAACGACACGAAGAAGGTGACGACCGCCGCGGGCGACCTGGCGCTCATCGCTGGCCAGAAGCCCGTCATCACCCACGCGCGCAAGGCGATCTCGACCTTCAAGGTTCGCGAGAACATGCCGATTGGCGCGAAGGTGACCCTGCGCAAGACGCGCATGTACGAATTCATGGATCGTCTCGTGACGATCGCGCTGCCCCGCATGCGCGATTTCCGCGGGCTCAATCCGAAGTCTTTCGACGGGCGCGGCAATTACGCGCTCGGCGTCAAGGAGCACCTGGTGTTC
>CAISEY010000082.1 GCA_903884435.1 uncultured Hyphomicrobiales bacterium | reverse complement strand
GGTGCTGAAGGACGATGGCCAGCGCTATTTCGCCGATCCCTTCATCTTTCGACACGCTGGCGTCACCCATGTCTTTTGCGAGGAATTTCCCTTCGCCACAGGGCGCGGCATCCTTTCGGTTTTCGACGTGACCCCGGAGGGCGTCGCGAGCGCGCCGCGGCCAGTGCTCGATCTGCCCTGGCACCTCTCCTATCCCCAAATCTTCGAGGAAGACGGTTCGATTTACATGATCCCGGAATCCGGGGCGAACCGCACCATCGAATTGTGGCGCGCGACGCGCTTTCCCGACCGCTGGGAGCAGGTCGCCGTGCTTGTCGACAATGTCCTCGCTTCCGACGCCACTCTGGCGCGCCACGCGGGCCGGTACTGGATTTTCGCGACCGTCAGCGAAGGCGGGGAGTCGACCTGGGACGCCCTCTCCCTGTTTCACGCCGACGCGCTGCGCGGTCCCTGGCGCGCCCATTCCGGCAATCCCGTGTTGATCGACGCGGCCTCCGCGCGACCGGCGGGACTGACGCGGTCGAGGGGAAGCGCGTTGCTGCGTCCGGCGCAGAATTGCGTCGCGGGGTATGGCGCGGGACTGACGATCTGCCGGGTCGACCGGCTGGACGAGGATGGGTTCGAACAGACGATTCTGGCGTCTCTCGCGGCGCCGGAGGGACTGCGAGCCACCGGGGTTCACACACTCAACGCCAGCGACGGGGTCGAGGTGATTGATTTCTTTGGCGGTTCTCCCGCGGGTTGACGCCGGAGCCGCGAAAACCGCGCGATTAACACTTGATACCGATTTCCAGGGCAAGCTGGCGCGAGGATTCAGGCGGGGCGTCCCGGTCGGGACGGGCTGATGCGTAAAACGATCTTCCACGAAGACTGGTGGCTGGACGCCGTCGCCCCCGGGCAATGGCGCGGGGCCCCATGCTTTCGCGGCGGGCGCGAAGTTGGCTTCCTGCGTTTCCAGGAGCGGGTCGCGAGCGGCATGAAATCCTGCGTCATGCCGCAGATCACCCGGGTTCTCGGACCCGTGGTTTTCACCGAGGCCGGCAAGACGGAATCGCGGACGCGATTCAACCATTCGGTCCTGTCGGAACTGATCGAGCAGATCGAGGGCTACGAACACGTTGAAATGACCCTCGATCCGGATTGCGTCGATCTGACGCCGTTTCTCGAACACGGCTGCAATGTCGCGCTGCTGCAAACCTTTCTGCTCGATTGCACGGTCCCGACGGAGGTTCTCTGGAGCGGGATGCGCGACAAGACGCGCAACGTGGTGCGTCGTGCGCGGGAACGCCTGATCGTCAAGGAAATCGACGACGCCGACTATTTCACGAGTTTCTACCGGGCCAATCTCGATGGCGAGAAATCCTATTTCGACCTGTCCCTCATCCGGCCCGTTTACCAGGCGGCGCGCGCGCGCGGCCAGGGCAGCATTCTCGCCGCGATCGACGCCGCCGGCATGGTCCACGCCAAGGTGTTTTTCGTCTGGGACGACAAGTACGTTTATTACTACCTGTCGACGCGCGACAAGAAGTCCGCCGACCTCGGAGCGGTCAGTCTGCTGCTCTGGTCGGGGCTCGAACTCGCGCACAGGATCGGGCTGTGGTTCGATTTCGACGGCATCACCAGCGACACGCGTTTTCAGTTCATGTCGGGGTTCGGCGGTGAAATCGCCTCGCGTTACAACGTGACGCGCACGACGACGCTGTTCGAGGCGCAAAACCACCTTCGCAACGTCGCCCGCGCCATCCTCAAGCCCGAGTGGCTACGCCCGCGCGCCGCCGGCTGAGGCGCTCGCGACAGCCATCGATGGTCGCCGCGCGTTCGCGCTCCGGGGTCACGCCGGGTTGACGGCGGACCTCGCCAGCGGGGCCGGGGTCTCCTCCGGCGTCGCCCGCGCGTCCCGCGTCCAGGCCAGATACCGCGGAGCCACGAATTTCGCGATCAGCCAGGCGGCCAGCATGTTCGCCGACAGCCCGCCCACCAGCTTCGCGGTGCTGCTTTCGAGGTAGACCATCGGCCAGAGCACCGGGCCCGTCATCGCGAAACCTACGACGCCGGCGAGGCGCGAATCGGTCGTGAGCCACCGGTAGCACCGGCCGAGGACATAGCCCCACAGGCCGATGCACAGCATCATGCCTGCGGGGCCAAAATCGATGTAGGATTCCCCCATGTATCCAATGCTGATCTGCGTGCCGCGCTCCATTCCCGGCAGCGAGAAGCCGGTGTATTTGCTCGTCAGCACGGATTCGTCGATGGATCCCTTGTCCGGGAACAGTATTCTGGGCATCAGCGGCCGGGTGACGGAATCGTACCAGAGCGCCCCGTTCTCGTGCGGAACGATGTCCGGAACGACATGCAGAACGACGCCGAAATATTCGGTGTAGATCAGCCGGCGCACCAGCGAATCCGCCGCCTCCCCGATGTCCCGCGCCTCGACTTTCATGATCAGCTCGCCGAGCGTGGCGAGACGATCGACATATTCCCCGACTTCGATCTGCGTGCCCGCGCCGCCGTTGAGATAACCGCGAAACTCCACCTTCACGGACTGCCAGAGCAGCGCGCAATAAATCATGGCGACAAAAGTCGCCGCGCCGGTCAGGATCGTCCCGGGCCTGAAACGGGCGTTGGCGGCGCCGAAGGCGATCAGCGTGTAGGCGAAGACTTCCTTGAAAGAAGAGAAAAATCCGCCGAGCGAAAACAGGAATTCAAAGAGAAAGATCGCCAGCCAGGGGCCCCGCTTCACGTCCGGCCGCAGGAAAGTCACATAGGTGAGCATGAAATAGCCGGTCCATTTCATCGCCGCGAACGCCAGCAGGAGTTGTGACAGG
>CAISEY010000081.1 GCA_903884435.1 uncultured Hyphomicrobiales bacterium | reverse complement strand
AGTCCAACATGGACCACGCCGGAAACGATCATGCCTGGCTCGGTCGCCGAAACCTTCAACGCAAACTCCGTCCGGACGCGGGAAACCGCGTCACTTCTTTTCCTGCTCGGTCACGAGCGCGACCTTCTTGAAGCCGGCGCTGGTGATCAGCGACATGACCTGCGCCACGCGGCCATAATTCACGGTCTTCGCGCCGCGCACGTAAATGCGTTCGTCGAACCCGCCCTTCGCTATTCCCCTGATCCGGTCGACGAGTTGCTCGGCCGTGACCTGCTCGTCCATCAGGTAAATGTCGCCCTTGTCGTCGATGGCGACGCTGAGCGGCTTCTGGTCGATGTTGAGCGCGGCGGCGCGCGTCTCCGGAAGATCGATGGGCACGCCCGTCGCCAGCAGCGGCGCGGCGACCATGAAGATTATCAGCAGCACGAGCATGACGTCGATGAACGGCGTCATGTTGATCTCTGCCATGGCGCCATAACGCGGCACGCCGCGCTTGCGGCGCCCGCTCTTGTGTCCCGCGGCGATCGACATTCCCATGATCGATCTCCTAGGCCGCGCGGTCGCGTTCGTTCGTCGCGACGTGCTGGTCGATCTGCCGCGACAGGATCGACGAGAACTCGTCGGCGAAGGATTCCATCCGCGCCTGGGCGCGCGCCACCTTGCCTTGCAGGATGTTGTAGAAAATCAGCGCGGGAATCGCCGCGAAAAGGCCGATGGCCGTGGCGAACAGGGCCTCGGCGATGCCCGGCGCGACAACCGCCAGCGACGTGTTCTTCGAGGCGGCGATGGAGCGAAACGAGGTCATGATGCCCCAGACCGTGCCGAACAGGCCGACGAAGGGGCCCGCGGAGGCGACGGAGGCGAGCACCAGCAACTGGCTCTCGAGACGCTCGATCTCGCGGGCGATGGTCACGTCGAGGACTTTCTCGATGCGAGAATGCAGGCCCATGAAGGCGGAGGAGGCCGTGGAGAACGAGCGCTTCCACTCGCGCATGGCCGCCACGAAGAGCGAGGCCATGGCGGTCGTGGGGCGCTGCGAAAGCGTCTGGTAAAGCTCCTCGAGCGAATTGCCGGACCAGAAACTGTCCTCGAAACGATCCATCGCCTTCTGCGTCCGCGAAAACAGCAGCGTCTTGTCCACGATGATCGCCCAGCACCAGACCGAGGCGAGCAGGAGCCCGATCATCACGACCTTGACCACGAGATGGGCCGACCAGAACATGCCCCAGAGCGAGACTTCGGTGGCGGGGCCGGCGAGTTCGGCTGGGTTCATTCCGGATGTCCTTCGGGTCCGCGCGGGCGTATTCCGCGTCCGCCGTCTTCTCGCCGCGAATTCGGTCAATTCTGCGGCTCGCCCCGGCGGGCGGGCGCGGAACGCCTGAATCGCGGCTCTCCGCGCGAGTAAAGACTCTGTCAGGGTTAACGCGGGGTTACCGGCGGACGGAAATCGGCGACCGGGGCCGCCCGACAGGCGAAAACGGATTGGCGCCGTGTGTTCCGGCGCACCGCGCGGCGTCGCGCCGGAGGCGAGAGTGAAACCATGGAACGGGAGACCACGATGCGTATGATTTGGGCCATGACCGCGCTTCTCGCCCTGCCTGCGCTCGCCGCGGCGCAAGGGCGTCCCTCGACGCCCGCGATGACCTGCCGGCAGGCCGCCGGCCTCGTCGCCAGCCGCGGCGCCGTCGTGCTCTCGACGTCGCGCGACATTTACGACCGCTACGTTCGAAGCGAAACCATGTGCGAAACCAGTTATTACGGGCGTCCGGCCTTCGTGCCGACCCGTGACAACCCGCAATGTTTCATCGGCTATTACTGCTCCGCGACCCCGCCGATGTTCAGCCGGTGATGCGCCGGAGGGGAGACCGCGGTCCGGAATCGTGTAATCTGCGCGCATGGACATCGCAGATTCCCGCCAATCCTGGACCCGCCTCGCCATCAGCCTGACGATCAGCACGGTCGGCAGCGTCGGCTTCTGGTCCTTTGTCGTGGCCCTGCCCGCCGTGCAGGCCGAATTCGGCGCGAGCCGCGCCGATTCGTCGCTGCCCTATACTCTGACCATGGTCGGCTTCGCCTTCGGCGGCGTTGGCATGGGCTGGCTGGTCGACCGTTTCGGTCTGCTGCCGCCTCTGGTTATTGGCGCCTTTTGCATCGGCGCCGGATATGTCGCGGCGGGCCTCGCGCCGACGCTGCTGGTCTTCGCGCTGGTCCAGGGGCTGCTGATCGGCGCGGGAACCTCGGTGTTCTTTGGCCCGATTCTCGCGGACGTGACCCACTGGTTCCGCAAGCGGCGCGGGCTCGCCGTGACCATATGTTCATCCGGAAATTACGTCGCGGGGACGATCTGGCCGCCGGTCCTGCAATATTTCATCGAGCGGGACGGCTGGCGGGCGACCCACGTGGGCGTCGGCGTGTTTTGCCTCGTCGCGATGCTGCCGCTGGCGTGGTTGCTGCGCGCCCGCGCCCCGGTGGCGGCGGCGCCTTCGGCGGCGCGGGCGGCGGCCGCCAGCGCCTCCATGCCGGTGAATCCGGCGGCGATGATCGCGCTGCTGTCCATCGCGGGCTTTTCCTGCTGCGTCGCCATGTCCATGCCGCAGGTGCATCTCGTGGCCTATTGCGCGGACCTCGGCTACGGGCCGGCGCGCGGGGCGGAGATGCTGTCGCTCATGCTCGGCCTCGGCATTTTCAGCCGCGTCGGCTCCGGTCTGCTCGCCGACCGGATTGGCGGCCTGACGACCCTGCTGATCGGCTCGACGGCCCAGGGCGTCGCGCTGTTTCTCTATCTCTGGTTCGACGGGCTGGCGTCCCTCTTCGTGATTTCCGCGATCTTCGGCCTGTTCCAGGGCGGCATTATCCCGATGTACACGCTGATCGCCCGCCAGTATTTCCCGCCGCACAGGATTGGCGCGACGCTGTCCTTCATCATGATGTCCACCCTGATTGGCATGGCGGTCGGCGGCTGGATGTCCGGCTTCGTGTTCGACCTGACCGGTTCCTACCGGATGGCCTTTCTCAACTGCCTTCTGTGGAACCTCGTCAACCTGTCCATCGTCTGTTTCCTGATGACGCGGCGCAAGCCCGCCGCCGCGATGGCGGGCGAAGCCGGCATGGGCTAGCCTGCCGGCGTCTCGAATCGGCGCTCCCATGATCGGAAAACTCAAGGGCCTCATTGACTCTTACGGCGAGGATTTCGTCATTCTCGACGTGCATGGCGTCGGCTACGTCGTGCAATGTTCGGCGCGCACGCTGCAAAAGCTGCCGAAACCGGGCGAGGCCGCCTCGCTCGCCATCGAGACCCAGGTGCGCGAGGACGCGATCCGCCTGTTCGGCTTCACCAGCGACGCCGAGCGCGACTGGTTTCGCCTGTTGCAGACCGTGCAGGGCGTCGGCGCGAAAGTCGCGCTGGCGATCCTTGGCGTTCTGCCTCCCGCCGATCTCGCCTCCGCGCTGGCGACCCAGGACAAGGCCATGGTGTCGCGCGCGCCGGGCGTCGGCCCCAAGCTCGCCGCGCGCATCGTGGCGGAACTGAAGGACAAGGCGCCGGTCTTTGGCGCCGTCGATCCACTGGTCGCCCAACTCGCCGGCTCCGACGAGTCGAAAGCCGCGCCAAAACCGGTGCAGGACGCGATTTCCGCGCTGGTGAACCTCGGCTACGGACGGCCCCAGGCCGCCGCCGCCGTCGCCGCCAGCGTCAAGGCGCTGGGCGAGGCGGCGGAAACGAGCGCCCTGATCCGCCGCGGGTTGAAGGAACTCGCGGGGTAGCGACTTGCGGGAGACGCGCCGGTCGGGCATCCAGCGGACGACAAACGCTTGATCGCGCCGCCGTTCCGGGAGTGACCGATGTCGAAACTGTTTCCCACCACCCACGCGGGCTCGCTGCCCCGCCCGCTCGATCTCGTGCGCATGATGTTCGCGAAGGAAGAGGGCGTGCCCGTCGAGGCCGCGGCGCTGGAGAAGCGCATCGCCGAAGCCGTTCGGGAGATCGTGCGCAGGCAGGTCGCGGCGGGAATCGACGTCGTCAACGACGGGGAAATGTCGAAGCCCAGCTACGCCACCTACATCAAGGACCGGCTCGACGGCTTCGGCGGTTCCGACAATTCGTTCAAATATCGCGATCTCGACGATTTTCCCGTGCTCGGCAAACGCGTGTTCGGCGATCCGGGCCGCGCGCGCCGCCGCACGCCTGGCTGCGACGCGCCGGTTCGCCTTCGCGACGCGGGCGCGGCGCGGCGGGACGCGGCGAACCTGCGCGCGGCTATGCTGGCCTGCGGGGTCGATCGCGGCTTCATGAGCGCGGCTTCGCCCGGCGTCGTCGCCCTGTTCTTCAAGAACGAATATTATCCGACGCGCGAGAAATATCTCGAGGCCATCGCCGACGCCATGCGCGGCGAATACGAGACCGTGATCGCGGCCGGATTCGATCTGCAAATCGATTGCCCCGATCTCGCGATGGGGCGACACATCCAGTTCGCCGGCGCGGATCTCGCGACGTTCCGCCGCGAGGCCGCGCTGAACGTCGCCGCGCTCAACCACGCGTTGCGCGGCCTGCCGCCCGAGCGGCTGCGCCTGCATCTGTGCTGGGGCAATTACGAGGGACCGCACCATTTCGACGTGGCGCTGGCCGACATCGTCGACATCGTGTTTTCCGCCCGTCCCTCGATGATTTCGCTCGAGGCGGCCAATCCGCGCCACGCGCATGAATGGGCCCTCTTCGAAACGGTCAAACTGCCCGGGGGCAAGAAACTCATTCCGGGCGTGCTCGAATCGAAGACCAACTTCATCGAGCATCCCGAACTCGTGGCGCAGCGGCTGAAACGCTACGCGAACCTCGTCGGCGCGGAAAACGTCATCGCCGGCACGGATTGCGGCTATGGCACCTGGGTCGGCCAGGCCGCGGTCGATCCGGACGTTGTTTTCGCGAAATTCGCGGCCATGGCGGAGGGGGCCCGTCTCGCGCGCGGAGGTTGAACGGGGGCGCGCCGGCGGCTAGAAAGAGGCCAAATCCCGAGGGAGCGCCTTCCATGAAATTCGCAGTCCTGCCAGCGGCCAGCCTCTTCGCGCTGGGCGCGAGCTTCGCCGCCTTCGCGCAGCAGCCCGCGGCGCGGGAAAACTGGCCCGAGGGCAAGGGCAAGGACGTGGTGTCCACCGTCTGCACGGGATGTCACGAGGCGCGGCGCTTCACCGCCGGCGGCGGCTACACGCCGGACGGCTGGCAAACCGTGCTCGACATGATGAAGAACATCGGCGCGCCGATTCCGCCGGACCGTTTCGACGACGTGAAGCAATATCTCGTCGCCAACTGGCCGGAGAAGCCGAAGCCGAAGCCGGTGGTCATTCCGGGCGACGTGAAGGTCGAGTTCCGGAGCTGGCCGGTGCCAACGCCCGGCTCGCGCCCGCACGATCCGCTGGCGACGCCGGACGGCGCGATCTGGTGGTCCGGGCAATCGGCCAACAAGCTCGGCCGGCTCGATCCAAAAACCGGCGAGATGAAGGAATATCCGCTCAAGACGCCGCTTTCCGGTCCGCACGGTCTGGTCGACGACAAGGACGGCAACATCTGGTACGCGGCCAACTGGGCGGCGCATGTCGGAATGCTCAATCCGAAAACGGGCGAAGTCACCGAATACAAAATGCCCGATCCGAAGGCGCGCGATCCGCACACGCCGCTGTTCGACAAGGGCGAGAAGAACCTCTGGTTCACGTTGCAGCAGGCCAACATGGTTGGCCGGATGAACATGGCGACGAAGGAGATCAGGCTCGTCACGATGCCGCAGGCGCGCTCGCAGCCCTATGGAATGGTGTTCGATTCGAAGGGGACGGTCTGGTTCGAGGAGTTCGGCGGGCCGCGTCTCGCCAGCCTCGATCCCGAAACGATGAAGCTGACGGAATACACTCTGCCCAACGCGGACACGCGTCCTCGCCGCCTCGCCATCACGTCCGACGACGTGCTCTGGTACACGGATTATTCGCGCGGCTATCTCGGGTCGTACGATCCGAAGACGGGCAAGGCGCGCGAATGGCCCTCGCCCAGCGGCCCGAAGACGCAGCCCTACGGCATGACCGCGCTCAACGACGTGATCTGGTACGTCGAGGGCAATTCCAAGCCGAACCTTCTCGTGCGCTTCGATCCGAAGAGCGAGAAATTCCAGAGCTGGGAAATTCCCACGGGCGGCGGCGTCGTGCGCAACATGATGCCGACGCGCGACGGCAAGGGGCTGGCGATCGCCGAAAGCGGCGTCAACCGGGTCGGGCTGGTGGAGATCAAGTGACGGAGGCGACGCGCGAAGGCCGCCTTGCCGCCGCATTCGCGCCATTAAGCTCCGGTTAACCACGCCACGAATTGCTTAAATGCAACGCTTTGAATCAACCTTCGATCAAGGTTGACGGAACCTTCGCTTAACCATCGGCGGTTACGAACAGCGCACGTGTCGAGAGGTTACAGGAGTTCTCCAATGTTTTTTGCGTCACGCGCCCGCGCCGTGAAACTGGCGCTCGCGCTCACGGCGGCGATGTCCATGGCCGCCTGTTCGAAGAATCCGAACGAGGATCCGAATGGCGCCGGAAATCTCAATGGGGGCGTCGGCGCGGGCGTCGCGACGCCTGGCAGCGTCAGGGATTTCACCGACAACGTGGGCGATCGCGTGTTCTTCGAATCGGATTCGACGGAGCTTTCGGCGCAGGCCCAGGCGACGCTCGACAAGCAGGCGCGCTGGTTGCAGCAATATGGCCGCTACAGTTTCACCGTCGAGGGCCACGCCGACGAACGCGGCACCCGCGAGTACAATTTCGCGCTGGGCGCCCGCCGCGCCGAGGTGACCAAGAACTATCTCGCCGCCAAAGGCGTCGCCGCCTCGCGCATCAAGACCATCAGCTATGGCAAGGAACGGCCCGTGGCTGTTTGCAACGATATTTCCTGCTGGTCGCAGAACCGTCGCGCCGTCACGGCGCTTGGCGGCGGAAACTCCTGACGAGGTTTTTTCAGTCCCGCGATCTTGCTCCGCCAGACTGGCCGGCGTCCCCGCGGGGACGCCGGTTTTTCATTTCCGGCCGCGCGTTCCGCCGCCGAATTTTGGCCGAACTCGCGGCCTATGTTAAGCGGCTTCTCCCGCCGACGAACGGATTCGCGCATGTTTCGCCCCCGGCTTTCTGGTCTGACCCTGATTTTCTGCCTGTCCGCGCCGCTCGCGGCGCTGGCGCAATATCCCCTGCCGCCCGGCGAATTGCGCGGCTCCGGACGCGATCTTTACCAGCCGGCGCAGGCCGTGGACGCCGCCGGGCAAATGGTGCGCATCGACCGGCTGGAGAACCAGGTGCGCGCCCTCACCGGCCAGCTCGAGCAATTGCAATTCGCCAACAAGCGGCTCGAGGACCAGCTCAGGAAGTTCCAGCAGGACGTCGAGTTCCGCTTCCAGGAGAATGGCGGACGCGGCGCCCCCGCCGCGAAGCCGCCGGCCGCGCCCGCCGCGCCCCAGGGTCGCCGGACCGAGATCCCGGCGGAGGGCGTCTCGCCGGAGGAGATGCCTCCCCTGGCGCCAGGACCGGCCATCCGTCTCGGCCGTCGCGGCGACGCTTTCGATCCGGACGCCAACCCCGCCGCGCCCGGAGCGCCCCGCCAGCTTGGCGCGCCGCAACAGATGGCCTCGCGCGCGGCGCCGGCGGTTTCGGTTCCCCTCGACGAGGACGAAGACATCGATCTCAACGCGCCCGTCGATCTGACCCGGCGTAATCCGCGGATTCCGGCGCCCGCGCCGTCCACGCCCGGCATCCAGCCACAACCGCAGATCGCGCCGCAGCCGGCGTCCCTGCCGCCGCCGGCGTCTCCGCGCGACGAGTTCGACAGGGCCATCGCCTCGCTTCGCGGCGGCCGTTTCGAGGAGGCCGAGATCGCCCTGCGGGCGTTTCTGCAGAAATATCCGAAGAGCAGCCTCGCCGCGAGCGCGACCTACAGTCTCGGCGATTCCTTTCTTCGCCGGCAACGGGCGCGCGAGGCGGCGGAACAATATCTGAAGGTTTCGACCGATTTCCCGAAATCGCCGCGCGCGCCCGACGCCCTGGTGAAGCTCGGACAGTCGCTCGAGAAGCTCGGCGCGAAAGAGCAGGCTTGCGCGGCCTATGGCGAGGTGGGGCGAAAATATCCCGCGGCGAACGCCAGCGTTCGCGCCAGCGCCGAGCGCGAGAGCCAGCGCGCCCAGTGCTGAGGCCGGGGCGTCTCGCGTGACCGGAAAAGCCGCGGCGCTCGACGAAACGTCCCTCTTTCAGCCTTATGAAACCGCGGCGGCCGTGCTGGTCGCGGTGTCCGGCGGGCCCGATTCCATGGCCCTGCTGGCCCTCGCGGCTCGCTGGGGCAAGACGCCCGGCCGGCCGCGGATCGAGGCGGCGACCGTCGATCACGGGCTTCGCGAGGGTTCAAGGTCAGAGGCGGAAGGGGTGGCGCGCGCCGCCGCCGCGCTGGGCGTTCCCCACCATCTCCTGACCTGGACCGGTCCGAAACCATCGACCCGGTTGCAGGAACGGGCAAGGGAAGCGCGCTACGCGCTGCTCGACGCCTGCGCGGCGAGGATCGGCGCCAGCGTTCTTCTGACGGCCCATCACGCCGACGATCAGGCCGAAACGATCCTGTTCCGGCTGACGAGAGGCAGCGGCGTCGCCGGGCTCGCGGGAATGGCGCGGGAAACGCGGCGGGGAAACCTCGTCCACGGGAGACCGCTTCTGGGCGTCGGCAAGGCCGGCCTTGTCGCGTTTTGCGAGGCGGAGGGGATCAGTTTTGTCACCGACCCCTCGAATTCCGATCCGCGTTTCGCGCGGACGGGTCTGCGCCGGCTGACGGAAGTTCTCGCCGCCGCCGGGCTTGGGCGCGACGGGTTGCTGCGGCTCGGCGCCCGCGCGGCGCGGGCGGAGGCCGCGCTGGCGGATTGCGCGCGCCTTCGTCTTGATTTTCCCGGCGCGGAAACAGGGGAGGGTTTATATCGAGCCAACATTTCAGCGTTGCGCGAGGCGCCCCCGGAGTTTCTTGTCCGGCTGCTGTCGAGGGAGATCGCGCGGTTGCGGCCGGACGGGGCTCCGCCCCGGCTCGACCGGGCCGAGGCGCTCGCGGCGCGGCTCGCGGCGGCGCTCGGGACTGGCGCGGGTCTGGGCGCGAGCCTCGGGGGAATGGTGGCGAGGCTCGACAAAAAAGGCGTTCTGACGCTCTCTCCGGAGCCTCCACGCCTGTCGCGCGTTCACCGGCAACGTTCACTTTGATCCTAAATTTTAGCGCAACTGGAACAATTCGCGGGCTCGTTCCCTTGGCAAGAGGGCTTGTGACGCATAAATTAACATTCGTGCGGATAAGCTGGAAGGCATCGCTGCATCGGAAAGACGACGACGCGCGAGAGGCACGGTCAGGAACCAAATGAACCCGAATTTCCGGAATTTCGCGCTCTGGGTCATCATCTTCCTCCTGGTGGTGGCGCTCGTGATGCTGTTCCAGAACGCGGGACAGCGCGCGCAGACCTCGGAGATCACGTTCAGCCAGTTGCTGACGGACGTGGATCAGGGCCGTGTGCGTGAAGTAACGCTGTCCGGTCACGACATTAACGGTCATTACACCGACGGTCGCTCATTCTACACCTATTCGCCGAACGCGCCGAACCTCGTCGACAAGCTGCAGCAGAAGAATGTCTCGATCACCGCGCGTCCGCCGTCGGACGGCAATTCGTGGCTCGTGTCGCTGCTCGTCAATGGCCTGCCGATCCTGCTGTTCCTCGGCGTGTGGATTTTCCTGTCCCGGCAGATGCAGGGGGCCGGCGGGAAAGCCATGGGCTTCGGCAAGTCGAAGGCCAAATTGCTCACCGAGGCGCACGGGAGGGTCACGTTCGAGGACGTGGCCGGAGTCGACGAAGCCAAGGAAGATCTTCAGGAGATCGTCGAGTTTCTCCGCGACCCGCAGAAATTCCAGCGGCTTGGCGGGCGCATTCCGCGCAGCGTTCTGCTCGTGGGGCCTCCGGGCACCGGCAAGACGCTGACGGCGCGCGCCGTCGCCGGCGAGGCCAACGTTCCCTTCTTCACGATCTCGGGCTCCGACTTCGT
>CAISEY010000080.1 GCA_903884435.1 uncultured Hyphomicrobiales bacterium | reverse complement strand
GGAAGAAGCGAAGCTCAAAATCCCGAAACTCTCGATGGGCACGCAGGCGATGGGCGACCCCGACGCCCTGCGGGACGCGGCGAAAATGCTCGTCGCGGCGGAAAACCCCGTCATCATTCCCGACCGTTACGCGCGCGGCCAGAAGGCGATGGACAATCTCGTCGAACTCGCCGAACTGTTGCAGGCTCCCGTGGTCGATGGCCGCTCGCGCATGAACATGCCGACGACCCATTATCTTTGCCAGACCGAGCGCGGCGGCGGCCTCGTCGCGCAGGCCGATTGCATCCTCTCGCTCGAGCCCGTGGATCTTTACGGCCAGCTCAACCGGATGCGCGACCAGCTCGAGCGCGTCACCTCGTCGAAGGTGAAGGCGGGCGTGAAGGTGATTTCCATCTCCACGCACGACCTCATGGTTCGCGCGAACTATCAGGACTTCCAGCGCTACGCCGCCTCCGACATCAACATCACCGGAGACGGCCAGTCCACGCTGCCCGCCCTGATCGAGGCGGTGAAGAAGGAACTCACCGGCGACAAGAAATCGGCGTTCGAGGCGCGCGGACAAAAAATGCGCGACGCCTTCAAGGGCTTCGGCGACCGCGCGCGCGCGGAGGCGGCCCTCGCCTGGGATTCCTCGCCGATCTCCTCGGCGCGGATGTACGCGGAGCTGTGGAACCAGATCAAGGATCTCGACTGGGCGCTCATGTCCGACGGCGGCTTTTCGTCGATCTGGCCGCACCGCCTGTGGCCGCTGACGAAGAACTACCAGTTCATCGGCAATTCCGGCGGCGCCGGTGTCGGCTACCCGCCGGTCGCGGCGCTCGGCGCGGCTCTCGCCCATCGCGACGCGGGCGGGCGCTTCCCCATCAGCATCACCGGCGACGGCGAGTTCAACATGGCGCCGCACACGCTCTGGACGGCGGCGCATCACAAGATTCCCTATCTCACGATCATCCAGAACAACCGCGCCTACCACCAGGAAGTCATGCATGTTCAGCGCATGGCCAACCGCCACAACCGCGGCATCGAGAACGGAGTCATCGGAACGACGATCCGCGACCCCAACATCGACTACGCGAAAGTGGCGCAGGGCTACGGCGCCGTCGGCATCGGCCCCGTCAACGATCCGAAGGAACTCGGCGACGCCATCAAGAAGGGCGTCGCCGCGGTCAGGGCGGGCGAGACCGTGCTGATCGACGTCGTCATGCAGCCGCGCTGAGGAGAACCGAACATGCGTCTTTCAATTTTCGCGGCCGCCCTGCTTCTCGCCACGCCGGCGCTCGCCCAGCAGCCCGCCGGCAACGCCGACAATGGCAAGAAACTCTTCGAGAAGGTCGGATGCTGGCAGTGCCACGGCCTCGTCGGCCAGGGCTCCCTGCTCTCCGGCCCCAGGATTTCCCGCACCGCGCTGCCTCTCGACGCCTTCACGCAACAGCTTCGTTCGCCCTCGAACGACATGCCTCCCTACGAAGCGGCCGTGCTGCCGGAGGCCGGCGTCGCCGACATCTACGCCTACATCAAGGCGATGCCCGCGCCGCCGGACCCGAAGAGCCTGCCGCTGCTGACCGGCATGGGCGCCAGATAGGCCGCTCAGGCCCGCGTCGCGACGAACATCATCCGGGTCTGGTTGTGCCCGATGTTCGTCGCCGCCCGCTTCGCGGAAAAGCCGCGCGCGGCGAAGAGGGAAATCATCTCCGCCTCGCCGTAGCGCGTCAGCCCCAGCGTGCCGCGCAGCTCGCGGTAGTCCGAGAAGAACGTCGTCACGAGACCCGCGAGCGCGGCGAAGAAAAAGCCGCCCTGAAACGCGAATTTCAGCAGCGCCAGAATATCGTCGGTCGCCTTCGCGTCGGGGGGAATCACGTCGGCGACGACGAAGCGGCCCGCCGGCTTCAGTTTCGCGCGCGCCTGGTCGAGCAGGGCCTCGAATTCAGCCCGCTCCAGATATTGCAACACGGAATTGACGACGACGAGATCGAGCGAACCATCGCCGGTTTCGTCGATCCCGTCCGCGCCGAGGACCGTGATTTTCGGAACGCGGGTGAAGCGCAGCCGCAAGCGTTCACGCACGTTGGGCGCCGCGTCGTAGAGAAAGAGCTGGCCGCATTTCGCCGCGACGAGCGCCGCCCCGGACGCCTCGCCACACCCGAAATCCAGCACCGCCGCGTCGGGCGCGCCGACCAGCCCGGCAATGTCGCGCGCGATCCGGTCGTCGTGCAGCGTCCGGTGCCGGTCGTTGACGTAGATGGAGTTTTCGCGGTTCCAGAATTCGCGCCAGCTCATCGCTCAGGCCGCGGCTTTGGCTGTTTCCATCATGTCGACGAAGCGCTTGAAGAGATAATGCGAATCTTGCGGGCCCGGCGAGGCCTCCGGATGGTGCTGCACCGAAAAGGCCGGGCGATCCGTCAGCGCGATGCCGCAGTTCGAGCCGTCGAACAGCGAACGGTGCGTCTCCTTCGCGTTGGCCGGCAAGGTCTTCACGTCCACGGCGAAGCCGTGGTTCATCGACACGATCTCCACCTTGCCGGTGGTGAAATCCATCACCGGATGGTTCGCCCCGTGATGGCCCTGGTGCATTTTCACGGTCTTCGCGCCAACCGCGAGTCCCATCATCTGGTGCCCGAGGCAAATTCCGAAGACCGGCATCTTGCGGTCGAGCAGGGCGCGGATCACCGGAACGGAATATTTGCCGGTTTCGGCGGGATCGCCGGGGCCATTCGAGAGGAACACCCCGTCCGGCTTCAGCGCGAGAATTTCGTCGAGACCCGTCGTCGCGGGAACCACGGTGACTTCGCACCCGGCGGCGGCCATCAGGCGCAGGATGTTGCGCTTCACCCCGTAATCGATGGCGACGACCTTGTATTTCGGCGCGGCCTGCTTGCCATAGCCCTCGCCGAGCGTCCAGGTCGTCTCGTCCCAGGCGTATTGTCTGGCGGCGGTGACGGAGGGCACGAGGTCCATTCCATCGATGCCCGGCCATTCCCGCGCCTCGCGCTTCAGCGCGTCGAGATTGAAAACGCCGTCGGGCGAATGGGCGATGACCGCGTTGGGCATGCCCTTCTCGCGGATCAGCGCCGTCAGCGCGCGCGTGTCGAGCCCGCTCATGCCGACGATCCCGCGCGCCTTCAGCCAGGCGTCGAGATGGCGCGTCGCCCGGTGATTGGCGGGATCGGTGATCGGCGCGTGGACGATGACGCCCCGCGCGCCGGCGGTGCCCGCCATGTCGACGGTCTCGATGTCTTCCTCGTTCGTGCCGACATTGCCGATGTGCGGGAAGGTGAAGGTGATGATCTGGCCGGCGTAGGACGGATCGGTCAGAATTTCCTCGTAGCCGGTCATGGCCGTGTTGAAACAGACCTCGCCGACGGCGGAACCGGCGGCGCCAAGCCCGAATCCCTCGACGACCGTGCCATCCGCCAGCACGAGAACGGCGGTGGCGACGGGCTTCGTCCATGGCGCGGCGGCCTTCACTTGAACCTCGGTCATGGTCGCTCTAAACCCCTGTGACGCGCGCCGATCCAGGCGCGGACGCGCCGATTCGGGCAAAACTGGCTGGATTGATCGCCGGGGACGCTAGGGGACCGGGCCGCGAGAATCAACCCGGCCCCGGCCCAAAATTGATGGAGTGCGCGATGCGCGAACAATTCAACGACATGCTCAAGACGGCCATGAAGGCCGGAGACAAGGGCCGGGTCTCGGCGCTCCGCCTGATTACCGCCGCCCTGAAGGACAGGGACATCGAGGCCCGCGGAGCCGGCAAAACCGTCACCAACGACGATATTGTCGCCCTGCTCACCAAAATGGTGAAGAGCCGCCAGGAATCCCTCGCCATCTACGAAAAGGCCGGCCGCGAAGACCTCGCCGCCACCGAACGGAGCGAAATCGCCATCATCGGCGAGTTCCTGCCGAAGGCCATGAGCGACGAGGACACCGCCGCCGCCATCAAGGCAGCCATCGCCGAAACCGGCGCGGCGAGCATGAAGGACATGGGCAAGGTCGTCGCCCTGCTCAAGTCGAAACACGCCGGCCAGATCGATTTCGGCAAGGCCAGCGGCCTCGTGAAGGCGGCGCTGGGGGGATAGGCCAGTCGGACGACGCCGGGGGCGCGCGCTGAAACGCCGGGCGATGTCGAAACGCGGGATATCCGCCCGGCGGGATCGCCCTCGCCGGCCCGGAGTTTCGGCGATCGCGGCGCGAGGAGCGCCCGTCAGTAGTCCACGATGCCCCGATTGTTCATGACCTGCTGCGCCAGCTTGAATTGCAGGTAAGCATTCGTTCCGCAGGCTGCCGCGGCGCTCTTTTCGACCGCCGTCAACCGCTTGAGTTCCGAAGTCGTGCCTGGCAGGATGAGCGGCGCCTTGCACCAGTTCATGAACGCGAGATATTGTTGCCCCCGCAGGTTTTTTTTATCGTTGAACAGGTCATTCAGGGCGCAATCGTCGTCCGGCGCGATCGAACGCGCGCGGTTGATGTCATCGATGTCCTTGTATAAATTCTTGAGCAGAACATCGTCTTTCGCGATAGACAATTCGTATGGATGACGAAAACTCACCCAGTGCAGAAACTTGTTCGATCCCATTTCATCGACCAGCGGAAATGCTTTATAAGACTGGACGCTTTGATAGGTTTTCGCGAGATCTGCACGAGCTAGTGGAATGGAATACGGGCTGAACCCGGTCAGAAAGAGAAACAATTTGTCGCCGTCCTGCGTGCCCTTCGAACCGTTCCTGCTGGGTTGCTGGGCGCCCGTCCAGCCATTGACGCTCTGTTCCGCCACCGAGAGCCAATGGTACACCGTGTCCCCCGCGATGCTCCACGGGACGCTGCGCTTTCGAAAATAAGGCTTTAGCTTAGCGCGTACATCGCAATACAAGGTCATCGTTTTGGGCGAGCCGGACATGCGAAAAGACACAGACTCATGCTCGGCCATTCGACAGCTACTCTGTATCGACTTGTCCGGCCCGCGGAGTGGCCATTATCTATTTAATTTTCCAGATCATTTACTGTCAAGCCGAAGCCGGCGCTGCGGCGGTAATTCTTCGAGATGTCCCGAGGCGTCGCGGCCCGGCGCCGTCCCCCGGCGGCTCGCCCGCAGCGCCATCAGCCGATCGCACAATTCAGCCTCGGTCAGCACCGTCTCGCGCGGATCGTGCTTGCCGACCGCGTGAACCAGACGCGCCGTCCCCGTCGCCGCCAGCGCGTCGCGGAAGGCGCCGGATTGCGCCAGCAACGCGCCATAGGCCCGGTCGAGCAGAAGCTGGTATTCGCCGGCGAACCTGTCGATTTTCCGTCCACGCCACCAAAGGACGCCGGAGGCGCGCCAGTCGTGACGCTGGCCCTCCGCCTTCGCCGCGTCGCCGGCCAGCGCGCAAACGTTCGCCTGCCCCGCGGGATCAGAGACCTTGAGTCCCTGCAGGAAGCCCTCCATCGAGGCGCAGGCGACGCCGTCGAAGCAAAACGCGTTCGGGGCGAAATTGCTCAGCGCGCCGGCGGGGCCCGGCGCGCCGGCGCGAATGTCGATGGTCCCGTCCCCGCTCACGGCGCGTCGCCACAGGCCTCGCGCATCAGCGCGATGTCCGCGAGTTTGCTCTCGAACGCGGACCAGTCGTCGGCGGCCGCGATAGGCGCCCAGAGCGCCTCGACCTCGTCGATCAGCATCGTGCAGGGCGTGGCTCGCTGAAAATAGGGGTGAAGCAGGCGAGCCTCGTCGACGATCGCGTGTTCCGCCATGCGCGCCCGCGCGGCCTCGAAGGCCTCCGTCCGGTAATGCTCCGCCGAGGGGCTCGACGCCGCCCGCTCCCCGCTAGCCATCCCGCAATGCCAGTCGAAGAACGTCTGCTCGAACGGCGCCTTCGTCGTCTCGAGAAACGCGAGGAACGCCCGGGCGAATTGCGCGTCCTCCTTTTCGCCGGCGGAGGCGAGTCCGAGCCGGCGCAACAATGACAACGCGAACTCGCGTTGCAGCGCCGGCTCGAAGACGGCGAGCGCCTTCTCCATCTCGTCTCGCGACGACAGCGGCAGCAGACACTCGGCGAGCCGCGTCAGGTTCCACGCGAGCGCGCCGGGCTGGCGCCCGAAGGAATAGAGCCCCTGCTCGTCGAAATAGGCGGCGGTGAATTGCGAATCGTAGAATGGCGCGAAACGCCACGGGCCGTAATCGAAGCTCTCGCCGGTGATGTTGATGTTGTCGGTGTTGAGCACGCCGTGAACGAAACCCGCCGTCATCCATCGCGCCCCCGTGCGCGCGACCCGCGTCGCCGTGTCCTCGAGGAAGGCCCGCGCGCGCGCCTCGATGGGCCCCTCGGGAATCCATGGCTTGTATTCGGCGATGGCGTGTTCGAGCAGCCGCGCGATGGCCTGCGTGTCCCCGAGAAACGCCTGGCGCTGGAACGTGCCGATGCGGATGTGCGAATGCGAAAGCCGCACCAGCACCGAGGATCGCGTCGGCGAGGGCTCGTCGCCGCGGACGAGCGCCTCGCCCGTCTCGATCAGGCTGAGACTCTTCGACGTTTCGACGCCCAGCGCCTCGAGCATCTCCGTCGCGAGAACCTCGCGCACGCCGCCCTTGAGCGTCAGCCGTCCGTCGCCGCGCCGCGACCAGGGAGTCTGTCCCGACCCCTTCGTGCCGAGATCGAGCAGGCGTCCATCGCGCGCGTCGCGCAATTGCGCGAAGAGAAAGCCGCGTCCGTCGCCGAGTTCGTGATTGTAATGGCGGAACTGGTGGCCATGGTAGCGCAACGCCAGCGGCGCCTCGAAGGAACCGGGCAGAGGCTCGAAGCGCCCGAAATGCGCGATCCATTCCGCGTCGGTGAGCTGGCCGAGCCCGACGCGTTCCGCGTGCCGCTGGCTCCGGCGGCGCAACACGTGCCGGGGAAACGTCGCGGCTTCCACCACGTCGTAGAATTCGCCGCCGAGCCGGGCGTGCCGCGTCTCGGGCCGGTAGCTTGAATCGAAGGGCATGAGAATCGCGTCTCCTCGCGCGCCGCGCCCCGTCGGGACTCGCGGAGCGCGCAATCATACGCAAAGGACTCGCGGAGCGCGAACTTTCGCGCGAGACCCGCCGCGCGGACATGGCGCGCCTGTGGACACATGCCGCCACGCCATTGCGGCTCGCGCGCGAATCCACGACGGTGCCCGCGCGGACTCAAACACGCGCCGGACGCCAGACGCGCCGGATTCGTGTGTGGACCGCGCGTCGTACCGGTTCCCTTGCGTTGTCGAAACCGTCCGCCCGGCGGACACAGAATGGCCGCGCAACGCGCCCGAGGCTTGAACGAATGTCAATTCCGCACATGGAGTCGCGCGACAAACAACATCCGGTGGACGTGGTGGAGCAACTCGCCTCCGGCAACGGATGGTCGTTCGAACGCGAGCAGGACGACGAGATCTGCATCTCCGTCAGCGGCGGCTGGAGCGACTATCATCTGGCCTTCACCTGGCTGCCGGGCATCGAGGCGCTGCACATCGGCTGCGCCTTCGACATCAAGGTGCCCGACCGTCGCCGCGCCGAAATTCTCGCCCTCGTCTCGCTGATCAACGAACAATTGTGGGTCGGCCACTTCGGCCTCTGGGAGCAGGAAAACGTCGTCATCTTTCGCCACGCGATCCTGCTGCCGGGCGGCATGCAACCCGCCGGTCCCCAGTGCGAGGCGGTGATTCAGGCCGCCATCGGCGCCTGCGAGCGCTATTTTCAGGCCTTCCAGTTCGTGCTCTGGGCCGGACGCGGCGCGAAGGAAGCGCTGGACACGGCGATGTTCGAAACCGCGGGAGAAGCGTGACGTGACGGACCTGCCGAAATCCCTCGTTCTCGTCGGCGCCGGCAAGATGGGCGGCGCCATGTTGCGCGGCTGGCTGGCCCTCGGCCTCGCGCCTGAATCCGTCGCGGTGCTCGATCCGTGGGCGGGCGACGACCTGCGCCAGCTTTGCGCGGAAACCGGCGTGCGCCTCAACCCGCCGCCACGATCCTGCGCCGGTCCGGAGATTCTCGTCCTCGCCATCAAGCCGCAGAGTCTCGACGACGCGGCGCCGGCGCTCGCGCCTCTGGTCGGCCCCGGCACGCTGATCCTCTCGATCATGGCGGGCAAGACCATCGCCGACATCGCCGGGCGCCTGCCCGCCGCCCGCGCCATCGTGCGCACCATGCCCAACACGCCCGCGGCGGTGGGCCGCGGCATCACCGGCGCCGCCCCGAGCCCTTCGGTCACGCCCGGGCAGCGCGCGGCGGCGGACGCGCTTCTGTCCGCCATCGGCCAGGTCGTCTGGGTGGAGAACGAATCCCTCATCGACGCGGTGACGGCGGTCTCGGGCTCCGGCCCCGCCTATGTGTTCCACCTCGTCGAATGTCTCGCGGCGGCCGGCGAGGCGGTCGGCCTGCCCGCGGAAACCGCGATGCGGCTGGCCCGCGCCACGGTCGAGGGCTCGGGCGAACTGCTCTATCGCGACGCAGCGACCCCCGCCGCGCAATTGCGCAAGAACGTCACTTCCCCCGGCGGCACGACGGCGGCGGCGCTCGACGTGCTCATGGCGCCCGACGGGCTCGCGCCGCTGATGGCCCGCGCCATCGCCGCGGCCAAACGGCGCGCGGCGGAACTTTCGGGCTGACGCACCCTGATTTCGCCACGGGGATCGGATAGAAGGCTGTTTCCCGAGGAGATCGCCGAGGAAATCGCAATGTCCGGCCCCGCCCCTGAAATCACAACCTCCGCCGCCCCCCGTGACCGCGTCATCGACGCGCTGATGGCGCTCGCGGCGGAACGGCCCTTCGAGGATATCTCGATCTCCGACATCGCGCGGCGCGCGGACGTGAGCCTGTCGCAATTCCGCGACTGCTTTCCCTCGAAGGGAGCCGTTCTCGCCGGCTTTTCGAAACGTATCGACACGATCGTGCTCGACGGCTCGACCGACGATCTGGTTGGCGAGCCCGCGAAGGAGCGTCTGTTCGACGTGCTGATGCGCCGGCTCGACGCCATGAGGCCTTACAAGGCCGGGCTCGAAAGCGTGCTCGCATGGGCGCGGCGGGAACCCGTCGAGGCGGCGGCGCTCAACCGCGTCGCCATCAATTCCATGCGCTTCATGCTGGAGGCCGCCAGCGTCGATTCGAACGGCGCGCTCGGCGCTGTGAAATTGCAGGGCCTCGTTCTCGCCTTCGCCCGCGTCGTCGAGACCTGGCTGCGCGACGAGGATCAGGGCCTCGCGGCGACCATGGCGGCGCTCGACCGGGAACTCACCCGCGGCGGCCAGATCGTCGCCCGCCTCGACGATTTCCACCGCCTCGCCTCGCCCTTCCGCGCCCTCGTGCGCGCGGCCCTCGACGCCCCGCGCGCCTTCGGCGACCGCCGCCGCGGTCGTCGCGAGCCGGCAAGCGACGAGGAAGCGGGAGCGGCGTGAGGCCACAAGCCAGAAACATCTTTCATCGGGGCAGCCGTTACCCGGCATTAAAAAAGTTCCAAAAATCCGAGGCTATTTCCGGAACAGACCGTTCGCGGACTTCACTTTGAGGAGTCCGCGAAACAAGTATGCCGAAAGTCGAGACGAGACCGCGCGTCCGGATAGAAACTCGAACCGCTAAATTTTCGAAAGAAACGCGATTACGGGACCAAGCCAACCGAAAAATGCAGGGAAAGCGCCGCTCAAATACGCTGCGAGCGCGAGGCCGCCCGCGACTCCGTGGAAAAGGATTCGCATCGTCCATCGCGCGACAGCGGGCCCATGCTTTCCGCCCGTCTTGCCCATTTCCGCGACGAAACCTTTGGCCGCTTCGTTTGCGTACGCTTTAAATCCATCCTGGGCCGTTGTTGCGAGAAGAGCACCGAACTTCATCGCAGCCTCGGCAACGATTTTCATAATATTGTTCAGGCTTTCCAGTCCATCGGCAACCAGTTCTTCTTTTCCGACTTCAATTGGATCGAACGGCGCGGGACGATCTGCGCGAGTTGCGATTTGAGCCGAAAAGGAAACAAGCGTTTCCGTGATGAGCGGATCGATGTGCGGCGCAATCTCGGGATCGCGCAAGACCTCGGCGGAACGGGCAATCGCTCCGGGTGCGCCGCTGACCATCGCTGGAGTGATGGTCAATTGCGCCGCGTTGCGCTTGAACTCCCGCCACTTGGGAAACTGCCGCAAGGTGCGTTCGTAGGCGAGAACCATCGCATGGTAGCGACTGGCGAGAATATCCGGCCATTCCGCGTTCACACGACCCGCGTAAAATTGCAGCGTCTCGAATTCGTGACCGAGTTCAAACAGCTTCATTTGGGATGGAGCTTTCGCCGGAATTTTCGCAGCCTGATTACGCAAATGCGCGATCATACGCCGATCAATGTTAGCCTCCCCATCCAGAGAGGCGACAAGACTTTCAATTTGCGCACGCAGCGATTTCAACGCCGTCGCCGTGGTAGCCGGCTTCAGATCGGAGGCGGCTGCCAACCCGGGCAAAACCATCTTGCCGCCGCGAATTTCAGGTTGAAGCGCGGCTGGTTTGACGAGCGGGATCAATTGCTTGGTTTCTGGCGCTTGTTGAAGTCTTTGTTCCTCTTCCCAAATCACGAGGTTGATCTCGGCAGGTTTCTGGTTCCAAAAGGGCTCCGGCTGCAAGATTCGAAAAACCTCATGTTCTTCGTTTGCAGGAGCACCATCGCGACGAGCCTCCCACCAGCGAGTCCAAACGTCCCACCTGTC
>CAISEY010000079.1 GCA_903884435.1 uncultured Hyphomicrobiales bacterium | reverse complement strand
GCGTCCTTGTCGCATGATCTGCGGACACCGCTTGCCTCGATCACGGGCGCGGTTTCGAGCCTGCGACAGCTCGGCGACAGGATGACCGATTCCGAGCGTCAAGACCTGCTTGCCTCGATCGAGGAGGAAGCTGGCCGGCTTTCGCGGTTCGTGGGAAACCTGCTTCATATGTCGCGCATCGAGTCCGGCGCGCTCAAGGTTCGAAAGGACTTTGTTGAAGTCGCCGATGTCATTCGGTCGGCGGCGGAGCGCGCGCGCAAGGTCTTGCCCGGCATAAAGCCCACGCTGAGCATCGCACCCGATCTCCCGCCGATCCGCGGCGACGCCAACCTGCTCGAGCAAGTATTGTTTAATTTGCTCGACAACGCCCAGAAATATGGGGGAGGCGTCATTTCCGTGCACGCGCGCGAGGACGCAAACGATGTTCTGATCAGCGTTACGGACGATGGCCCCGGCATCAAGGCCGCCGATCTGGATCGCATTTTCGAGAAATTCTACCGGGGTGGCCGATCCGATGGTCGACAGGCCGGCACTGGCCTCGGCCTGTCGATTTGCAGGGGCATCGTCGAGGCGATGGGTGGAACAATCGTGGCGCAAAGTCCAGCTTTGCGTCGACGGGGCGCCAGAATGATCATACGCATTCCCGCCGCCGAAGCCCCACCTCAACGAGACGCCACCAGATGACCGAGGCCCGTGTACTCATCGTTGATGACGAACCGCAGATTCAACGGTTTCTCAAGGTGGCGCTCGCCGCGGCGGGGTATGGCGTGTTGACGGCCGACTCCGGCTCGGCTGCCCTCAGGCAGGTCGCGAACGCGGCTCCAGACATCATTCTTCTGGATCTTGGCTTGCCGGACATGGATGGCAAGGACGTGCTTCGCTCGATCCGACAATTTTCCAAGGCGCCGGTCATCGTGGTTTCAGCGCGGGATCGCGAGGGCGAGAAAATCGAGGCGCTTGATCTCGGCGCGGACGACTATGTCGAGAAACCTTTCGCGATTGGCGAACTCATGGCCCGGCTGCGCGCCGCGCTTCGTCACGCGGCGAAGGACGCCAAGCCACCCACGCGGGTGGAAATCGACGGACTCGTCATCGATATTGGAAAACGGCTCGTCAGCCGGGATGGCCGCGCGATCAAGCTCACGCCAAAGGAATTCGACCTCCTCGCGCTGCTCGCGAAATTCGTTGGTCGTGTTGTCACTCATCGGCAGGTGCTCGCGGCCATCTGGGGCCCGGCGCATGTCGACGACACGCAATATCTGCGTGTCTTCATCGGTCAACTGCGCGCGAAAATCGCGCGTGACCCCACCGAGCCGAGTGTCATCAAAACAGAGCCGGGCGTCGGGTATCGGCTCGTCGAGGGCGAATGAGCGCGCCGCGACGCCGGGCTGCGTTTGTTCATCCGTGACGGCCATATCATCGCGAATTCAATAAACGGGCTGAATCCAGTCTCGCGTTCAGGTCTTGAACGTAACGTTCAAGGGGCGAGGGATTATAGGAGGCAGGGGGCCTCGCGCCGGGTTTTCCGAAGAAAGGAAAGTCGTGTTCGAGCCTGTGCGCTGGCCAGGCGAAAGCGAGGAATGCGCCGGATCTGTAATTCCATTCTCGATTCAGCTCCCAGCGAGGAAAATCTTTCTCGTTGACACCGGCGGCGCAACGCTTATTCTTATCAAGTCAGTAGGAATTAAAAAAGTCCCATTGGTCGCGGGTTTTGATGGAGCAGCTTGCGCCGCGTCAACAAATGCTAAAAGCGCCACGAAGCGATTTCGTGGGCTCCTCGAACGAGGTGTGACCATGACCAACGCGCGACGCGCGCGGCCCGCGGCGGCCCCCGATATTTCCAGATTTTCCTGTCGCGAATCGTCCGCGGCGACAGGCGCGTGTCCTGAATTTCGCGCCTGAATCCAATCGACAATCGCAACATCGACAGGGACGCGGCGTAACTTCCGCGATCGGGAATCCATGGTCAAGAGATCAGCCTACGTCATTGAAATCGGCGAGGAGACCGCCGGCATAGTAACCGCGGAACAGCGCGGATTCCGGTTTTTCGCCGCCGCGTCGCCATACGCGAAGCTCGAGGGAGCGATCTTCAATTCACCGCGTCAGGCGGAAATCGCCGCCCGCGCCCATCGTCAACGCCAGCTTGGCTTGCGCGCGGCCAACGCGCCGGCGCCCGCCGCCGCGCGCGTCTGAGGCTTTGGAGGACATCATGGATCGTCGTCATTTCATTAAAGGCTCGGCGGCCGGAGTCGCGCTCATCGCGAGCGCTCCCGTCCGGGCTCTGGAAGGGCCCAGGCAACTGCGCATCGGCTATCAGAAAAACGGCGTGTTGCTGGTCGCCAAGCAGCAAAAGCTTTTTGAAAAGCGGTTCGCGGCGCTGGGCGTCGAGGTGCGCTTTATCGAGTTCTCGTCAGGGCCGCCGCTGCTGGAGGCGCTTAACGCCGGCAGTATCGACTACGGAACAACGGGCGACTCTCCACCGATTTTCGCGCAGGCGGCGCGCGCCAATTTGTTCTATGTCGCCGCGCAGCCCGGTTCCGGATCGACATCGGCCATATTGGTGCGCGACGGGTCGCCCATAAAAACGCTGACCGATCTAAAGGGAAGGAAAGTCGGCTTCACCAAGGCATCGAGCGCGCACAATGTCACCATCGCCGCGCTTGAAAAAGCCGGCCTGAGCTACGCGGACATCACGCCGGTTTATCTTCAACCCGCCGACGCCGCGGCCGCCTTCACCCGCGGCTCCATCGACGCATGGACTATCTGGGATCCTTATTTCGCCATTGCCGAGGCGCAACCGGGAACACGTATTCTGGCCAAGGGCGAGGACATCGTTCGTCAGAATTCCTATTTTCTGGCGAATCGCGATTTCACGACGAAATTTCCCAACATCGTCTCCGCGACGAACGACGAACTCGCCAGGGCCGCCAGCTGGACATCCGACCATCGCGCCGAGGCGGCCGCGCTGTTCGCGGAAGCCACCGGAATTCCGCTGGAACATCAACTCAGAATTGTCGCGCGATCGGAGTTCGCGATTTCACCGCTCTCGGACGCCATCGTCCAACAGCAACAGGCCGTCGCCGATCGATTCCAGAAACTCGCCCTGATTCCAGACGCGATCGCCGTGCGCGACATCGTCTGGAAGTGGACGCCCAATTCCTGACATTCTCGAACGAGGAACACCGCATGAGCGCGTTCAAGAAACCTCTCGATCTCTTCTGGTTCATTCCCGTCAGTGGCGACGGGCCCTATCTGGGAAGCGAAAAGGGACATCGGCCACCGGATTTTCGTTATCTCAAGGAAATAGCGCAAGCGGTTGATCGTCTCGGCTTTGGCGGCGTGTTGATCCCAACGGGCAAAAACTGCGACGACCCGTGGGTGACAGCGGCGGCATTGGCTTCGCACACCGAAAAGCTGAGGTTTCTTGCGGCGCTACGGCCGGGTAACGCTTCGCCAACCTATTTCGCGCGTCAGGCGGCGGCGATCGACCGAGTCAGCAATGGCCGTTTCATCGTCAATATCGTGACCGGCGGCAACCCCGCAGAACTCGCGGGAGACGGTATCTTTTTGCCGCATGACGAGCGTTACGCGCATACGGCGGAATTCCTGACCGTGTTCAATGGCCTGATGGCCGGCCAGAAGGTCGATCTCGATGGCGATTACATTAAGGTGAAGGGGGCGCAGCTTGGCTTCAAGCCCGTGCAAAAGCGCTTCCCGGTATGGTTTGGCGGCTCGTCCGATCCCGCGATCGATGTAGCCTCGGAACATGTCGACGTCTATCTCTCCTGGGCCGAGCCGGTCGAACAGGTCGCTGAAAAGCTCGACAAGGTCAGTCGCAAGGCGAGGGCGCGGGGGCGCGAGGTGAAATTCGGCCTGCGTATTCATTTTGTCGTGCGCGAGACCGAGGACGAGGCCTGGGCCGCCGCCGACCGCCTGATCGCCGATCTGAGCGATGATGTCATCGCCGCCGCGCAGGCGAATTTCGCGCGGCAATCGGACTCCATCGGTCAACAGCGCATGAGCTTGCTGCATGGCCGGGGCAAGCGCGAAAGCCTTGTCATCGCGCCGAACCTGTGGGCGGGCGTGGGACTCGTGCGCGGCGGCGCGGGCACGGCGCTGGTCGGCGATCCCAAGACCGTCGCAAGGCGTCTGCGCGAATATCAGGATATCGGCATCGAGACCATCATCGGCTCGGGTTACCCGCATCTAGAGGAGGCCTATCGCGTCGGCGAGTTGCTATTCCCCGAACTTGGCATTGGCGTTCAACCGAAGATCGCGCGTGGCGTTGCTCTCGCCGAGTTCGGCACGAGCGGCACTGGCATTCGCGTAGCGGCGTCCTGAGGCGCGCATGTCCATCGTCGCTTTCTCACGGGC
>CAISEY010000078.1 GCA_903884435.1 uncultured Hyphomicrobiales bacterium | reverse complement strand
GGCGGTCATCGTGGTTTGCATGAAGGTTCTGAGCGGCGCGGTTGTGTTTGTCTTGTATTCGTCGCTCTCGGAGAAGCCCGTCACCACGTCCTGGCGCGCCATTCCATTGTTCAGAAAGCCAACCCAGCCATTGAGCCCCGCCGCGTCGGGCGTGCGTTTCAGCACGTTGTTGTAGAGCAGCGTCACGAAGTCCGGATTGCTCTTCCCGCCATAGGCGGCCTGGAATTCGGCGGAATTGATGAAGCCGCCGGCGATGCTCGACAGAGTCTGCCCGCCCGCCAGAATATCCACCCAGCCGCCGAAGCCGGCGGAATCCGGCTGGCGGTTCAGCGTCGCGCCATAGAGCCGGAACACCTGGCCGAAGAAGGCGGCGTCGAGTTGCGACGTGGCGAAAGCGCCTGTCTGCGCGTCGGTGGCGCCCTGATATTCGGCGCTGTTGGAGAAGCCGGTGACGACGCCGGAGCGCGACAGGCCCCGGTTCATCAGGTCGAGCCAGCCATTGAGGCCGGCTGAATCGGGCGCGCGTTTCAGCACGTTGGCGTAGAGAAGCGTGACGAAGCCGGCGTTGTCGAGGGCGCCATAGGTCGACTGGAACTCGGCTGAATTGACGAAGCCCTGGGCGATGGAATCGAGGCTCATGCCGCCGTTGAGAAGATTGACCCAGCCGTTGAGGCCGGCGACATCCGGCTGGCGCCCCAGCGTCGCGCCGTAGAGGCGGAAGATGGTTTTCTGCGTTGCCGATAGCGCGAGGTCGTCGCCGCCGAGGAGCGTGTCGTTGCCCGCGTCGCCGAAGATCGCGTCGGCGCCAGAAGTGCCTTTGACAAAATCATTGCCGGCGCCAGCGCGGGTCATTCCCCCCGGGGCCGTCAACGAGAAAGCGTCGTCGCCTTCAGTGAATGGAGGCGTGGTCAAATTCCCGTCGTCATTCCGGATCACGCCAGTCGCGGTCCCGACGGCAATGGTCAGGCCGGCGCCCGGGTTCGACAACGTCACCGTGAAGGCTTCGTCCGGTTCGACAATTGTATCGCCCGCGACGTTGACGGTGATGATCTTGCCGGTTTCGCCCGCGGCGAAGGAGACCGTCCCCGAAGGCAGGACGCCGCCCGCAAAGTCCGCGCCGTTCACGGCGGAGCCGGACACCGCCCAGTTCGCCGAACCCGCCCCCGAAGCGTCGCCCGACCGGCTGACCGTGAACGTAAAGGGCGTCGCGCCCGAGTTTCCCTCCGGCTTGTCGGCGCTCGTCGCCGCGATGGAGAGCGAAGCATCGTCGTTGCGAATCGTTCCCGTCGCCGAGGCGGTCGCGACCGTGGCCCCCGTCGACGGGTTCGACAGCGTCACGGTGAAGGCTTCGTCCGGCTCCACCGTCGTGTCGCCGGCCACGTTGACGGTGATCGTCTGGCTGGTCGCTCCGGACGCGAAGGACACCGTGCCTGTCGGCAATGTCCCGCCGGCAAAGTCCGCCGCCGTCACGGCCACGCCTGAAACCGCCCACGTCGCCGTGTGCGTCACGCTCGTGTCTCCGTTGCGCGTGACGGTAAAGATGAACGGCGTCGCGCCCGAGTTTCCCTCCGCCTTGTCAGCGCTGGTCGCGGCGATGGAAAGAGCGGCGTCGTCGTTGCGAATCGTTCCTGCCGCCGCCGCCGCGCCAATCACCGCGCCCGTGGACGGGTTCGACAATGTCACCGTGAAGGCTTCGTCCGGTTCGACAATTGTATCGCCGGCCACGTTGACGGTGATGATCTTGCCGGTTTCGCCCGCGGCGAAGGAGACCGTCCCCGAGGGCAGGACGCCGCCGATGAAGTCGGCTCCCGTGACCGCTGTTCCCGCGACGGTCCAGTTCGCGGAGGCGGCGCCGGTCGTGTCGCCGGTCCGTGTGACGGTGAAAGTGAACGGGGTCGAGCCGCTCTGGCCCTCGGCCTTGTCCGCGTCCGTCGCCGCAATCGCGAGAGTCGGCGCGGAAACATCGTCATTCCGGATTGTCCCGGTCGCCGTTCCAACCGAGATCGTGGCGCCGGCCGAAGGGTTCGACAACGTCACCGTGAAGGCCTCGTCGGGCTCGGCCAGCGTGTCGCCGGCGACGTTGACGGTGATGGTCTTGCCGGTTTCGCCCGCGGCGAATGTCAGCGTTCCCGAAGGTAGCGCCCCCCCGGAAAAGTCCGCGCCATTGACGGCGAGCCCCGACACAGCCCAATCGACGGACGCCGCGCCGCCGGTGGCGCCGCCTCGCGAGACATTGAACGTGAAGGGCGTTGAGCCGCTGTTTCCTTCCGCCCTGTCTGAGTCCAGTGCCGATATGGAAAAGGCGGCGTCGTCATTGAGAATGAGTCCGGTCGCGCTCGCAGCGCCAATCGCCAGCGCCGGCGAAGGGTTCGAGAGCGTCACCAAGAATGTCTGGTCGGGCTGAACCAGCGTGTTTCCGGCGATCTGCACCGTGATCGTCTGGCTGCTCACGCCTGGATTGAAAATGACGGTCCCCGAGGGGAAGGCGCCGTTCGCGAACTCGGCGGCGGTCGCGCTGTTCGTTCCCGCGCCTGTAACGGACCAGGTCAGCGTTTGCGTCGTGACCGCCGCCTGATCGAGATTGACGGTAAATGTGAAGGCCGTTGTTCCCGTGTTCCCCTCGGGATGTGAAACGCTGGCAGGGGAGATCGAGGCGAGGGATTGCAGGGTGTAGGAGAGGGTGTTGCTCTTGCCGACGTTTCCCGCCTCGTCCGTGGCCTGGGCCGAGAGCTGGTGAACGCCCGCGGAGGCGGTCAGGGTCACCGAAGCCGTCCAGGCGCCGCCCGCGTCGGGCGTGGCGGAGCCAATCGCGGTTGACCCGTCGAAGATGGTCACCAGCAGGCCGGCGTCGGCGAAATCGATCGTGCCCGACACGGTCTGGGCGCGTTGCGCGCCCGACCCGGCGACGCCGCCGATGGTCAGCGCCGGGCCGCCCGTATCGAGGACATAGACGGCCGCCGCGGAAGTCCCGATGTCGCCATACGCGTCGGTCGCCTGGGCCGTGATGGCGTGAATGCCAGGAGTGGCGGAGAGGGTGACGGTTTTGCTCCACGCCCCATTGGCGGAGGGCGTCGCCGTTCCAAGGCTGGTCTGACCGTCGAACAGCGTCACGGGAAGGCCCGCGTCCGCCACGTCGATCGCGCCCGTGATCGTCAGCGACGTCTGGCTGACGGGACCGCCGCTTCCGGCGATCGTCAGGGTCGGCGCGATTGGCGCGCCGGCGACAAGGACGTTCAGGAGACCGCAGTCCTGGAGTTCCAGCGTTCCCGCCGCCGTGCCGTCCGACTGCCAGAGGCTGGTTTTGCCGCTCGCGTCCTGACCCGAAAAATAAAGTTTGCCATCGAGGATCGTGAAACCGACTGGCAACAGTCCTGCGGAGGCCGCTCCCGTGACCGCCAGCTCCGTTGTGTTCGCCGCCGTCCCGTCGGACACCCAGAGCCCGTAATGGTTGCTCGCGTCCAGCCCGCCGAAAAAGAGCTTGCCATCGAAGACCGTCAGCATCTGCGGCAGAAAGCCGACCGAACTCGTGTTGGCGACCGCGAGTTCCCTCGTGCCATTGGCGGTTCCATCCGACACCCAGAGCGCGGTTTTGCCAAGGGAGTCCGCGCCCTGAAAATACAGGTTCGCGCCAAGCGTCGCGAACTGGCCAGGGTTCAAACCGGCCGACGCGGCGTTGGCGACATTCAATTCGACAGTGTTCGCCGCCGTGCCGTCCGAAACATAAAGATTGCGGTGGAAGCTGGCGTCGGTGCCGCTGAAGTAAAGTTTGTTGTTGAACGTCGTGAACTGGGTGGGATTCAGGGCCCCGCTGGTGGAATTGGCGATCACGATTTCCTTCGTGTTCGCCGCCGTGCCGTCGCTGATCCAGAGGTTGGATTTGTTGCTGGCGTCATAGCCATTGAAGACGATCTGACCGTTGAACGCGGCGATCTGCGTTGGCCGCAGTCCGGTGGCGGACACGCCGGAAACCACGATTTCCGTGGTGTTCGCCGCCGTCCCGTCGGAAACCCAGAGGTTCGACTTTCCACCCGCGTCCGTGCCATCGAAGAACAGCTTCGATCCAGCAGGCGTCAGCCAGGACGGATTGAGCCCGGCGCTCGTCGCGTTGGAGTTCGCGACCGCGAATTCGACCGTGTTCGCGGCGCTGCCGTCTGACGACCAGAGGCCGCGCTTGCCGGTCGTGTCGAGGCCGGAAAAATACGCGCGACCATTGAAGGCCACGATTTCCTGCGGCGCGAGACCGCCGGGCACTGCCGGCGTGCCAAGTCCCGCATAGGCATTCGCGACTTGCAGTTCCTGGGTGATTTGCGTGCCCGCGCTCGCGACGTCCGCGATCCAGAGACCCGACTTGCCGGCGGAATCCAAGCCCTCGAAATAAATCTTGCCATTGATCGTGGAAATATAGTTGGGAGACAGGCCAATCGAATTGGCGCCAACGATTCCGTCGGTGGCGATTTTGGCGGTTCCCTGCGCCGTGCCGTCGGTCGACCAGAGCGCCAGCTTCCCGTTTGAGTCGACGCCATCGTAATACAATTTGCCGTTGAACGCGCCGAGCGAGCCCGCGAGCAGACCGCCCGTCGCGATATTGCCGACCAGCAATTCGACGGTGTTGGCGTTGGTCCCGTCCGTGACCCAAAGACCATATTTTCCGGACGCGTCCTGCCCCGTGAAATAGAGCTTTCCCGCATAGGGCGTCAGACTTGAAGCCCCGATCCCGCTGGTCGCGTTGGCTCCGGCGATCGTCAGTTCGAGAAACGTCGTGCCGTTGGTCGTGACCCAGAGGCCATTCTTGTTGTTGATGTCGAGGCCGTTGAAAAACAGCTTGCCGCCGACGGTCTGTGCTTCCGTTGGCGAGGTATTCACGAGAATTTCGCTGGTCCCGGTCGCGGAGCCGTCGGAAACCCAGAGCCGCAGCGCTCCCGCGGCGTCGTAACCCTCGAAATAAAGTTTTCCATTGAAAATGGCGAAGTCGGGCTCGATCAGATTGTTCGTGAACAGTCCCGCGGCGGAGACGTTCGCAATGGGGATTTCCACCGTGCCGCCCGCGGAGCCGTCGGAAGCCCAGAGCGTGGTTTTGCCGCTGGCGTTGGGCGCGGCGAAATAGAAGCGATTGTTGAAAACAACCGCGCCCTGATAGGGCGACATGACATTCGGCGTCGGGAGGGGCGCCGTGCTCAGGACCTTGACTTCGCGCGTTCCCGCCGCTGTTCCATCGGAGGTCCAGAGCGCGGGATTGCCAGCGATGTCATTGCCGACGAAATAGAGAACGCCGCCATACACGACGAAATAGCGCGGGTTCAGGCTGATCTGGTAATAGGAGGGATTGCTGAGGAGCTCCCGCGTGCCCGCGTCCGTTCCGTCGGTCACCCAGAGTCCGACATTGTCGTCGGAATCCCGCGCGGAAAAATAGAACTTTCCGTTGAAGGAAACGCCATCGCCGCCCAGCGGCAATGAGAGCATCAGGGGGTTGCCAAAATATTTCGGTCCCCGGCTGCCATTTTCGAACAGGACGTGCGTCCCGGCGGCGGAGCCATCCGACACCCACGGCAAAAGTATGCCAGTGGAACCGGAACCGGCGAACAGGAAAGTGTTGGGCGCGCCGCCGCCGGTCACGTCAATCGCGAGGTCGGCGCTCACGGGGCCCGACAGACTGTTGCCGGATATGTCCCGGATCGCCGAGCCTTGCGGCAGACCGAGCCCCGTGGCCACGAGATCCGCGGAGGTATCCCCCGGCCTGACGGCGTAAACGAATGTCAGGCTGGACGTCCCGGACCCGCCCGCGTAGGTGGCGACCGCGTTGTTGCCCAACAACAGCGTGGGGGAACCCGTGACGCTGACCGCTTCGCTCACGTTCACCGTGATCCTGACGATTCCGCCAACGCCGGCGCTGGTTCCGCCGTTCAGCGTCGTTCCGACGATTGACGTGACGACGGGCATCCCCGCGGCGGCGGCGTCGAGGACATAAACGACGGCGGCGGAAGTCCCGACATCGCCATAGGCGTCGGTCGCCCGGGCCGTGATGGCGTGAATGCCCGCCGTCGCCGGAAGCGTGACGGTCGCGTTCCACGCGCCGCTGGCGGAAGGCGTCACGGTTCCAAGGTTCGTCTGTCCGTCGAACAGCGTCACGGGAAGCCCCGCGTCCGCCACGTCGATCGTACCGGCGATCGTCAGATTCGCCTGGCCAGCCGGGCCGCCATTTCCGTTGATCGTGAGGGTCGGCGCGACCGGCGCGCCGGTTACGAATCGCTCGAACAGACCGGTGTCCTGGAGTTCCTGGGTTCCCGCCGCCGTGCCGTCCGACTGCCAGAGGCTGGTCTTCCCGCTCGCGTCCACGCCGGAAAAATACAGCTTGCCGTCGAGGATCGTGAAGCCCGCCGGCAACAGGCCGGCGGAAGCGGTCGACGCGCCCGTGACCGCGAGTTCGGTCGTGTTCGCCGCCGTCCCGTCGGACACCCAGAGTCCGTAATGGTTGCTCGCGTCCATCCCGCCGAAATACAATTTTCCATTGAAGGGCGTGAGCATCTGCGGGAACAGGCCAAGCGGGCAGGAGTTCGCGACGGACAGTTCCTTCGTGCCGGTCGCGCCGCCATCGGACACCCAGAGACCGATTTTCCCGGCGGCGTCGGTTCCCTGGAAATACAGGCTGGAACCCAGCGTCGCGAACTGGCCGGGGCTCAGCCCGGCCGACGCGGCGTTGGCGACGTTCAGTTCGACAGTGTTCGCCGCCGTGCCGTCCGAAACATAAAGATTGCGGTGGAAGCTGGCGTCGGTCCCGCTGAAGTAAAGCTTGTTGTTGAACGTCGTGAACTGGGTGGGATTCAGGGCCCCGCTGGTCGAATTGGCGATCACGATTTCCTTCGTGTTCGCCGCCGTGCCGTCGCTGATCCAGAGGTTGGAACGGTTGCTGGAGTCGAAGCCGTTGAAGACGATCTTGCCGTTGAACGTGGCGATCTGCGTCGGCCGCAGTCCGGGGCGGACACGCCGGATACCACGATTTCCGAGGTGTTCGCCGCCGTCACGTCGGAAACCCAGAGGTTTGATTTTCCCGCCGCGTCCGTGCCGTCGAAATAGAGCTTCGATCCAGCAGGCGTCAG
>CAISEY010000077.1 GCA_903884435.1 uncultured Hyphomicrobiales bacterium | reverse complement strand
GCGACGGTTGTAGAGCAAGGGCAGAAAGCGCTTGTCGAGTCGCGCCAGCGGGCCGATGCACAGAATGAAGGACAGCATCAGGAACGCGCAGGAGCCGAAGGCGCGCATCCTGATGGTGGGCTCGTCCAGCGGCGGTCCCGCCGTCGCGCCGACATGCGCGACCCGAATGAAGATCAGCGCGTAGGCGACGACGGCGAGGACGAGAAGCGCATCGTAGATCAGCTTGGATCTGTTCCAGCCGACCGGCCTGTAGGTCGCGCTCATCGCGATGTTTCCGCGACGGGCGGCGCGAGGCGCAAGGGCGCGTCGGCGGCGGGGGCGCGCAGGCGAACATAGAGGCCCACCGCGAGAATCACGGGTATAGCGAGCGCGAGCGTCAGCCAGATCGTGCCATGCGTCGAGCGGTGTCGTCGCAGCATCAGGCGCGGTCCGCGCCGCGCGCGGCCAATGCGCGCCAGCGCGCCACGGCCAAGGGCCAGATCAGGATGAAACCGGGCAGCAAGAGAGGCCGGAACGCATGAGCGCCGCGCGCCGCCGGGTCGACGCGGTCAACGCCGAAAAGGATAAAGGCAAGGCCCGCGAGCAATCCGATTCCCGCGTAGGCTTGCGCGCCTATGACGAGGACATGGGCGAGGGACATGCGGAGGCTCCCGGGAACGGCGCGTGGCGCGCGTTCCCATCATACGGCGCGCGCTGGTTCGCGGGCAAACGCAATCGCGGCGGAATTCCCCACCCCGGGAACTCCGCCGCGACGCGATCAACGGGAGAACGTTGTTCGATCCCGTCAGTCCGGCATCTCCTCGAAGATGCCGATCTTGCGATGCAGGGGCGCGTCGTCGACATGGAACACGAAGGCTGGCTTGCCGCTCGCCGCGCGGTGCCTGATGCGCGCGTAAGTCGGTATGGCGATGGTGTCGCCCTCGGACCATTCGATTGTCTTGTCGTCGATGATCGATTGTCCGGAACCCTCGATCACATGCATGATGCCGCTCGACGAGCGACGGGCGGGCGCGACCTCCTCGCCGGGCCGCAGCATCTGCGCGGAGAAGCCGAGAATGGGCAGGCATTCGCCGCCGGTTTCGGGATTCACGTAGGCCAGATGCACGGGATCCCTAGGTCCGCAGCCGCCCGCGAGCGCGACCAGCGATTCGCGCACATCGCGCCATGGGAAGCGGATCAATGGATAGTCGGCCCGCTGCTTGCCAAGCGAGGCGTAGGGCACGAGGCCGGAACGCCGGTAGGCGGTTTGCGACCGGTCGGCGGCGTTGTGGATCGTCTGGCGCTTGCCCTCGACGACGTAGCAGACCTCCAGCGCGCCGATGATCGGCAGATCCAGCGCGTCCAGCCACACGACGGGATTCTTGCCCGCGTGCCAATGCTCGTGCCAGGTGCCCGACGGCGTGAGAATGAGATCGCCCTTTTCCATCGGGCATTTTTCGCCATTGACGATGGTGTAGCCGCCGTCGCCCTCGATGACGAAGCGTATGGCGCTCGGCGTATGGCGGTGCGCCTCGGCGGTTTCGCCCGGCAGGATCAGTTGCAGGCCGGCGTAGATGGTCGGCGTCGCCATCAGTTTTTCGAGGCCGATGCCCGGATTGCACAGCACCAGCACGCGACGCTCGGCCTTTTCCATGGGCGTCAGTTCGCCGGCGCGCATCAGATGCGAACGGATATCGCGATAGCGCCAGATGAAGGGAGCGGTCGCGCGATTGGGGAAATCGAAGGGCAGGGCCGCGCGGAGAAAGGGCCACAACGGCGCGACGCTCAGGTCGTTCACCGCCCGAAGGTAGTCCTGCGGGAGTTCCTCGAGAGTGCCGAGCTGGTTCGTCATGTTTCCTCCGTATACGGACCGTGACCGATCGACGGAGACTTGTCCCATGCGCGGCGCGGGACAATGATCGAAATCAAACTTCGGCGAAAACCGGCGGTTCTTCCGCCGTCTCCCTCTGGCGGCGGCTTGACCACAATTCCGCGGCAATTTGCTCGCTAAATGGCGGAACCGCGGTTCTTTCGTCAGCCCCCCAGCCCCTGAGCCGCGTTCTGCCCCGGTCATGGTCTCCATGGCCGGGGTTTGTTTTTCAGGACGGGCGGCGACCGCTCAATAGCTGGCGCAGGTGCCGGTTTCGCGGGTGGGGTAGCAGACCCAGGTGTCCGAAGCGCCCGTGCCGGACGCCTCCGAGCAGACCGACCAGGTATTGCGGGGCTGCATGTAGGTCGTGTTGGTTGTCGACATGCCTGACGTCGTCGACCACGCGTATTGCAGGATCGAGGCGCCGAATATTGGCGTGTACGTGTAGGAAATATCCGCGATCACCATGGAGCCGGAGCCATAGAGGCCGGCCTGCAACTCCTTTGATTTCGGCGTGGCGGTGGTCGAGGTCTGCGGCTTGAGCGGCTGGTTCGAGGTCGAGCTGCACACGCGCGCCGCGCCGTCGGGCATGGTGACCGCGGCGTTCGACAGCGTGGTGGAGCCCGCGGTCGAGGCGTTGATGAGCGCCGGCGAGGCGACCCAGCGGATTTTCGCGGCGTAGCCGGGATCGGTGGACGTCGGCGTGAAGGTGGAGGCGGTGGCCGACTTCGTGGGCACGTAGACGTAGGGGTTGAGGCTTGTCGGCGACGGCGCCGCGGTGAACGACTTGAAGCTGACCGCCGCGACATCGATGGTGAGGGCGCTCGTGCCGGTGCCGAAGGGCTGCATGATCGTCGCCGCCGCGTTGAAGATGTTGCCCATCATCGTGTCGGTCATGTTCGTGTTGGCCGTTTGCTGGCCAACCAGATCTGACATGGTGCGCGCGGCGACGGCCGCCTTGCGGCTGGCCATGACGGCCTGCGTGGTTTCCGCGGAGCCAAGGTACAACAGCAGCATCAAGGGCAGGATGAGCGCGAACTCGACGGCCGCGATTCCCTCGCAGGCGCGGCGAAAGCGCGCGAACTGGCGAAGGAGGCGACGCGATGGCCGAACGCCAAAAAGACGAATGCCGGTCATGTGATCCTCAACATCCCGTGGGGAAACTGTAGGTCGAGGCCGTGAACGGCTCGTTCTTGAAGGCCGCGATGCCCATGATCGGATAGACCATGTTGTTGGTGGAGGTTTGCAGCGACTGGCCCGCGGTCATCTTTCCCATCGAGCCGGACTGACTGAGCGAGGCCGACAGCGTCATGATCGAGAGGTAGGCGGGCACCGGATAGATGATGCGCACGATGACGATGTCGTTTGGATTGCCAATGCAGAACTTGTTGCTGCTGGAGTTCAGGAAGTCGGTCGCCGTGTTGAGTGTCGACCACGAGGTTGAACTCGCCGAGCGCACGTCGATGATGAGCGACGAGCACGAGAGGAAGCTGGGAAGGTTTGGACAGACGACGGATGTCGCGAACGCCGAGGCCGTCGTGAGATTGGAGCTCATCGTCTGGCCCGTCAGGATGTTGCGGGCCCCGGTCGTGGCGGCGGCGTCAACCGCTTGCTGCACCAGAAAAAGATAGGCTGTCTGGAAAATCGCGAACAGCAAGCCGAGAAACGGCACGGACACCATCGCGAACTCGACGGCCGTCGCGCCGCGGTCGTCGC
>CAISEY010000076.1 GCA_903884435.1 uncultured Hyphomicrobiales bacterium | reverse complement strand
TCTTCACGGACTGGAAGTAGTTCCAGGCGGCGAGGTGGCCGAGCAGCGGCTTGGTGTCGATGCCCGCCAGCTCTTCTTCGCCGACCGAGAACGCCACGACCGGAATGTCGGTCGCCTTCACGCCCTGGTTGCCGAGTTCCTTGTAGAAGGGAACGTTGGCGTCACCGTTGATGGTGGAGACCACGGCGGTCTTCTTGCCGGCGGTGCCGAACTTCTTGATCGAGGCCACGATGTTCTGCCAGTCGCTATGGCCGAACGGCGTGTAGTTGATCATGATATCCTCGTCCTTGACGCCTTTCGACTTCAGGTAGGCTTCGAGGATCTTGTTGGTCGTGCGGGGATAGACGTAGTCGGTGCCGGCGAGCACCCAGCGCTTCACCGAGCCGCCCTCTGCGCTCATCAGGTAGTCAACGGCGGGAATCGCCTGCTGGTTCGGCGCCGCGCCCGTGTAGAAAATATTTCGCTGGGATTCCTCGCCCTCGTATTGCACGGGGTAGAAGAGGATGGAGTTGAGTTCCTCGAACACCGGCAGGACGGACTTGCGGGACACCGAGGTCCAGCAGCCGAACACCGCGTCGACCTTGTCCTTCGAAATCAGTTCGCGCGCCTTTTCCGCGAAGAGCGGCCAGTTGGACGCGGGATCGACGACGACGGCTTCGAGCTTCTTGCCGAGGACGCCGCCCTTCTTGTTCTGTTCGTCGATCAGCATCAGCATCACGTCCTTCAGCGTCGTCTCGCTGATCGCCATGGTGCCGGAAAGCGAATGCAGGATGCCAACCTTGATCGTGTCGGCGGCCCGCGCGCCGAAAGAGGCGAGCGTCAGGGCGCCGCCCAAAACCGCGCCGGACGCGCGCAACATTGTCCTCCGAGTGATAGCCATACTCATCCCCGTTGTTTGCCAGGACTCGTGCCTGAGCGATGTCGTCCGATGCGGACGAAAGGGATGATGCAACGCGCGTGCCAATCCGGACGAGGGACGACGAGCGCCTAATTCATGTAATTCTCGGGCCTGAATGCCCAATTCTTGCCCTGCCCGGGATCGCGCGCGGACTTTGGCGATTTTTTGTGCGAAAATTCTGACGCGGGCGCCGCGAAAATCGGCGCCCGCGTCGCCCGGTTGAATTGTCAGCCGTTGACCGCTGATTTTTGTTGCATCCGCGCGGCTTCGACCCGCGCCGGAACGGGCGCGGGGCGCGACGGCTTCATGGCCGGCCCGGCAAGCCGGACGTGCGGCCCGTCCTCCTCGACGGGTTCGTCGCGCGCGCCGACAAAGCGGCCAAAGACGCGCCAGACCGCCTGGCCGGCGGAATCCATGATCGTGAAGACGGCCGGCACGAACACGAGCGACAGAAGCGTGGAGAGGAACAGTCCCCCCATCACGGCGACCGCCATGGGCGCGCGGAACTCGCCGCCGTCGCCAAGCGCGAAGGCCGCCGGCAACATGCCCGCCGCCATGGCGATGGTGGTCATGATAATAGGCCGCGCGCGCTTGCGGCCGGCGTCGATGATCGCCTCGTCGCGCGGCATCCCCTTCGCCATCTGCTCGATCGCGAAATCGACGAGCATGATCGCGTTCTTCGTCACGATGCCCATCAGCATGAGGAAACCGATGACGACCGGCATCGAGAACGACATGTTGGCGACGAGCAACGCCGCGACGACGCCGCCGATGGACAGCGGCAGCGAGAACAGAATGGTGATTGGCTGCAGGAAGCTGGCGAAGAGCAGCACCAGCACTCCAAACACCATCAGGATGCCCGCGCCCATGGCCGTGGCGAATCCCTCGAAGACCTCGCCCATGATTTCCGCGTCGCCCGCCTGCCGCACGATCACGCCCTTCGGCAGATCGCGCGCCGCGGGCAAGGCCAGCGCGGCCTCGACGGCCTCGCCCAGCGCCGCCTCGCCCACGAGGTCGGCCTCGACGGCGACCCGGCGGGAGCCGTCATAGCGCATGATGCTCGCTGGCCCCTGTCCAAACGACACGTCCGCGACGGTCGAAAGCGGGACGGCGAGGCCCTGCCCGGCGCCGACCTTGAGATTTTCGAGCGTGGACAATTGTCCGCGCGCCGAATCGACGAGTTGCACCCGGATGGGGATGAGGCGGTCGCCAAGATCGAATTTCGCGAGGCCTGGCCCCACGTCGCCGATGGTCGCGACGCGCACTGTTTCCGAAATCGCGTCGGTGGCGACTCCCAACTCCGCGGCGAGCTCCATGCGCGGCCGGATTTGCAGTTCCGGCCGGTCGAGGGCCGCCGTGGACACGGGATTGGCGACCATCGGCAGCCGCTTCATCTCGCTTTGCAGCCGGCTGGCGACGCGCGCGGTCGCCTCGTTGTCGTCGCCGGCGACGATCAGCGACAGTGAACGCTGCCCGTTCGACTGCACGTACCAGAACCGCAGGTCGGGGGTCGAGGCGAGGACTTCGCTGACCTCCCCCTCCATCATTTTCTGGGTCTTGGCGCGTTTTGACTTGTGGATCAGGCTGACGACCAGCGTCGCCTTGCGCACCTCGTTGCCGCCAAGACCGACGATATAGCCGCCGTTGACGAGAACGCCGGCGATTTCCGGCTTCTGCTTCAGCCGCGCGACGATGGAATCCGTCGCCGCGCGCGTGTCCTCGAGGCGCGAACCTGGCGGCAGTTCCACGCCAAACAGCATGTGCCCCTCGTCGATCGGCGGAACGAAGCCCTTCGGCAAGAGGCCCATGAGCTGGATCGACCCGTAGAAAATCGCCAGGCCGGCGGCGAGCGTCATCCAGCGATGCCGCACGGAAAAACCGACGACGCGGGTGTAGGCCCGCATGACCGGGCCATCGCGCGTGACCGCCCCTGGATGATCGCGCAGGAAGAAGGCCGCCAGCATCGGCGTGACGAGACGCGCGACCAGCAGCGAGAAGAACACGGCGATGGCGACCGTGAGGCCGAACTGCTTGAAATATTGCCCGGCGATGCCGCCCATGAAGCTCACCGGCGCGAAGACCGCGATGATCGTCATGGTGATCGCGATCACCGCGAGGCCGATCTCGTCGGCGGCCTCCAGAGCCGCGCGATAGGGCGTCTTGCCCATGCGCGTGTGCCGCACGATGTTTTCGATCTCGACGATGGCGTCGTCGACGAGAACGCCGGTCGCGAGCGTGATGCCGAGCAGGCTGACGAGATTGAGCGAGAAGCCCAGCAGGTTGATCGCCCAGAAGGTCGGCAGGGCCGCGAGCGGCATGGCGAGGGCGGAAATCAGGGTCGCCCGCCAGTCGCGCAGGAACAGCATCACCACGAGGACCGCCAGCGCCGCGCCCTCGACGAGGCTTTCCATCGCCGCGTGAAAATTGCCGACGGTGTAGTCGACCGACGTGTCGATCAGACGGAACTGGTATTCCGGCGCCGCCTTTTCGATGTCGGCGACGCGCTTCGCCACCTCGATGGCGACGCTCGCGTCGCTCGCGCCCTTGGCGCGGAAGACGCCGAAGGCGACGACCGGCTTGCCATCGAGACGCGCGAAAGCGCGCGGCTCCGCCGCGCCGTCGCTGACCTCGCCGAGATCGCCGAGGCGCACCTTGCGCCCGCCGGTGAGCCAGATGAAGGTTTCCGCGAGATCCTCGACGGTCCGCGCGCTCGAAATGGTGCGGATCGTCTGCTCCTGGCCGGCGATTTCGCCGCGGCCGCCCGCGAGTTTCGTGTTGGTCGCTCGCACCTGCCGGTTGACGTCGCCAGCGGTGATGCCGAGCGAGGCGAGACGGTCGGGATCGAGGGCGATCCTGATTTCGCGATCGACGCCGCCGACGCGGGATATGCTCGCGACGCCTTTCGCGGCCTGCAGCTTGCGCGAGACGACGTCGTCGATGAACCAGGAAATCTGCTCGATCGACTGCGTCCGGTTGGCGACTCCATAGGTCATGATCGCCGCGCCCTCGATCTCGATGCGCTGCACGACCGGCTCGTCCGCCGTGCGCGGCAGATCGGCGCGAATTCGCGCGATGGCGTCCTTGACGTCGTTGACGGCGCGATCGACGTTGACCTCGAGACGGAATTCAATCGTCGAGACCGAGGAGCCGTCCGTGACCGAGGACGTGACGTGCTTGACGCCATTGATGCCGGAAACGGCGTCCTCGACCTTCTTCGTGATTTGCGTCTCGAGTTCCGCCGGAGCCGCGCCCGACTGGGTCACGGCGACCTGGACGATGGGCACGTCGATGTTGGGAAACTTGGTGATCGGCAACGCGCGAAACGACGTGTAGCCGAGCACCATCAACACGCCGAACAGGACGAGCGAAGGAAACGGGTTGCGGATCGACCAGGCTGAAATGTTCATGCGCATCAGCGCGCTCCCGTGATTTCGCGCGGCGCGGGCTCCGCCGGACGCGGATCGACCGCGTCGCCGTCGTTGAGAAAGGCGCCCGCGCGCAGGATCACGACGTCGCCCTCGGCGAGGCCGGACACGATTTCGGCCTGCCCGCCCGTGACGAGCCCCGGCTTGATCCGCCGGGTCGACACGACGCCGTCGCGCACGACTTGCGTGAAGGCGCCGCCGGCGTCGTAGAGCACGGCGCTCGCGGGAATCGCGACGCCCGTCGCCCGGCGCGTCTCGATCTCGCCGCGCGCGAATCCGCCGATCTTGAGCGCCGCGCCGCCCGGCGCGGAAATCCGCGCTTTACCCATGCGCGTGGCCCGGTCGATTTCCGTCGACACGAGACGCACCTTTCCGGCGATTCGCTCGCCCCCCGCCGGCAAGATTGTCGCCTTCTGGCCAGCCCGCACCGCCGGGAGCCGGAAGTCGGGAATTTCCGCGTCGAGTTCGATATCGCCATCCGCGATGATCCGGAACATCGGCTCCGCCGACATTGACGCGACGCCGCCGACGCGGGCCGAGCGGCGGGACACGAGGCCGGCGGCGGGCGCCTTCACCTCCGTGCGGGCGATCCGCAGGTTCAGTTCGTCCCGCTGCGCCTCGAGGTTCGCCTTGTCGGCCTCCGACACCGCGAGGCCGCGGCGGGCCGAATTCAGCCGCGCCACGTTGGAATTGTGTTCGGAAGCTCGCTGCTCCACCACGGCGTCGGTGCCCGCGCCAGTGCGCAGGAGCGCGCGCGCGCGGACCAGCGCGGGCTCGCTCTGCGCGATGGCGGCCTCCGCCAGCGCGATGGCGCTGCGGGCCTGTTCGATCGAAGCGTCGGCGCGGCCCAGTTGCGCCGTCGATTGCGCGAGCTGGGCGAGCAGCGTGTCGCGCGATAGCCGCGCCAGCGCCTGCCCCTTTTCCACCATGTCGCCTTCGTCGACGAGCAACTCGAGCACGCGCAAGCCCTCGATCTCCGGCCCGACGAGAATTTCCTCGCGGGCGACCAGCGTGCCCGTGACTTGCGTCAGCTCGACAATTTCACGCGTGCGGGCGGCGGCGACGGACACCACCGGCGCGGGAGACCCGCGAACGGCCGGCGCGTCGGCCGCGGCGAGGCCCGCGGGCGCGACGGTCGCCAGCCACGCGAGGAGCGCGGCGGCAGCCGGACCCTGGAACAACCGATTGATCATTTTGTTCCCTCTTTCCCCGGCGAAGCCGGGGTTTCGTTCAATCCGACAAGCCCGGCCATCAGCGCCAGCAAGTCAGGCGCGGCGGCGGCGAGATCGAAGCCGGGCACGGCGGCCCGGCGCCAGAAAACGCCATCGGCGATGACCGCCATGATCTCCGCGACGCGGGCGACGGGCAGCGCGGGCGAAATTCGCCCCTCGTCCTTCGCGCGTTGCAGGACATGCGCGAGAGACGCGCGAATGGTCGCGTCGCAATCGGCGAGAATTTTTCCGATGGCGGGATTGCGCGAGCCTTCCGCGCCCATTTCCATGAAGAGTCGCGCCTTGTGCGGCGGCTGCTCGACGAGCGTCGTGCGCATCACCGTCTGCAAGCCTTCGAAAAAGTCCGCGGATTCCTCGAGCGCGGCGAATTTCTCGATGATCTCGGCCCGGTCGCGCCCCGAGAGCCCCTCGATCAGGCCTTCCTTGGAATCGAAATAGATATAGAGGGCGCCGGCGCTGATTCCCGCCGACTTGCAGATGTCCTGCATCGTCGTGCGGTGGAATCCATTCGCGGCGAAACACGCCTCCGCGGCGTCCAGAATCCGGGCGCGGCGTTGCTTTTGCTGATCTTCGGTGAGTTTCGGCATGATCCGCGCGAGGCGCGCCTTGTGGCTCCGGCAATTAAAAAAGAATGACTGTTCATTTTTTATCGAAAATGCTGCAATGCGTCAAGTTTCCACCCCGCGCAAATTCGCGGCGCGGTCATCCAGCGCCAATCACGAACGAAAGGGTTCGCGGCTTTGGCGGCTCATGGCTGCGCCCTGATGCCCGCCTTTTCGATAATCGGCCCCCATTTGGCGATTTCGGCCGCGATGAAGGCGTCGAGATCTTTCGGACTGCCCCCTTCCGCCATCATTTCGAGGGCGGCGAGTTGCCCCACGCCCTCCGGGCTGACAATCCATTCGTTCACGATGGCGTTGATGCGGTTGACGATGGCCTCGGGCGTCCCCGCCGGCGCCATCAGGGCGGACCAGGCCGTCGCCTCGAAAGGCGCGAGGCCGCTGTCGGCGAAGGTCGGCACGTTCGGCAGCGATGGCGAGCGCTTCAGCGCGGCGACCAGCAACGCCTTGTAACGGTTGTCCCTGAGCATCGGAATATGGCTGGGAATGAGGTCGGACACGAGATCGACGTCTCCGCTCATCAAAGCCTGGATCAGCGGCGTCGAACCCGCGAAGGGCACGTTCGTCAGTTTGACGCCGGTGGCGGATTGCAAATATTCGGACGTGATGTGGGCGACCGAACCATGCCCGGCGGTGCCGATGTTGAGCTTGCCTGGATTGGCCTTCGCGTGGGCGACCATTTCCGCGAGCGTGGAGAAAGGCGCGTCCTTGCGCGCCGTGAACAGAATCGGAGATTTCGAAATCAGGATGATCGACGAGAAATCCTTGACGGGATCGTAGGGCAGCGAGGCGTAAAGAAATTTATTGTTGGCCTGGGGGCCCGTCGAGGTCGCGAGCAGCGAATAACCATCGGGCTTCGCCCTCGCGACGACGCTCGCGCCAATGTTGCCGCCGGCGCCGACGCGATTTTCGACGATGAATTGTTGCCCGAGAACGTCGCCAAGCCGGCGCGCCACGACCCGCGCCAGCACGTCGTTGGGCCCGCCCGCCGGATAGGGCACGAGAATCGACACGGGACGGCTCGGCCAGTCCTGCGCGCGCGCGGAAAAAGGCGCCGTCAGGGCGAGCGCCGCGAAAGCCGCGGAGACGAAGATCCATTCGCGTTTCGACATCATGAGTCCTCGCCTTGTTCGCGCGCGCGGGAAATGAACGGCCTTCCGCGAGTTCTACGGCGCCAGCACGGCGCCGCCATTCATCGCGACGCCCTGCCCCGTCATGTAGGCGGCGTCGCTGCTCGCCAGGAACATCGCGAGCCCCGCCATGTCCTCGGGATAGCCGACCCGGCCAAGCGGATTCTCGACCGCCGCCTTCGCGTGCATGGCGGCCTCCGACGTGTTTTCCAGCGGCATCGCGGTCAGCGACTGTCCGGGAATGATCGCGTTGACGCGGATGCGATGTTTCGCCCACTCGAGCGCGAGCGATTTTGTCAGCGACAGCAGCGCCGCCTTGGAGGCCGCGTAATTCGCGCCCTTCGGCGCGCCCTCGAGCGCGCGGCCCGAGGAAATATTGATGACGACGCCGCGCTTCTTCTCGATCATCGCCGGACCGAACGCCTTCACGACGAGAAACGGCGCCGTGAGATTGACCCGGAACGTCAGATCCCAGGCCTCCGGCGAAAGATCGAGCACCTCGCCGCGCGGATAGACGCTGGCGTTGTTGACGAGACAATAAGGCGCGCCGAAAACCGCGAGCGTCTCGCGAGCCGCGGCCTCGATGTCGGAGGCCTTCGACAGATCGACGCGGAAAAATCGCGCCTCGCCGCCAAGCGCCTTCACCTGGCGCTCGGTTTCAGCGCCGCTTTCCGGATTGAGCTCCCACACCGCGATCCTCGCTCCGGCGCGCGCGAACCGTTTCGCGAAAGCGCGGCCAAAACCGCCGCCGCCGCCCGTCACCACGACGACGTCGCCCGGCTTCAGGCCATCGCGTTCGATTCCATCCTCGCTCATGCCCGGTTCCGCTCCCGCTTGATTGACTTCATATTTGAAAACTGGCCTCAATATGCTTCAAGGTCAATCGGGCCGGTCGCGGATTTCACTGGACTGATCGCCCCGGGGAAGGAACGTGATGACAGCGGCAACCGCCGGCGAGCCGGAAATTATCGACCTGCATGGCGTGAAGGTTGAAATCCGCCGGCGCGGCGCCGGCCGCGACATTCTCTGGCTGCCGGGCGGCGCGTGGTTTGGCGACGAAGCCGGCTTCGATGAAACGCTGGCGAGGCTCGGACGGGTCGTGACTCCGGTGCATCCGGGTTTTGGCGCGATCGACGCGCCGCCGCGCTTCAATTGCGCCGACGATCTCGCCTATCTCTATCTCGACCTCGTCGCGCGCCTTGGCATGAAGAACGCGCTCGTCGTCGGCGCCGGCTTCGGCGGCTGGATCGCGGCGGAAATCGCCACCAAGACATGCGCGGACGTCGGCGCGCTCGTGCTGATCGATCCCGTTGGCGTCAGGACCGGAGAACGCACCGCGCGAGACATCGCCGACATTTTCGCCATCGCCGATCCCGATCTCAAGACGATGGCCTGGGCCGACGCCTCGCGTTTCAACGACCGTACGCCCGCCCTCGACGACGCCGAACTGACGCGCCGCGTGCGCGCCCGCGTCGCGCTCGCGCGTTACGGCTGGCAGCCCTACATGCACAATCCCAAGCTCAACGCGCGGCTGCGTCGCGTCGCCGCCCCGACGCTGTTTCTGTGGGGCGCCCGGGACCGGATCGTGACGCCCGACTACGGGCGCAAATACGCCGCGCTCGTTCCCGGCGCGCGCTTTTCCTTGATCGACGACGCCGGTCATTTCCCGCACGTCGAACAGCCTTCCGCCGTGATCGACGCCATCGCGTCCTTCGTCCGCGCCGAAGGCGCCACCCGTTAAGTCCAGGCTTTGATCACATGCGCGTCTATCATTTTTCCGAGGAACCCTATCCCGACGCCTGGTCGCCGGACCTGCCGACGCTGCGCGTCACGCTTCCCAGCGAAATGTGCGATCCCGTCAAGGCCCACGCCTATTACCAGCGCTATCTCGACGAATGGGCGCTGGCCGACGAACTCGGCTACGACATCATGGTCAACGAACACCACGCCACCGCGACGAGCCTCTCGGCGTCCGCCAACATCATCCTCGCCATTCTCGCGCGCATCACGAAACGCGCGCGGCTTCTCGTGCTCGGCGTGCCCGTCGCCAACCGCACCGACCCCGTGCGCGTCGCCGAGGAAATGGCGATGATCGATTGCATTTCAGGCGGCCGGCTCGATCTCGGCATGATCAAGGGCGTGCCATATGAATTCGCGCCGGCGAACTCCAATCCCGTCGACGTGATGGACCGGTTCTGGGAAGCCCAGGACCTCATCGTCAAGGCGCTCGCGACCCACGACGGCCCCTTCAATTTCGAGGGCGAATATTACCAGCACCGCAACGTCAACATCTGGCCGCGGGCCTTCCAGAAGCCGCATCCGCCGATCTGGGGCTCCACCTCCACGGCGAGCAACGCGGTCGAACTTGGCCAGCGCGGCAACGTGATGGCGAGTTTCATGGGCGGCACGGTGGAAACCGTGAAGCTGCACAAGGCCTACGCGGAAGGCTGGCGCAAGGCGGACCGCGGCGCCACCGTGCCGACGGATCGCTTCGCCTATCTCGCGATCTGCGCGACCGGCCGCACGGAAGCGGAGGGCCGCCGCCGCGCCGACGTGATCGCCGATTACATCCGCACCAACGCGCAGGTCGCCGATCCCTTCAACAAGCCGCCCGGATATTTCACGGTCGAACAGTCGATGCGCTCCTTGCGCTCGCCCAATCCGCGCGCCTTCCGCACCCTTCTCACGCCAAAGGGCCGTCCCGTCGAGCTGACCACGGCGAGCATCGACGATTTCATCGAGACCGGCGTCGTTTTCGCCGGAACGCCCGACCAGGTCTTCGAACAGATTTGCGCTTTCGTCGACGCCATCGGCGGTCTCGGCAATCTTCTCTTGATGGGCCAGGGCGGCAAGCTCGGCGGCGAGGACACCGTCGACAGCATGAAGCTCTTCGCCAGCGAGGTCATGCCGCGCCTGAAGGAACGCGAGGCCCGCCGCGCGAATTTCGAAGGGTGACGCGAATGCAATTCGGCCTGCAATTTTTTCCCTGCGTCGGCCCGGAGACAAAGGACGCGCGAACCTACTTCCGCGAATGTCTCGAAATCGGAGAGGAAGCGGAACATCTCGGCTACACGCACGCGCGCATGGTCGAGCATTATTTCACCTTCTACGGCGGCTATAGCCCCAATCCGATCGTCTTCCTCGCCGCGCTCGCCGCGCGGACGAAAACCATGCGCCTCGTCACCGGCGCGATCCTGCCGGTGTTCAATCATCCGCTGAAGATGGCGGGCGAGATCGCCATGCTGGACGGCATCTCCGGCGGCCGCCTCGACGTGGGCGTCGCGCGCGCCTTCCTGCCCCATGAATTTCGCCGCTTCCGCGTGCCGCTCGACGAATCCTACGAGCGTTTCCTCGAGGGCCTCGAACAGATCGAACTCCTGCTGACGCGGGAGAACGTCAGCCACGCTGGCAAGTTTCACGTCATCGAGAACACGACATCGATGCCGCGCCCGACGCAGAACCCGCGGCCGAAATTCTACATCGCGGCGACGCTGACGCCGGAAACCTTCGAATTCGCGGGCCGCATGGGCCATTCGCTGATGGCGATCCCGCTCGGCGGCACGCGCATGCGCGAATTGCTCGACATCTACCGCAAGGCCTGGCGGGACGCCGGCCATCCGGGCCGCGGCGAAGTCATGATGGCCTTCCACATGTTCTGTCACGCGGACGCGGACAAGGCGCTCGAAATCGCCGGCCCGCCGGTCGCAGCCTATTACGACGCCATCACGGGCGCGACGAAGGACTGGACCGAGGGAACGTCGAGCAACGCCTACGCGCTCTATCCCCAGGCGATGAAGATGGTCGCCGCGTCGACCGTGCAATCGCAGATCGAGTCGGGCGGCGCCTGGCTTGGCTCGCCCGACGGGATCAACCGCATCATCGAGGATCTCGTAGAGCGCGTCGGCCCCTTCGAGCACGCCTCGATGCAGATCAATTTCGGCGAACTGCCCTTCGACGAGGCGCAAAAGTCCATGCGGCTTTTCGCGAGGGAAGTGATGCCGAAGTGGGCGGAGAGGTGAAAGATCCAGGTCCTGCCTTCCTCCTCCCGCGCGGGAGAAGGAAGGCGCGGGGACTCAGGCATTCTCCAGCGCCGGCAGGGGCGCCTTGCCGAGGATCATGTCGGAGGCCTTCTCCGCCATCATCAGCACGCAGGCGTTGATGTGCGCGCCCACCATGTCGGGCATGGCGGACGCGTCCACGACGCGCAGACCCTCGACGCCGCGCACGCGCAATTGCGGATCGACGACGCATTCCGGCGTGACGCCCATCTGGCAGGTGCCGGCGGGATGATGCGCGGTGATGACGGTCTTGCGGATCCACGCGTCGATTTCCGCGTCGGTCCTCGCCTTTTCGCCCGGCGTTTTCTCGACGCCGCGGAATGGCTCGAGGGGTTTCGCGGCGGCCACCTCGCGGGCGAGCTTGAACCCTTCGCGCAACTTCGGCAGGTCGCCCGGCGCGGTGAAGAAGTCATAGTTGATACCGGGCGCGTCCATCGGATCGGCGGATTTCAGCAGAACCTTGCCGCGGCTGTCGGGATGCAGAAGCGCCGGACGGATTCCATAGCCGTCTTCGTAGGGCGCCTTGACGCCAGGGAACCACATATGCGCGTTGGTGGGCAGGCCGCGGAACATGAATTCGATGTCGGGAACCGCGAATTCCTTGTTGGTCTTGATGAAGGCGTGCAGCCCGCCCGGGACGACCGTGCCCGGGCCGGTTCCCGTGAAATACGCCTGCAACATGTTCCAGGCCATGCGGTCGAAACGCATGTCGTCGCGGAACTTGCTGGTGTTCCGAGGACGCGTGAACATGATCAGCACCGCGAGATGATCCTGCAGATTGCGCCCGACCGGAAGGTCGACGAGCGGCGCGACGCCCTTTTGCTTCAGGTGCTCCGCCGGCCCGATGCCCGAGAGCATCAGCAATTGCGGCGTGTTGAACGTGCCGCTCGCCAGGATGACCTCCCTGCGCGCCATGGCCTCGATGACGAGCCCGTCCTTGACGTATTCGACGCCGGCGGCGCGCGTCCCCGTCATCATCACGCGCGTCGCGTGGGCGCGCACGTCGACGCAGAGATTCTTGCGGCCCTTCACCGGGTTCAGATAGGCGACCGCCGAGGACGAGCGCCGCCCGTCGCCAATCGTGTACTGGCTGCGGCCAAAGCCTTCGCCCTGTTCGCCGTTGTAATCGTTCGTCACCGGCAGGCCGACCGCCCGCGCCGCCTCGATCCAGGCGTCGAACAGGGGATCGCGGGTTTTCGCGAATTCCACCTTGATGGGCCCGTCGCCGCCCCGCCAGGTGTCGCCGCCCTCCGCGAATGTCTCGCCCCGTTTGAAATAAGGCAGGATTTCCGCGTAGGACCAGCCCTTGCAGCCCTTTTGCGCCCAGCGATCGTAATCGCCGCGATGGCCGCGCGTGTACGCCATGACGTTGATCGACGAGGAGCCGCCAAGCACCTTGCCGCGCGACGCCTCGATGCGGCGTCCGCCGAGGTTCTTTTCTTCCTCGGTGTGATAGCCCCAGTTGTGCAGGCCATGATCATGGATCTTGCCCATGCCGAGCGGAATGTGAATCAGCGGATCGAGATCGCGTCCGCCCGCTTCCAGCAGCAGAACCTCCGCGCCCTCGTCCGCGCTCAGCCGGTTGGCGAGCACGCAGCCCGCCGAACCCGCGCCGACGATGACGTAATCGTATGTTCTCCGCGTCGCCATGTTTCCTCCAGCCCAATCCGAATGTCCGGTCTTCTGTAGACCACGCCGCCGCCGTCGTCAGCCCGGCGCGTCGGCGCGCCCCGCGGTCTTGCCGGTTCGCGGTCGCTTCGCCGCCGCGAGGGCCCGCGTCGAGGGCATGCGCCGTTCTCCGGCGAGTTGCCCGGCCTCGTCTCTCGCGAGGTTGTCGATCATCGTCAGCAACAGATCCCGCGCGTCGGCGATCCGCTCCGCCGGCACGCCGGCGACCGCGATGCTGTTCACTTCCTCCGCGAGCGGCACGAGCCGGTCGCGCAGGGCGCGGCCCCGCGGCGTCAGGAAAACATAGACTTTCTTGCGGCTGTCCGGCTGCTGCCGGCGCGTCACGTAGCCGAGCCGCTCCATCGCCTTCAGCGCCGCGAAGGTCGTCGGCTCCATCAGCCCGGCGCGTTCGCTGAGCTCGCGCTGGGTGACGCCGTCCTTTTCCCAGAGAATGCGAAGGAAGGTCCAGTGGCCGAAGGAAACCGAATGTTCGGCGAGCCGCATTTGCAGCGCCCGCGTCAGGCCGCGCGTCGCGTCCTTGACGAGATGCGCCAGACGGTCGTCAGGCACCGCCTCGCGCCAGTGCCGCAGGATGGACTGCGTCGTCGGTTCCCGGACCGGTGGCTTCGCGGCCATTGACTGCGTTCCTCTCAAAAGCCTGGCGGCAGGCCGCATTGATGGGCGAGCGTGATTTCGCGCCCTTCGCGGGCCGATCGCAGGATCGCGAAACAGACCTCCATCGTCGCCATCGCCCAGGCGCCATCGTGCAACGGCCTTTTCCCCGCGAAAACAGCCGCGTGCAATTCATCGACGACCTCGGAGCGCGGCACGGACGGCGGCTCCAGCTCTTCGAAACGGCGCTCGCGGTCGCTGTAGATCATCAGCCCGTCCGGTCGCGGCCGCAGGTCGCCGCGCTCGCAGGAAGCGACGAGCAGGCCAAAATGCTGATGCCAGCGCGTGTCCCCCGGCGCGGCGACCGGCGGCGGGGCGTAGCGCGGCCCGCCGAAATTTTGCTGGTTCTTCAGCGCCAGTTCGCCATCGCCGGAAACGCCCGCCAGCGCCGCCCGCGCCGCGCCGTAGCGCTCGGGATCCTTTCGCACGCCGATTTCCGAAATCCACCCGGCGAACTCGTCGGTGTCGAAATGCCCGTAGCCGCTGTAGGTGAGCGAGGCGAAGGCGTCGTCCTCGAAGGTCAAAAAGGCTGTGTAGGCGCCCTCCGTCGGACGCGAGGCGTCCCACGCGCCGGTGGAGGCCCGCACGGTCCTGACGCGCCCGCCCGCGAGCAACCGCGCGTTGTCCACCTGGTGCGGCGCCTGGTTGAAAATCACCCCGCCGCCCTGGTCCGTCATCAACTCCTCGGGACGGCGCGGCCGGTAAAGAAAATCGGTGAATTGCATGGCGTTGATCATGCGCAAGGCGCCCAGCGCGCCCGAGGCGACGATCTCGCGCGCCCGCGCCACCGGGCGGTCGAAACTGTGGCTGTGGCCGACGACCATCGACACGCCCGCGCGCTCGCACGCTTCGATCATCGCCGCGCAATCGGCGAGCGCCAGCGACATCGGCTTTTCCACGAGCACGTGCTTGCCGTGCCGCGCCGCGGTCTCGACATTGCCGCGATGAAACTGGTGCGGCGTCGAAACATAGACCGCGTCGATCTCCGCCGACGCGCACATGGCCTCGACGCTGTCATACCCGCGTCCACCGAAATCGCGCTCGAACAGACCCCGCGCCTCCGGGCGCGGATCGGCGCCAGCCACGAGAGCGACGCGGGAATCGCCGGTCAGCGTCGGCAGCATCAGCGTGAAGGCGCGGCCAAGACCCGCGACGCCGAGGCGCAGCTTGCGTTCGCTCATGACCGCCTCACAAGTCCAGCACGAGTTCGCCCGATTTCGCGCGCGACACGCAAATCATGATGTTTGTCGCGTGTTCGGCCGCGGTGAGCACGAGATCGCGATGTTCCGCCTCGCCCGAAAGCAGCCTCGTGCGGCAAGTGCCGCAGGTGCCGCTCTCGCAGGAACTCGACACCGGCTTTCCCTCGGCCCGCAACACGTCGAGAATCGATACGTTGGCGGGAATCTCGAAGGTCTCGCCGGAACGCGCGAGCCGCACCCGGAACGACGTGTCCTCCGGCTTGTGAGCCGGTTTCGTCGCGCCGAAATCCTCGAAATGCACCGCCGCGCTCGACCAGTGGCCGCTCATGTCGCGCACGGCCTCCATCAGCGGGCGCGGACCGCAGCAATAGAGATGCCGGCCCCGCGGCTTCTCGAGGATCGGCCACAAATCGAGCGCTCTCGCGGGATCGCCACCATCGTGGTGAAACACGACCTGTCCGCCGAACTCCGCCTTCAACTCGTCGCGGAATGCCGTCATTTCGGGCGCGCGCGTGAGATAGTAGAGCCTGGCCGTTCCGCCGCCCGAGCTTTTCAGATGGCGCATCATCGACAGGATCGGCGTGACGCCGATGCCGCCGGCGATAAACAGAAAATCGCGGACGTTCGCCGCGAGCGGAAAATCATTGCGCGGTATCCCCACGGAAATCGCATCGCCAGCCCTGGCGTCGCGCGCGAGGGAGAGCGAGCCGCCCGCGCCGTTGTCCTCGCGCTTGACCGCGATTTCGTAGCGGTTTGTTTCCGCCGGATCGTTGCACAGCGAATATTTCTTCACCAGCCCGTTGGGAGCGAGTACTTCGACATGCGCGCCCGCGGTGAATTCCGGCAGGTCGCCGCCGTCGGCCCGCGCCAGTTCGAAGCGGAAAATCCCGGCGGCGATTTCCGCCTTCTCCCGGATCCGCAGAGTTTGCGCGCTGGAGGAAAATCCGTCGTTCATGAGAAGGGTCCGGCCACTCTGGAGGCCCCGATCCTTAGAGGTCTAAATCCCCCCTTTCAAGCCCGCGGCCGGCTCGACAGGGTCGGGGGCGCGTGCTAGAAGGTCTTAGACGGCTAAGATGTTGTCCCGGTCGCGAGGCGCGGCGGGAGGAAAATCCAGGAGGCCCCATGCTGACCAGGCACGAAAACGATCTCCTCACCCGCGTCGAGGGCGACGCGCCCATGGGCGGGATCATGCGCCGCCACTGGCTGCCGATATGCCTTTCCGAGGAAGTGCCCGAGGCCGACGGCGACCCCGTGAAACAGCGCATTCTCGGCGAAAACCTCGTGGTGTTCCGCGACAGCGAGGGCAAGGTCGGCGTGCTCGACGAATTGTGCCCGCACCGCAAGGCCTCGCTGGTCTTCGGCCGCAACGAGGAATGCGGGTTGCGCTGCCTCTATCACGGCTGGAAATTCGACGTGAACGGCAATTGCACGGACATGTCGTCGGAGCCGCCCGGCTCGGCCCTGCGGGAGAAAGTGAAGCTCAAGTCCTATCCCGTCCACGAGGCCGCCGGCTTCGTCTGGATCTGGATGGGCCCCGCGGCGGAAATGCCCGCCTTCGACCCGCCGGTGTTCCAGCCCGCGCCGGACACGCGCGTCTCCATCGCCCGCATGATCATCGACTGCAACTACGCGCAGATTCTCGAGGGCGCGATCGATTCCGCCCATTCTTCCTCGCTGCATTCGTCGGACATGGTGCCGGCGCGCGTCGACCGGGCGAGCGCCACCAACCAGAACTGGCTGCGCCCCTCGACCGACAAGGCGCCGCGGCTCTTCGTCGAGCGCACCAGCTTCGGCTTCCGCTATTCGGCGATCCGCCGTCCCATCAAGGACGCGGCGACGATGGACTATGTCCGCACCACCCTGTTCATCGCGCCCTACACCGTGCAGATCCCCTCGAACAACCTCTACAACATCGCGATTCTCCACATCCCCGTGGACGACACGCACACGGCGTTCCACTTCATCGCCTGGGGCGGCGACACGACGCCGGGCGTCGAGGAGTGGCGCAAGTTCCTCTGCATGCAGGTCGGCGTCGACCTGGACAAGCGTTTCGTCAGCAGCCGCAACCTCGCCAACAATTACCGGCAGGACCGCAAGGCGATGAAGCTCGGCAACTGGACGGGCATTCCCGGCATCCCCAACCAGGACGTGGCCATGTGGGAGACCATCGGCCCCGTCGGCGACCGTTCCGACGAGATTCTCGGCGCGAGCGACATCGCCATCGTCGAATACCGGCGCCAGATGGTCGAGGCGGCGCGGACATTCGCGGCGGGCGGCCCCGCCATCGGCGCCCACCAGCCGCGCGTGCCTCATGGCAAACTGCACTCTTTCGAGGGCATCGTGCCGAAGGGTTCGGACTGGCGCACCCTCGGCGCCTCGCCCGAGGAACTCGCCTTCCGCGCCTCCGGCGACGCGAAGGGCGTGGCGGCGGAATAGGGGGGCGGCCGACGCGCCGCGGCGCCCCCCGGCGCTTGTTTCGGGTCCGCCCCCCGAGGGGGGCGCGCCCTCAGATAAACAGCTTTTCCTTCTCCAGGCCCTTGTAGAGGTCGGCGACGAATTCGCCGTAGCCGTTGTAGAGCAGCGTCGGCCGCCGGTCGCCGGCGCCCAGCACTTCCTCGGTGGCCTGGCTCCAGCGCGGATGCGGAACCTGCGGGTTCACGTTGGCCCAGAAGCCATATTCGCCCGGCCCCGCCGTCTCCCAGAAGGTTTCCGGACGCTTGTCGACGAAACTGATTTTCGTGATCGACTTGATGTCCTTGAATCCATATTTCCACGGCGTGTGCAGACGCAGCGGCGCGCCGAAGGTTTTCGCCAGCGGCTTGCCATAGGCTCCCGTGACCATCAGCGCGAGGTCGTTGGTCGCCTCCGCCATGGTGAGCGCCTCGACATAGGGCCAGGGGAAGAAACTGCGCTGGCCCGGCGCCATTTTCGGATCGAGGAAGGTCTCGAACCGGATGAATTTCGCCGAGGACAGCGGTTTGGCGTAATCGACCAGCGCCTTCAGCGGAAAGCCCGTCCACGGCACGGTCATCGACCAGCCTCGGAGTAAACCGCCACCGTTTGGATGCCCATCTCACGGGCCGAGGCGATGACGCGGCAGG
>CAISEY010000075.1 GCA_903884435.1 uncultured Hyphomicrobiales bacterium | reverse complement strand
GCGGGCCCGCGAGCCGCTCCGCCAGAAGCCGTCCGCCGGCGGGCGTCACCGTCATGTCGATGGCGGAGAGCAGCGATCCCTCGCGCTCGCCCGACAGGGTGCGGACGAGTTCGAGATTGGCCCGCGTCGCCGCGTCGATCTCCATGATCGCGCCCTGGCGCTGGCGCGTGGGGAAGGCGAGCGGCGGACGCGCCGCCATCTGGGTGCGCTCGACGTAGCGGATGGCGGCGGCGGCGGCGGAGAGTTCGGCGCGGGTGAAGGCCCCGAGCCCGTCGAGGGTCGCCAGCGAAAACCAGTCGCGCAGCACGCGCTCCGCCGCGCCCGCGTCGCTCGTGTCGCGCGCCACGGGCGTCAGCGGCGCCCTCGCGTCGGCGAACAGGCGCTTCAGCGCGGGGTCGGCGGCGAGCGACTCGGCGGCGACGATTTCGCGGGCGTCGATGCGGGCGATCTCGGCGGCGAGGCCCGCCTCTCCGGTTTCGGACACCGTGAAAACGCCGGTGGAAATATCGACGCTGGCGAGTCCGTACATCCATTCGCTGTCGCTGACGCGCGCGCGGGCGAGCGCCAGCAGCACGTTGGCGCGGGCGGGATCGAGCAACCGCTCCTCGGTGATGGTGCCTGGCGTGACGAGGCGCACCACGTCGCGCCGGACGACCGATTTCGGCCCGCGCTTCCTCGCCTCCGCCGGGTCTTCGAGCTGCTCGCACACGGCGACGCGATGGCCGAGGCCGATGAGGCGCTGGAGATAGTCGTCCGCGCGCTCGATGGGCACGCCGCACATGGGAATATCGTCGCCATTGTGCTTGCCGCGCTTCGTCAGCACGATGCCGAGCGCGCGGCTGGCGATCTCCGCGTCCTCGAAGAACAATTCATAGAAATCGCCCATCCGGTAGAACAGCAGGCAATCGGGATTGGCGATCTTGATCTCGATGTATTGCGCCATCATGGGGGTGGGAGACGAGGCGGCTTTCGCCTGCTCCGGCGCGGGCTGGTGCTGGTTCATGAAGGGAAGGTAGCAAAACCAGGCAGCGGATGCACGGCGAGGACGGCGCGAAGGATGTGGATGACCGCGCCGGAGCGAGCGTTTTGACTTCCCCCGACCCGGCGCCTAACCTCTCGCCCGACATGGGGAACGCGCTCAAACCACAGCCGGACCGCCGCGCTGTCGCCGCTCCGCTGGCGCGGCTCGACGCGGCGCTCGGGCGTTTTGTCGCCCTCGCGGGCTGGCTGGCGCTTCCGGTGTCCCTGCTGCTGTTTCTCCAGTGGCCGCTGCGTGAACTGGTCGGCGCCTGGTCGCGGGAGGCGAACGACCTCGGGCAGATCTGCTTCGCCCTCTACATGGCCTGCGCCATCACCGCGGCGACGCGGGCGAAGGCGCATCTCACCATCGACGCGCCGGCCCGTCTTCACTGCGAGCGGAGGCGCCGGGCGCTGGCGCGCGCGGCGATCCTCCTTGGCGTTTTTCCCTGGACCCTGTTCGTTCTGTTCACGGCCCGCGGACTTGTCTGGAATTCCCTTCTCCAGCTCGAACGATTCGCGGACACGCTCGATCCCGGGTACTTCCTCGTCCGCGCCGCGGTGGCGTTGCTCGCGCTGCTGATGCTGGCGCAGGGCGTCCTCGACCTCGCGGCGACGGGCCGCGGATCGCGGGAGCCGACGTAATGGCCATGTTTGGCCTGTGTCTGCTTCTGGCCACGGGAGCCGGACTCGCCCTGACGGGACTGCCGGCGTTTCTCGTCGTTTTCGCCGCCGCGGCGACGGGCGCGCTCGTCGCCGTCGCGACCGGTTTCGCCTCGCCCGACGTGTTCTCCGCGCTGCCGCTGCGCGTCGGGGGGCTGCTGGAAAGCGATCTGTTTCAGGCCATTCCGCTCTACGTGCTGATGGGCGCGCTGCTGAACCGGCTGCCGGTGACGGCGGCGCTGTTCGGCGCCATCGTGTCGGCGGCGCCGCGGCGAGCGTCGGCGCCGCTCCTCGCGGGGCTCGGGCTCGGCGTCCTGCTCGGCCCCATGAACGGGTCGGTCGGGGCCAGCGTGCTGGCGCTTTCGCGCTCGCTCGCGCCCCGTCTCGAGGAACGCGGCGTGCCCGCCGCGCAACGACACGCGCTCGTGGTCGTCGCCAGCACGTTCGGCGTCGTCGTTCCTCCCTCCCTCGTCCTGATCCTGCTGGGCGACGCGATGATGTCCGCCCACACGATCGCCCTGAACGCGACCGGGCGGGCCGACAGGATCGTCAACACGCAAGACGTGTTTCGCGGCGCGCTGGCTCCCGCCGCGCTGTTTCTGGTTCTCGCGGCGTGCGTCGCCATTTTCACCGCGGGCCGCGGCCAGGAGGGCGCGACACCGCCCGGAAAAGCGCTTTCGCGTGGCGAAATCGCCATTTCCGCCATCGCCGTCGCGCTGCTGGCCGCCCTGCTCGGCGCGGTCGCGGCGGGGTATCTCTATGTCGTGGAGGCGGCGGCGTTTGGCGCGGTCGCGCTCTTTTGCGCGGCGTGGTCCACGGGCCGCCTCGCCGGCGACAGGATGGCCGGGCTGCTCGCCGAGACGATGGCCGGGTCCGGAGCTCTTTTCGCCTTGCTGATCGCCGCCACCACGCTGACGCTGGCGCTGCGCGTGCTGGGGACCGACCGGCTGGTGGCCGACGGACTGGCGGCCATGCCAGGTTCGTCAAACACGGTCATGCTCGTCGTTCTCGCGATCGTCGGGGCCTCCGCTCTTGTCCTCGACGCGTTTGAAATCATCTTCGTCGTGATCCCCATCGTCGCTCCTCCCCTGCTCGCGCGGGCGCCGGACGCGGTGTCGGCCTCCGTGTTGCTTCTGCTGGCCTTGCAGGCCAGCTTCATCATGCCGCCCTTCGGATACGCGCTGATGGTGGCGCGGGGCGCCCTGCCCGACCGGGTCCCGGCGCCGGCGGTGTGGCGCGCGCTCGCACCCTACCTCGCGGCGCAACTCGCGGTGCTGGCCGCGGTGTTCCTGTTTCCGGGCCTCGCGCACTGGCGCGACCCGACGCTCGCCGCGCGGGCCCCGGCGGCGGAGATCGAATTTTCGCTGCCGCGCGCCGAAGAGCCGCCGCCCCTGAATTTCGGCCAGTAAATGAAGCCCCCGGCGGGAGGCCTCCCGGATCGCATCTTGTCCGGGCGGCGCCCGCCCCCTATACGTCCGAACTCGACTCCTGAGCCCGCGCCCTTCCAGCCGCCGGCCCCAACGGGTATTCTCCATGGCCGACGACACGCCGATCCGTCCGAAACGCCAGACCATCACCGATCAGGAGGCGTTGCAGTTCCACTCGCGCGGGCGCCCCGGCAAGCTCGAGATCGTGCCGACGAAGCCGATGGCGACGCAGCGCGACCTTTCGCTGGCCTATTCGCCGGGCGTCGCCGTCCCGGTGCTCGCCATCGCGCGCGATCCATCGACCGCCTTCGACTACACGACGCGCGGCAACATGGTCGCCGTCATCACCAACGGCACGGCGATTCTCGGCCTCGGCAATCTCGGTGCCCTCGCCTCCAAGCCG
>CAISEY010000074.1 GCA_903884435.1 uncultured Hyphomicrobiales bacterium | reverse complement strand
CGGCCGCGGTCGGCGCGGCGAAGGCCAGGGGCCGGACGGGCTCGGCGCGGGGCGCGGGCTGGGGCGCGATGGCGGCCATCGCCGGCTTCGGCGGCTCGGCGCGCGGGGCTTCGCGACGTTCCGCCGCCTCGTTGCGGGCGGTTTCGACCCGATCGGCCGGCGTTTCCACCAGCGGCGCGGCGACGCGCGTGGGCGAGGCCGTCTCGAGATGCTTGTCAATCAGGCCAGCCATGATCTGGTCGCGCGCGCCGGCGCTTCTGCCGCCGAGCACGACCGACACGATGCGGCGGGCGCCGGACTTCGCGGAGGTCAGGAGATTGAAGCCGGACGCCCGCGTGTAGCCGGTCTTGATGCCATCGACGCCCTCGACGCGGCCGAGCAGATGATTGTGGTTGCGCATGACCTGACCGCGGAAGGTGAAATTGTGCCGCGAGAAATAGGCGTAATATTTCGGGAAACGCTCCTGAATGATCCGGCCAAGCAGCGCGAGATCGTGCGCCGTGGTGATCTGCTCGGGATCGGGCAGGCCCGAGGCGTTGGCGTAATGTGTGCGGCTCATGCCCAGCGAATGGGCCTTCGCCGTCATCATTTCCGCGAAATGGTCTTCCGAGCCGCCAACCGCCTCGCCGATGGCGGCGGCGATGTCGTTGGCGGATTTGGTGACGACCGCCATGATCGCGTCCTCGACCGAGATGGTCGAGCCGGGACGAAGGCCCAGCTTCGATGGGGCCATGGAGGCCGCGTGGGCGGAAATCGGGATTTCCGTGTCGAGATCGAAACGGCCCTTCTCGATCTGTTCGAAGAGCATGTAGAGCGTCATCACCTTGGTGATCGAGGCCGGGTGCCGCAATTCATTCTCGTTGACGGCGTGAAGGACGCGGCCCGTGTTGGCGTCGACGACGATGGCGGCGTAAGGCGGCGTATAGCCGGCCTGGTGGCGCGCGACCGGGCGCCGGTGGTGGCGGATCCTGGCCTCGGCGGATCCGGACTCGACGATGGCGCCCGTGAAAACGAGGCCGACAGTCGCGAATATGGTGAGAAACTGACGCGAGGGAACGCCGACACAACGCTGGAACATACTCGCAAGCCCCGGGAACCTGCCACGCTTCGGACACGCGTGGCGAAAACATCACAGGGGTTCAAACTAGGCGATCGCGGTTACGCGCTGGTTAACACGAGGAATTTTAACATAAATCGATGCTTTTCAGCCGAGCTTCGGGGGCTATGGTGCGTTGCAACAATTTTCTTGACTTTCGTTGTGCGGCGCATATATTCAGGACGTTCCCCCCGCTGAGACGCACGGCGCCAGCGAAAACCGGTCGCATCGACCCAGCCAGAGGTAGAGACATGTTCAAGAATATCGAAGAAGCCCAGAAATTCGGCAAGGACCAGCTGGAAGCCGTCACCGCCACCGCCGCGACCTTCACCAAGGGCGTGCAGGAAATCGCCGCCCAGACCAGCGACTATTCGAAGAAGTCCTTCGAGGCGACCCAGGGCCTCGTCGAGAAGCTGATCGGCGTCAAGACGCTCGACAAGGCCATTGAAATCCAGTCGGAATTCTCCAAGCAGAGCTACGAGGGCCTCGTCGCCCAGTCGACCAAGGTCGGCGAGCTCTATGCCTCCCTGATGAAAGAGGCTTTCAAGCCGGTCGAGGAAGCTTTCGCCAAGGTGAAGGCCGCCGCGTAACGATTTTCGAGGCCCCCGGGGTTCGATCGCGCGCGTGCGCCGCCTTTCGCGGGGCGGAAATCCAGACGGTCCGGCGGTTTCGCCGGGCCGTTTTTTTGTGGCCTTCCGCGCGGGGCGCCGCGAGGTCAAGTTCTCTTTTTTGCGACAAAGGGCGCGAGGTCCGCGCAAAGCCACTGGCGCGACGGGCCGAGGGCTCATAGATTACGGATCGGGCGATCGGGGCGCGGTCGTCCGGAACCGCTCGCGGATGGCGAGTGAATTCGATGGCGGCGCGAAAGGACCAGACGGCGGTGGACAGCGGACGTTTCGCGAAATCAACCAAACCGGGCGCCCGCGCGGCCCGGTCGCCGGTTGTCGCCGCGCGCGAGCCGCGCAAGCCGGGCGGCGGATCGGGCACCGCGGTCATCACGCGCACGCGCACGCTCGCCAAGAAACCCGACATGTACCGGGTGCTGCTGCTGAACGACGACTACACGCCGATGGAGTTCGTCGTCGTCGTGCTGCGCAAGTATTTCCACAAGGGCCTCGAGGAGGCCAATCGAATCATGCTGCACGTTCACCAGAACGGCGTCGGCGAGTGTGGCGTCTTCACCTACGAGGTCGCCGAGACCAAGGTGACGCAAGTCATGGACTACGCCCGCAAACACCAGCACCCGCTCCAGTGCATCATGGAGAAGAAGTGAGGCCAGCCGCACATGCCTTCATTCTCACGCAACCTCGAACAGTCCCTGCATCGCGCGCTCGCCATCGCCAATGAAAAGCGTCACGAATACGCGACCCTCGAGCATCTGCTGCTCAGCCTGCTCGACGACGCCGACGCGGCGGCGGTCATGCGCGCCTGTTCGGTCGAGCTCGGGGCGCTGAAGAAAAGCCTCGTTGAATACATCGACGCGGAACTCGAGAATCTCGTGACCGACGGGCGTGAGGACGCCAAGCCGACCGCGGGCTTCCAGCGCGTCATCCAGCGCGCGGTGATTCACGTGCAATCTTCCGGGCGCGAGGAAGTGACGGGCGCGAACGTGCTCGTGGCGATTTTCGCCGAGCGCGAGAGCCACGCCGCCTATTTCCTGCAAGAGCAGGACATGACCCGTTACGACGCGGTCAACTACATCAGCCATGGCATCGCCAAGCGGCCGGGTCTTTCCGACACGACGAAGACGCCGCGCGGCGCCGACGAGGAGAGCGAACCGCGCGAACCGCGCGGCGGCGCCGCCGAACGCGAGGCGCCCGCGGAAGGCAAGAAGAAGGACAGCGCGCTCGACGCCTATTGCGTCAATCTCAACAAGAAGGCGCGCGAGGGCCGAGTCGATCCGTTGATCGGGCGCGAGGCGGAAGTGCAGCGCACGATCCAGGTTTTGTGCCGCCGGCAGAAGAACAATCCTCTGCTCGTTGGCGAGCCGGGCGTTGGCAAGACCGCGATCGCCGAGGGCCTCGCGCGCAAGATCGTCAAGGGCGAGGTGCCCGAGGTGCTCGCGACCGCCACGGTGTTCGCGCTCGACATGGGCACGCTGCTCGCGGGCACGCGTTACCGCGGCGATTTCGAGGAGCGCCTCAAGCAGGTGATGAAGGAAATCGAGCAACACAAGAGCGCGATTCTCTTCATCGACGAGATCCACACGGTCATCGGCGCGGGCGCCACCTCCGGCGGCGCGATGGACGCGTCCAATCTGCTGAAGCCAGCGCTGGCGCAGGGAACCCTGCGCTGCATCGGCTCGACCACCTACAAGGAATACCGCCAGTATTTCGAGAAGGAT
>CAISEY010000073.1 GCA_903884435.1 uncultured Hyphomicrobiales bacterium | reverse complement strand
CGCCGCGGTAGGGGACGTGGACGATGTCCTGCACGCCCGCGAGAAACTTGAACATCTCGCCGCCAAGATGCGCCGCCGAGCCGGTGCCGGGCGTGCCGTAGGAGAGCTTTCCGGGGTTCGCCTTCGCGTGCGCGACGAGTTCCTTCAGCGTCCCGATCCCCAGGGAGGGATGCACGGCGATGGCCACGCCGCTGATCGACAGGATCGCGACGGGATCGAAATCCTTCACGGGGTCGTAGGGCGTTTTCGTCGCGGCGGGATTGATGATCTGCGTCGCGCCGCCGCCCAGCAGCAAGGTGTAGCCATCGGGCGCCGCGCGCGAGGCCGTCGTCGCGCCTATCACGCCGCCCGCGCCGCCGATGTTTTCGATCGTCACGGTCCCGAGCGTCGCGTGGACTTTCTCCGCCCATGGCCGTCCCGCCGCGTCGTTCACGCCGCCCGGCGCCCATGGCACGATGAGCCTGATGGGTTTCGCGGGCCAGGCCGGCTGCGCCCGCGCCCGGCTGGCCAGCAACGCCGCTCCGCCCGCCAGAAAATGTCGCCTGTCCATGCGGTCCTCGCCCGATCCTCGCCCGATGTTTCGTTCGCGCGGATTAAATCATCCGCCGCCCCGGCTGGCCAGTCGCGCGCAAGTCCGCGACCGCGGGATGCTGACCGGCGCGCGCGCCTGGTGTAGAAACTCTCGACAGGAAGCCGCCGGGGATCCGCATGCACTCGAAAATGTCAGAGGATCTGCGCACGGGCGCGCTGGTCTATCACCGCCACCCGAAACCGGGGAAACTCGAAATCCAGGCCACCAAGCCGCTGGGAAACCAGCGCGATCTCGCGCTCGCCTATTCGCCGGGCGTCGCCGTCGCCTGCGAGGCGATCGTCGAGGATCCCGCCCAGGCCGCTGAACTCACGATTCGCCAGAATCTCGTCGCCGTCGTCACCAACGGCACGGCGGTTCTGGGCCTCGGCGACATCGGCCCGCTCGCGGCCAAGCCCGTGATGGAGGGCAAGGCCGTCCTCTTCAAGAAATTCGCGGGAATCGACGTGTTCGACATCGAACTCGCCGAGAAAAACGTCGATCGTCTCGTCGACGCCATCGCGGCGCTGGAACCGACGTTTGGCGGCATCAATCTCGAGGACATCAAGGCGCCCGAGTGTTTCGAGGTCGAGCGGCGCCTGCGCGAGCGGATGGCGATCCCGGTCTTCCACGACGACCAGCACGGCACGGCCATCATCGTTGGCGCCGCGGTGTTCAACGCGCTGCAACTCGCCGGCAAGACCATCGCCGACGTGAAGATCGTCGCCTCGGGCGCCGGCGCCGCCGCGCTGGCCTGTCTCGACCTGCTCGTTTCGCTCGGCGCGCGCCGCGAAAACATCTGGATCAGCGATATCGAAGGCGTCGTCCACGTCGGCCGCGAAAAGCTGATGGACCGGTACAAGGCCGTTTACGCGCAGGACACGCCGGCGCGCACGCTCGACGACATCATCGACGGAGCGGATATTTTCCTCGGCCTGTCCGCCGGCGGCGTCCTGAAGCCGGAGATGGCGAAACGCATGGGCGCGCGTCCCCTGATTCTGGCGCTGGCCAATCCGACGCCCGAGATCATGCCGCAGGAGGCGCTCGCCGCGCGGCCGGACGCGATCATTTGCACCGGGCGGTCGGATTATCCGAACCAGGTCAACAATGTCCTGTGTTTTCCCTATATTTTCCGGGGCGCGCTCGACGCGGGCGCCGTCGCCATCAACGAACCGATGAAACTCGCCGCGGTGCGCGCCATCGCGGCGCTGGCGCGCGAGGCGCCCTCCGAGGTCGCCGCCCGCGCCTATGCCGGCGAAACGCCCCTGTTCGGGCCGACATCGCTCATTCCCTCTCCCTTCGATCCCCGGCTCATTCTTCGAATCGCGCCCGCCGTGGCGCGCGCCGCGATGGAGACGGGAGTGGCGCGCAAGCCCATCGTCGATTTCGACGCCTACGAGGAGCGGCTGTCGCGCTTCGTGTTCCGCTCCGGCTTCATCATGAAGCCGCTGTTCGCCGCGGCGCGCGCCAATCCCAAACGCGTCGTGTTCTCCGACGGCGAGGACGAACGCGTTTTGCGCGCCGCGCAGGTGGTGATCGAGGAAGGGCTCGCGATCCCCGTTCTCATTGGCAGGCCGCGGGTCGTCGAACAGCGCATCGCCCGTTTTGGGCTCGCCATCCAGCCGGGACGGGATTTCGAACTCGTCGATCCCCAGCAGGACGCCCGCTACGAAACCTATGTCGAAACCCTGCTGGAATGCGCGGGCAGGGATGGCGTCACGCCGGACGCGGCCCGCGCGCTCGTGCGCACCAACACGACGGTGATCGCGGCGCTCGCGGTGCGCCGCGGCGAAGCGGACGCCATGCTCTGCGGACTCGAGGGGCGCTTTACCTCGCGCCTCCTTCACATCAAATCGATCATCGGTCTCGCGCCGGGCGCGAGCGATTTGTCCGCCATGAGTCTGCTGATCAGTTCCGCCGGCGCTTTCTTTCTCGCGGACACGCACGTGCGCGACAACCCGACCGCCGCCGAAATCGCCGACATGACGCTGGCCTGCGCCGAACACGTGCGCCGGTTCGGCATGACGCCGAAAGTGGCGTTGCTCTCGCATTCGGATTTCGGATCGCACGCCAACTCCTCGGCCCGCAAGATGCGCGCCGCGCTCGAACTCGTGCGGGCCAGAAATCCCGATTTCGAGGTCGATGGCGAAATGCAGGCCGACACCGCTTTGTCGCAGGCCATCCGCGACCGGGTGCTGCCGGGCTCGCGCCTGAAAGGCGAGGCCAACGTGCTGGTGATGCCGACGCTCGACGCCGCGAGCATCGCCTTTCAGCTCGTCAAGATCGTCGCCGACGCCCTGCCCGTGGGCCCGATCCTCATGGGCGCGGCGCGGCCCGCGCACGTTCTCACCCCCTCCGTGACCGCGCGCGGCATCGTCAACATGACGGCGATCGCCGTGACGGAAGCCCAGGCGCGCGAGCTCGCCGCCGCCGAATGAAACCCGACACTCCAGGAGTCTCCATGACCGATCGCAAGCTCACCTTTTTTCACGGCCCGAAGACCCGCTCGACCGGCGTGTTCATCCTGCTCGGGGAACTCGGCGCGCCGTATGAGCTGAAACTCGTCAACATGAAGGTGATGGAGCACCGCAAGCCCGCCTATCTCGCCATCAATCCCATGGGCAAGGTGCCGGCGATCCTGCATGGCGACGAACTCGTGACCGAGCAGGGCGCGATCTACATCTATCTCGCGGATTACTTTTCAAAGGCCGGTCTCGCGCCCGCCATCGACGATCCCCTCCGCGGGCCCTGGTTGCGCTGGCTGGTTTTCTACGGTTCCTGTTTCGAGCCCGCCGTCGTGGACCGCGCGCAGAAACGCGAACCCGGCCCGACGCCTATGTCGCCCTATGGCGATTTCGACACCATGCTGGGAACCGTGGTGGGGCAATTGCGCAAGGGGCCGTGGCTGCTGGGCGAGCGCTTTTCCGCCGCCGATGTTCTCTGGGGCACGGCGCTCGGCTGGACGACGAAGTTTAAAATCGTGCCGGAACTGCCGGAGATCATGGACTACGTGGGCCGCTTCAACGCGCGCCCCTCCGTCGCCAGGGTCAACGCTCTCGACGCCGGCTACGCGGCGGAACACGAGGCCGCCGCGAAGGCCGCCGGCTGATTCACGCGGCTTTGCGCCAGGGCGCGCGCCGTGCCAGACTTCCCCCGAAAAACGCGGGGAGGCGGCATGGCGACGAGAGGCGGGGCGGCGGGCTGGTTGTCGATGGCCTTCGCCGCGATGCTGGCGACGGCGGCGCGGGCGGACGCCATTTCCGATTTCTACGAAGGCAAGACCGTTACGTTCATAATCGGCTATCCGCCCGGCGGCGCCTACGATCTCTACGCGCGCGCCATCGCGAAACACATTGGCCGGCATATTCCGGGCAAGCCCGCCGTCGTCATCCAGAACATGCCGGGCGCGGGCAGCCTCGCGGCGGCCAATCACGTCGCCAACATCGCCGCTCAGGACGGAACCGCTGTCGGCGCGGTCGGGGCGGCGCTGCCCTTCGCGCCGATGCTCGAGCCAAACGGGGCGCGTTTCGACGCGACGAAAATCAACTGGCTGCCGTCTCCCGCGAGCTTCGTCGCGCTGATGACGGTCTGGCATACCGCGCCGGCTCGAACCTTCGAGGAGCTGAAGAGCCATGAAGTGCTGATGGGCGCGCTGACGCCAGGCGCGACGCCGAGCTTCTACGCGGCCATCGTCAATGACGTTCTCAAGACGAAAATCCGCCTCGTCCACGGCTACGACTCGATGAACGCGGCCATGCTCGCCATGCAGCGCGGCGAGGCGCAAGGCTATCCGACCGCGCCCGTCGACAGCATCAAGCGGACTTACGGACACCTCGTGAACGAAGGGAAAATCCGCTTCGTCCTGCAACTTGGCGGCAAGCCGAGCCCGGAGTTTCCCGACGTGCCCTTCGTTCTCGACGAAGCGAGGACGCCCGAAGACCGGCAATTGCTCGACGTGTCGATGGGCTCGCTGAAAATCGGCTATCCCTATCTCATGGGGCCGAACGTCCCGCGCGAACGCGTCGCAGCGATGCGCAAGGCGATGATGGACACGTTCGCGGACGCGGATTTCCGCGCCGACGCCGCCAGACAGACCCTCGAGGTCAATCCCGTCCCGGGCGAAGACGTGCAGAAAATCGTCGCCGACGCCTATGGCGCCCCGAAACCCGTCCTCGATCGCCTGCGCGCCATTTACCGCGGTCTCGTCCAGTAACCGCTCTATTCGTTGGCGGTCGCCGTGATCTCGAGCTTGTCGAGCAGCGCCGCGGGATTGCCGATGGACATCACGTCGGCCGCGCCAAGTCCCTCCTTCGACGTCGCGACGATGTGAAGCCGCTTCGGGTCGGCCGCGAATTTCGCCAGCGCGTTGGCGATCGCTTTCGAGGCCGCGGTGTTGCCGAGCATGGCGGGAATGCCCATCGCGGCCCCCGCGACCAGCATTTGCTGGATTTGCTGCGGCGTCTGCCCGGATTGTCTGGCCTGCATTTGCAACGCCTTCTCCGCGAGCCCCTGGTTTTCCACGGTCACGTCGATGCTTTTCACCACGGCGCCCAGCGCCGCCGCCTGCGCCAGCGCGAGATTGGACGAGAAGAGATCCTTCGGCGCGTTGCCGATCACGCCGGAGAGCCGGAACGATCCGAGCCCGCCGAGACTGATGGAATAGTCCCTGACGCCGATTTCGCTCGCCTGCTCGTTCCAGGCGATGTCGATGTCGTGCGACAGGTCGAACTTGTCGATGCCCATCGCGGCGATGTCGCGAAGCCGGGGATCGGCGGGATTTGGCGGGACCGGGAACAGGAAGTTCTGGAGCCGCGCCGTGATCGCGGTCGGCACGCCGTCGAGGGGCTTCGACGCATTGACCTCGAAATTGGCGAGGCTGAAGCGGATGCGCTTTCCGTCGGCGGAATTTCCCGCGCCGTTCTTGTCGGGCACGTCGAGATCGAGACCGGCGATCTGGAACTGTCCCAGCGTGGGGACGAGCGAGCGCGGACTGGTGTTCTTGAAATCGGGATCGCCGCGTCTGGCCGCGTCCGCCATCGCCGCGAGCGTGCGGGAAAGATCGAGATCGCGCAGGCCGACGCGGCCAAGTTTCGCCGCGCCGTCGGGCATGGTCAACGCGAGGTTCTCGTAGGCGATCTCGCCAAGCCTGCCCTTCGCGAAACCGCCCATGAAGATCCTGCCGATCCGGACTTCGCCAGGCTCGCGTTTCGGGCGCACGACGATGTCGAGGCCCTCGACGCGTCCGATTTCGAGGCTTTGCAGCATGTCGCCGGCGACGCCGAGCAATTGCTGGACCTGTTGCGGCGATGGTTTGGCGCCCGGCGCGGCGAGGGTTTGCGTCATCGCGAAGAGTTCGCCGAGCGGCGTCGCGAGCGCGCGCGCCCGGATCCCGCCGCCGGTCATCCTGCCGGCGGACATGTCGACTTCATTCGAAGACATCT
>CAISEY010000072.1 GCA_903884435.1 uncultured Hyphomicrobiales bacterium | reverse complement strand
TCTCGTCGCCGACGCCCGAAATATTGTTGATCTCGGCGCGCGCCTCGGACTCCGGCTCTTTCGCCGCGCGCCCGGCGGCGCGCAGCGCCTCGAACGTTCCGAAGTGCCGCGCCAGCCGCCGCGCGTTGGTTTCGCCGATGCGCCGGATGCCCAGGGCGAAGATGAAGCGGTTGAGCGGCGGCGCGCGCCGCGCCTCGATGGAAGCAAACAGATTGCGCACGGAAGTGTCGCCGAACCCCTCGAAATTGCGGATTTTCGTCAGGTTCCCGGGCTCCGAATCGCGCCGTCGCAGAGTGAAAATATCCGCCGGCGTCCGGATCAACCCTTTCTCGAAGAAGAACTCGATCTGCTTGTCGCCAAGGCCCTCGATGTCCATCGCGTTGCGCGAACAGAAATGCTTGAGCCGCTCGACCGCCTGCGCCGGACAGGCGAGCCCGCCGGAGCAGCGCCACACCGCGTCCGCCTCGCCCTTCTCGTCGACCTCGCGCACGGCGGCGGAGTCGCAAACCGGACACCTGCGGGGAAACTCGTAGGCGCGCGAACGCGCCGGACGCTTCCCGGGCACGACGGCGACGATTTGCGGAATCACGTCGCCGGCGCGCTGCACGACCACCGTGTCGCCCTCGCGAATGTCCTTGCGCGCGATCTCGTCCTCGTTGTGCAGCGTGGCGTTGGTGACGACGACGCCGCCCACCGTGACCGGTTCGAGCCGCGCCACCGGCGTCAGCGCGCCCGTGCGCCCGACCTGAATGTCAATCTTCTTCAGAATCGTCGTCGCCTGCTCCGCGGGGAACTTGTGGGCCACCGCCCAGCGCGGCGAGCGCGACACGAAGCCGAGCCGCTCCTGCAAGGCGAGATCGTCCACCTTGTAGACGACGCCGTCGATGTCGTAGCCGAGCCGCGCCCGGTCCGCCTCGATGGCGAGAAAATGCGCCATCAGATCAGCGGCGCTCCGGCACGAAACCGTGCGCGGATTGACCGGCAATCCATATCGCTCGAAGGCCTTCACCATGCCGTGCTGCGTCGTGGCGGGCATTTCGCTCATCTCGCCCCAGGCGTAGGCGAAGAAATGCAGCGGCCTTTGCGCGGTGATGGCGGAATCGAGCTGCCGCAACGAACCAGCCGCCGCGTTGCGCGGATTGGCGAAGGCTTTTTCGCCCGCCGCCGCCTGGCGCTCGTTGAGCGCGGCGAAGTCGGCGTGGCGCATGTAGATTTCGCCGCGCGCCTCGCAAATCGCCGGCGCGCGGCCGCGCAATGTGTGCGGAATATCGCCGATGGCGCGCACGTTGGCGGTCACGTCCTCGCCCTCGAACCCGTCGCCGCGCGTCGCCGCCTGCGTCAGCACGCCATCGACATAACGGATGTTGCAGGAGAGCCCGTCGATTTTCGGCTCGGCGGTGAAGACGAGCGGCGCCTCCTCGCCCAGCCCGAGAAAGCGCCGCACGCGCGCGACGAAGTCCTCGACCTCGGCCTCGTCGAACACGTTGCCGAGCGAGAGCATGGGAACGGCGTGGCGCACCTTCGCGAATTTTTCGGAAGGCGCGGCGCCGACGCGTTTCGAGACGGCGGAATCCGCGAGGTCCGGAAAAGCCTTTTCGATTTCCTCCAGCCGCCGCCGCAACGCGTCGTATTCGGCGTCGCTGATGACCGGGGCGTCCTGCTGGTGATAGCGCAGGTCGTGCTCGCCGATCTCGCGGGCGAGGCGCTCGTGTTCGGCGCGGGCGGCGTCGGCGGCGAGGAAGGCGGTATCGACGGGAGGGATCATGCGCCTGATGTAGCCCGGCGCCGGCGCGCGGAGAAGCCCTCACGCCGCGCAAGGCGCGGGACGAAGCGCGGACGGCCTCGAATTTTGTGAGTTCTTGTGAGTTTTTGCGAGCGGCCTTATCATTGGCGTCGAAAAAGGACGCCATCCATGCGCACCATGACGATCTCGATTTCGCCCCAACAGGCGAGCCGCGTTCAACGGGCCGTCGAAACCGGCGATTATGCCTCCAACAGCGAAGTCGTTCGCGACGCGTTGCGCCTGTGGGAGCAGCGCGAGGAAATCCGCGCGCTCGAAGTGGCGAAGCTGAAACGGGCTTACGAAGAAGGCATGGCCAGCGGTCCCGCGCGCGCGATTGGCGCCGACGCCTTGCTAGAGGAGTTCAAGGCGAAAGCCCGCGTTCGTGGGTAGATTTACACTCACGCCGCGCGCTGAAGCCGACCTCTACGAGATCTGGGCGACCATCGCGGCGGACAACATCCCCGCAGCGGACCGGCTCTATCACCGCGTCCTGCACAAGGGCCAGCTCGCCGCGGAGCACCCGCACATGGGCTCGCCGCGCCCTGAACTGAGCCCGACCGCGCGAATTCTCGTCGAGGGCGCTATATTGTCGTCTATGAACCGCAACACGATGGCGTGATGGTTATCGCCGTGGTGCACGGCATGCGCGATCCGGAGAACTGGCTCGGCTGAGTGCGAAAACGGGCGGGCGCGCAACAAGCCGCCCCTGCGCCCCGCCTACTCCGTCCCCGCCAGCAACCGCCCGGCCGCGGCCCGCGCCTCGTCGGTGATGCGCGCGCCCGACAGCATCCGGGCGATTTCCTCGCGCCGCTCGTCGGGCGCCAGCGGCGTGATTCGGGTCGCGACGCGCTTGCCCCGGTCGGCGGAATCCTTGGCGATGCGGAAATGGCCTGCGGCGCGGGCAGCCACCTGCGGCGCGTGGGTGACGGCGAGCACCTGCACCTTCGCCGCGAGCCGTTTCAGCCGCTGGCCGATGGCGTCCGCGACCGCGCCGCCGACCCCCGTGTCGATCTCGTCGAAAACCAGGGTGGGCGCGGAACCGCGGTCGGCCAGCGCCACTTTCAGCGCCAGCATGAACCGCGCGAGTTCGCCGCCCGAGGCGATTTTCATCAGCGGGCCGGGGCGCGTGCCCGGATTGGTTTGCACCCAGAACTCGACGCGGTCGATCCCGTCCGGCCCGACGGCCTTCGAATCGGCGTCGAATTGCGTGGTGAAGGTCGCGCGCTCCAGCTTGAGCGGCGGAAGCTCCCGGTTGACGGCCTTGTCGAGCTGGGCGCCCGCCTTTTTCCGCGCGGCGGAGAGCGTGGCGGCGGCGGAGGAAAATGTCGCGGCGGCCTCTTTCTCGTCCTTCGCGAGCTGGATCAGCCGCGCCTCGCCGGCGTCGAGCGATTGCAGATCGTTGCTGTATTTTTCCGCCAGCGCGGCGAGGGAATCGACCGGCGTCGAATATTTGCGCGCCGCCGCCCGGAGCGCGAAAAGGCGCTCCTCCGTGCGTTCGAGCTCGCGCGGATCGAACCACGCGTCGCGCAACGCCTGTTCCACGGTTTGCGCCGCGATTTCCAGCGCGTCGATGGCCGCGTCGAGAGCCCTGACCGAGGGCTCGATGAGCGCCGGCGCCTGGGCCGAACGGCGCTCGAGCCGCCGCATGAGCGAAGAAAGTTCGGCGGTCGGCGAATGTTCGCCGTCGAGCGCGGCGTGCGCCTCGCGCAGTTCCGCGGTGACTTTCTCCGCCTGCATCATCTCCGTGCGGCGCCCGGCGAGCGACGCCTCCTCGTTCTGTTCGGGCGCGAGTTTGGCGAGTTCGGCGTGTGCGTGGCGCAGATAATCGGCGTCGGCGCGGGCGCAGGCGACGCGCGCCTCCTCCGCCGCGAGTTCGTCCCGCGCGGCGCGCCAGGCCGCGTGCGCCTCCCGCGTGCGCGCCACCTCGGGCCCGAGCCCGCCGAAGGCGTCGATCAGCGCGCGATGGCGCGTCGGATCGACGAGCGCCCGGTCGTCGTGCTGGCCGTGGATTTCGACGAGCGCCGCGCCGATCTCGCGCAGGATTTGCGCGCTCACAGGCTGGTCGTTGACGAAGGCGCGCGTGCGGCCGTCCGCCATCTGCACGCGGCGCAGGATGAGATCGCCATCGACGTCGAGACCGTTGCCGCGCGCGATGTCGCGCGCGCCGTGGTTCATGTCGAGATCGAAGGCCGCCGTCACCTGGCCCTGCGGCTGGCCCTCGCGCACGAGGGAGCCGTCGCCGCGCGCGCCCAGCGCCAGCGCGAAAGCGTCGAGCAGGATGGACTTGCCGGCGCCGGTCTCGCCCGTGAGGATGGTCAGCCCGTCCGCGAGGCCAAGATCGAGCCGATCGATCAGAACGATGTCACGGATCGAAAGCTGGACGAGCATGGCTCGGGCGCGCTCAGCCGGTCCTTTTGAAGAGGCGGGACAGCCAGGAGCCCTGGGTTTCGTTCGGCGCGACGCCGCCGGCCGCGAGCAGCTTGAAGGCGTCCCTGTACCACTCGCTGTCCGGGTAGTTGTGGCCGAGAATCGCGGCGGCCGTCTGCGCCTCGTGGGTGATGCCGAGGCCCATGTAGGCCTCGGTCAGCCGATACAGGGCCTCCTCGACGTGCCGGGTCGTCTGGTACTTTCCGACGACTTCGCGAAAGCGGTTGATCGCCGCCTGGTAATTGCGGCGTCCGAGATAATAGCGCCCGACGGACATTTCCTTGCCGCCAAGCTGGTCCCGCATCACCTGGACCTTGAACTTCGAGTCCTCGACGTATTCGGACTTCGGATATTTCTGGATGAGCTGGTTGAACATGACCACGGCCTTCTCGGCCCGGTCCTGATCGCGCGAAATGTCGGGAACCTGGTTGTAATAGGACATCGCCGCCAGATACATGGCGTAGGGCGCGTCGGGTGAGGACGGATACAAATTGACGTAACGCTGAGCGGTCCCGATCGCGTCGTCGTAATTGCCGCCCTGATACTGGGCGTAGGTCGTCATGATCATGCCCTTGCGCGAGTCAGCGGTGAAGGGATGCTGCTTGTCGAGTTCGGAGAATTTCTTGGCCGCGCCATCGGTGTCGCCCTTGGCGAGCCGCGCGAGCCCCTGGTCGTACATCTGGTCGGCGGGCTCTTCCGGCAACAGCTTGGTTTCGTATTTTTCGCCGCCGAAGGGATTGAGACCCTCGAGCGTGGAACAGGCCGCCGCCGGCGCGCAAACCGCCGCGACGAGCGCCAGCCTCGAAAACTTGAACATGAACCTTGCCATCATGCGAACTCTCGGGCCCCGCCGCCGTTTCTCGCCGTTCACCGGCCGCCCGGCCAGCGAACCGGGACAGTTCCTTAACCCAAACGTTGTCCCGACGCCACTGGCGCCGGGCAAGCCCAGGTGAAACAGTAAATGTGGCGCCAGCGCGACGGACGGAACCTAGTTCGCCGTCATCGCCTGCCGCGCGCCGAAATAGACCGGCGCCGCTTCGCGTCTTGGCTGCGCGTCGCTCCAGGCCCAGGCGGCGCGGTCGGAGAACAACGCCTCCAGCACCGCGACGTTCATCTTGTGGCCGCCGCAAAACGAGCGGTAGGCGCCGATCATCGGCGAACCCGCGAGCGCGAGATCTCCCACCGCGTCGAGGGTCTTGTGGCGGACGAATTCGTCGCCGAACCGCAGGCCGCCCGGATTGAGCACGCGCTCGTCGTCGAGCGCCACGGTGTTTTCGAGCGACGCGCCAAGCGCGAACCCGGCCTTCCAGAGACGCTCGACATCATGGATGAACCCGAACGTGCGGGCGCGCGACAGATCCCGGCGGAACGAATCGGGGGTGAGGTCGATGACCTTTTTCTGCCGCCCTATGATGCCGGAGGCAAAATCAATTTCGACTTCGAGACGGAAACCCTGGTCCGCCGGACGCAGTTCCGAAAAAGCCCGGCCATGCTCGACCCGCACGGGCTTGAGAATCTTGATGCTCCGGCGGAACGCCGGCTGCTGGACGACGCCCGCCCGGTCGATCGCCGCGACGAAATCCGCCGCCGAACCGTCCATGATCGGCACTTCCGGGCCGTCGATCTCGACGAGCGCGTTGTCGACGCCAAGCCCCGAGAGCGCCGCGAGCAAATGCTCCACCGTCGCCACGGTCGCGCCATCCTGTCGCCCGATGACGGTGCAAAGCTCTGTCAGACTGACTTCGGACCAGCGCGCCGAGATCATCCGCTCTTCACCGCCCGGAAGCCAGGTGCGAAGGAAACAAATCCCGGAATCGGGGTCCGCCGGATGAAGAATCATCCGCACGGGAGAATTCGAATGGACGCCGGCGCCAGAAACGATGGCCCGCGCGCGCAGTGTGGTTTGCCTTGTGACCGGCATCGGTACTCCAGTTCTGGACCTTGCCGCGGCGCGGCCGCGGACACCTGTCAACCCAACCTGAAATCAAGTCTCAAATCGATTTCCGGAACCCGTGAGTCGCCCCGCGAATCCCGCGATGCAGCAAGATACGCCCGCCGAACCGCCCGGCCAAATCACGGTTTCTTACTCCTTGTTACAATCTCCGGGAAATTGGCCATTTTCCAAAAATGGAACAATAATTAAGCAATTTCAAATAATTAAGGCGCCCGGTTTCCCGGACGCCTCGGTGATGGGCCACTCTCGCGCGGGCCTCAGCTCGACTGCCGGCGCAGGAACGCCGGAATTTCGAGTTGTTCTTCCTCGTGGGCCCTTTGCGGCGGCGAAACGCGGCCATGCGGGTCGAGATGGGCCGGCTGGCGCGGCTGCGGCGCGAAGCCCGGCCGCTTGGCGTAGTCGGACTGGAAGTCTCCGCCGGGCTGCTGGACCGGGCGCGCGGCCTGCTGCGGCGGCTGGGCCGGCGCGGGACGACGGATCTGCGGGGCCGGCTCTTCCTGCCGCGCCTTGCTGAATCCGGCGAGGCGCTCGAGCAGGGTGCGGCGCTTCGTTTCCATCGTGTCGGCCTGCTGAGGTCCGCCGCGCTGCGCCCGGATCTGGTTCTGCGCGGGCAACGGCAGTTCATCGACGGTCGGCATCCTGGGCGCGCGAACGGGCTGTTCCGGCGCCGGGGGGATGAAGGGGCCGGATTGCGGCTGGAACTCGGCGCGGCGCGGCGCTTCCCGCTGCTCGACGTACTGGACGGGGGCCTGACGGACGGGCTGGATGAAGACCTCGTGCTCGGCCTGGGCCTCCTGTTGCCTCGGCGCCTGCGGCGCGGCGGCGTACTGGCGGGGGGCCTGGACGGGCGCGGGCGCCTGATAAACCGGCTGCGGCTCCGGTTCGTGCTGTTCGGCGACCACCGGCGCGGGCGCCGGGGCCGCGGGAGCGACAACGGTAGCGCGGGCCTGCTGGGCGGCCGCGGCCTGGGCGCGCAGGCGCTGCGTCGCCTCGGCGATGCGGATTTCGGCGCTGTCCATTTCCTGGCGCTGCATCGACTTGTCGATGCCGGTCGCCACGACGGACACGCGGATGATGCCCTCGAGGCTCTCGTCGAAGGTCGCGCCGAGGATGATGTTGGCCTCGTCGTCGACTTCCTGACGGATGCGGCTGGCCGCCTCGTCGACTTCATAAAGCGTCATGTCGTTGCCGCCGGTGATCGAGATCAGCAGGCCGCGGGCGCCCTTCATGGAGACTTCGTCGAGCAGCGGATTGGCGATGGCGGCCTCGGCGGCCTGGATCGCGCGCTTGTCGCCGGAGGCCTCGCCCGTGCCCATCATCGACTTGCCCATGTCGCGAATGACCGAGCGCACGTCGGCGAAGTCGAGATTGACGAGCCCCTTCTTGACCATCAGGTCGGTGATCGAGGCGACGCCCGAATGCAGCACCTGGTCGGCCATGGCGAAGGCGTCGGCGAAGGTGGTGCGCTCGTTGGCGACCCGGAACAGGTTCTGGTTCGGAATGACGATCAGCGTGTCGACGCTCTTGGTCAATTCGAGAATGCCCGCCTCGGCGACGCGCATCCGCCGCGCGCCCTCGAACTGGAAGGGCTTGGTCACGACGCCGACGGTGAGAATGCCCATTTCGCGCGCGGTCTGCGCCACGACGGGCGCGGCGCCCGTGCCGGTGCCGCCGCCCATGCCCGCCGTCACGAAGCACATGTGCGCTCCGGCGAGATGATCGCGGATTTCCTCGATGGCTTCCTCGGCGGCGGCGCGGCCGATTTCCGGCTGGGCGCCGGCGCCGAGCCCCTCGGTGACTTGCAGGCCCATCTGGATGATGCGGTCGGCCTTCGAATCCGTGAGGGCCTGCGCGTCGGTGTTGGCGACGATGAAGTCCACCCCGGTCAGACCCGACACGATCATGTTGTTGACCGCGTTGCAGCCGGCGCCGCCGACGCCGAACACCATCAGGCGCGGCTTGAGTTCACGCAACTCCGGGGCTTTGAGATTGATCGTCATTTTGGCCTCTCGACTTGTGGACGTTTATTGTGCGCCCGGTTTGATGTTGGCCGTCTCGCGTCCGGGACCGCCGCGTCCCGGCCGCGTGGCGGCGGCTAGAAACTGTCCTTCAGCCAGCGTCCGACGCGGGCGATGTAGCCGTCCGTTCCGGTCGCCAGGAAGCCGCCGGAGCGGCGGGGTTCGAAATGTTCGACGCCCGCCACCTGCGGGTAGACGAGCAGGCCGGCGGCCGCCGCGAAGGCCGGGCTTCGCGCCGCCTCCGGCAGGCCCTGAATGCCCAGCGGGCGCCCGATCCGCACATGCGGGGAAACGATCCGCCGCGCCGCGTCGGCGAGGCCGGTGAGCTGGCTCGCGCCGCCCGTCAGCACCAGCCGGCGACCCGCCTGTGGCGCGAAACCCGCCGCCTTCAGCCGGTCGCGCACGAGTTCGAGCGTTTCCTCGACCCTCGGGCGGATGATGGAGACGAGCCGCGAGCGCGGAATTTGCGTGGATTCGCCGGCGTCGTCGCCGGCCTGGGCGATGGACAGCGTCTCGCGGTCGTCCGACGCCGAAGACGTGCAGGCGCCGTGAAAGGCCTTCAGACGCTCGGCGTCGGAGACCCGGATGGTCAGGCCGCGCGCCACGTCCATCGTGACGTGGCCGCCGCCGACCGCGACCGCGTCGGTGTGGACGAGGTGGCCGTCGCTGAACACCGCGATCGAGGTGGTGCCGCCGCCGAGATCGACGACCGCCGCGCCGGTCTCCGCCTCGTCGTCGACGAGCGCGGCGAGGCCCGACGCGTAGGGCGTCGCCACCATGGTCTCGACGTCGAGATGGCAGCGCTCGACCGCGAGCATCAGATTGCGCGCCGCCGCCACGTCGCAGGAGGCGACATGCATCGTGGCGCCGAGTTCGTCGCCGATCATGCCCTGGGGAGCGCGAATGCCCTTCGTCGCGTCGAGCGAGAAACCATTGGGCAGGGAATGCAGCACCGCGCGGCCCTGGCGGGCGGTGCGCGAGGCCGCCGCCTCGAGAACCCGGTGGGTGTCGGCGTCCGTCACGGGCCGGCCCGCGACATTGACCCGCGCCTCGAACAGTTGCGAGCCGGGCCGCCCGCCGGTGATGTTGACGATGACGCGCTCGACGCGCACCCGCGCCATGCGTTCGGCGGCGTCCACCGCGAGCCGGATGGCGTTTTCCGCCGCTTCCATGTCGACGACGGCGCCGCCCTTGATGCCGCGCGACTGCTGGTGGCCGATGCCAAGGACGCGGCAGGCGTGCGTGCGCCCGCGCAGAACCTCGGACCCTTCCATCGGCATGAGCCGGGCGATCAGGCAGACGACTTTCGAAGTGCCCACGTCGAGCACGCAAAAGATGCCGCTCTTTCGCGGCGAGAGCGGGCGCATCCGCGGGGTGACGCAGTGCGTGGTCATGTCTGCCCCCCCTTCTTCTTGCGGGCCAGGGCCTCGGCCCGCGCCGCGGCCGCTTCCTCGCCCAGCCGCGCGAACACG